>NZ_JBVHJO010000010.1:0-265896 GCF_055559995.1 Streptomyces sp. NPDC023541
ACGCCCGGTTACATTCCGAACCCGGAAGCTAAGCCTTTCAGCGCCGATGGTACTGCAGGGGGGACCCTGTGGGAGAGTAGGACGCCGCCGAACAACCCGCCCTTTTAGCTCAGTCGGTAGAGCGTCTCCATGGTAAGGAGAAGGTCAACGGTTCGATTCCGTTAAAGGGCTCCACAAGAAAAGGCCCCCGCCATTCGGCGGGGGCCTTTTTGCGTTCTCAAGGGTCAGTAGTAGCCCTTCTCGCCGTCCACCAGTTCGCGGATCGCGTCGAGATGGCCGGCATGACGGGCCGTCTCCTCGATCATGTGGAGCAGGACCCAGCGCACCGAGGCGGCACCCGCCTTGAACTCCGTGTTGCGGCCCGTGTCGTCCAGGGAGAGCGAGGCCACGATCTCGTTCGACACCGCGCACTGGCGGTCGTACTCCTCGAGGAGCCGGCCGAGGGGGATCCCGTCGACCTGCATGTCCGCGTCCTCCACCTCCCCGAACTGGGGGTTGGCGCCGGAAGGACGGTCCAGCAGCATCACCTCGAACCAGCAGTGCTCGACCCAGCGCATGTGGGAGACGAGACCTGCGGCCGTCATCAGCGGAGAAGACGGCAGGACGGGGCGGTGGGCGTCCTGGTCGGAGAGGCCCTCGCACTTCCAGCGGATGATCGAGCGCTGCATGTCGAGCCAGCCCAGGAGCTGGGTGCGTTCGTCGGCGGTGTAATCGGGGCGTATACGGGGAGTCGACATGGCCGCCGAGGCTAGCCCAGGCCGCCGCCGACCGCACCGCGATTAATCGCCCGCGCGAGGATGAGGCACGCGGAAGGCCAGGATCGCCATGTCGTCCGAGGCGGGCTCGGCCGCGAAGCGCTCCACCGCGCGCAGGACACGGGAGGCGACCGCACCGGCGGTCAGACCGGTACAGGTCGTCAGGACCTCCGTGAGGCCGTCGTCCCCGAGCATCCGGCTGCCCTCACGCCGCTCCGTCACACCGTCCGTGACGCACAGCAGGACGTCGCCAGGGTCGAGCATGACGGTCTGCTCGTACAGCTCGAGGTCCTCGATCACACCCAGCAGGGGCTGCGGTTCCGCCGCCGCGTCGACCATGCCGTTCGGACGCAGGCGCAGCGGGAGCGGGTGGCCCGCACAGACGACCTTCATCAGCGCGCCGCCGTCCTGCTGCGGGTGCAGCTCGCCGTAGAGGAGGGTGAGGAAGCGGCTGCGGGCGCCCTCGTCGAGGATGGCCGCGTTGAGGCGTTCGAGGACGGCCGGGCCGCCGAGGCCCTCGCGGGCCAGCAGGCGCAGCGCGTGCCGGGCCAGGCCGGTCACGGCAGCCGCCTCCGGTCCCGTGCCGCAGACATCGCCGATGGCGAAGCCGTACGCGCCGTCGCGGATCGGGAACACGTCGTAGAAGTCGCCGCCCACCTCGTTGCCCTCGCCGGCGGCGCGGTAGATGACCTCTACCTCCATGCCGGGGATGGCGGGGGAGCCTGGCGGCAGCAGGCTGCGCTGGAGGGAGCGGCTGATCGCCGTGCGCTCCGAATAGAGGCGGGCGTTGTCCAGGGCCAGCGCGGCCCGGCGGGAGAGGTCCTCGGCGAGTTCGAGGATCTCCTGGCGGAAGTGCTCCTCCCGCGGCTTGCCGAGGGTGAGCATGCCGATCACGCGGTTACGGGCGAGGAGGGGCAGGACCACCGTCTCGCCGCCGACCGCGAGGGCGGCTTCCGGCCACGGGCGGGCGCCGGCCTCGCGGACCGGTTCGGGCGGGCTGACCCGGGACAGCAGCGCCTTCAGACCGTCGATGCGGTCCTCGTCCTCGTGGAGGACGTATGAGAGGTACGGGTCCGAGGACTGGTCGGCGATGGTGTAGACGGCGCACCAGGTGGCGAGCGTCGGGACGGTCATCTGGGCCATGAGGGCCAGGGTCTGGTCCCGGTCCAGCGTGCCGGCCAGCAGGTCGGAGGCCTCGACGAGGAAGGAGAGGGACCCGCGGCGCAGCCGTTCCAGTTCGCCGAGGCGGGCGGACTCCACCGCCAGGGCGATGCGGTCGGCGGCGAACTGGAGGTGGAGCGCCTCCTCGTTGGAGTAGCGGCCGGCTCCCTCGGCGGCGACGCCGAGGGAGCCGGTGAGGCGGCCCTCGACCTTGAGGGGGACGGTGACCGCGGAGCGCATACCGGTGCCCTCCAGGAGCGGAACGGCTCCGGGGACGGCGACGAGGTCGTCGTGGACGGCCGGCATGCGGGCGGAGCCGTAGCGGTTGGTGCCGGCCTCGACCGGGACGCGGGCGAAGCGCTGGCGGGTGGAGGGCAGGCCGGTGGTGGCCCGGACCTCCAGTTCGGTCTCGTCGTCGGTGGCGAGCAGCAGGAAGGCGGCATCGGCGTCCAGGAGGTCGCGGGCGCGCTCCACGGTGCGCTGGAGCAGGCCGTCGAGGTCGTCGGGGGCGGGAGAGCCGATGAAGACCTCGAAGGGGTCGGCGGCACGGGGCTCGCCGAAGTGGCCGCTGTCCGTGGAGGGCACCCGTACGGGGCTCTGGAGGAGGGCGCGCTCGTCGTCGTGGACGAGCAGGCAGACGGTGGACGGCTCGCCGTGTGCGTCGCGGACCCGCAGGTGGGAGGCGTAGACGGGGATGACGCGCCCGTCGGCGCCGCGGACGCCGTAGCTGCCCTCCCAGCGGGACAGGCGCAGGGCCTCGACGATGCCGGTGCCGGTGCCCGGGGTCTGCGGCCACGCGGCGAGCTCGGCCAGCGGGCGGCCCACGGCCTTCTCGGCGGGGTGGCCGAAAATGTGCTCGGCGTCCTCGTTCCAGGCGGAGACGGCATCGCCCGAGTCGACCTGGAGGACGGCGACGCGGACCCGGCTGTCGGCGAGGGGGAGCAGCTGGTCGGGGACGACGGGGCCCGCCGAGCGGGTACCGACCGGCCGGTCTGGAAGATCGAGGCGGAACCAGACGTGCTTGTGGGTGGACGTGTACTCGACTCCCCAGCGGGTGGCCAGGGCGGCGCAGAGCATCAGCCCGCGGCCGTTCTCGCGGTCGGGGTCGGCGTACGGGCGCTCGCCCGGGTGCCCCAGCGGCAGTCCGCGCTCCGGGTAGCGGTCGGCGACCTCGACCCGGACGCCGTCCTCGGTGCGCAGGCACAGCACCTCCGCCCGGGTGCCGGCGTGGACCACGGCATTGGTGACGAGCTCGCTGGTGAGGACCACCGCGTCGTCGACGATGTCCGCGAAGCCCCAGCCCTGCAGGGTGTCGCGGACGAACGCGCGAGCGGCGGCGACCGAGCGCCCGAGGGGATCGAAGCTGGCAGCCGCCCGTGCCGTGATCACGAATCTCCTTCGACGCGGTTGGACATCGGTTGCCAGGTTACTTACCTTCGCGGACGGCATGGTGCCGTCGTCCGGGAATCCACTCGCAGGGTACGGCGGGTGTGCGATGGTGCCGAAGTGTTATGGCCGGGTTCGGCCAGGGTGAAACACTGGGCAGGCTTGCAGAGCCGGCTTGTGATGAGTCAGGTGTCCGGTGGAACAGTGGTCGACCCTTTCGGGAGGGACACGGTGGAGTCTGGCGCAGTGGTGCGGCGTACGGGGACGCGGCCGAAGGGCGGGCGGTCCCGGCGCAGCGGCACGACAGAGGTCGATACCGCCGCTCTGAACCGGCTGCTCACGGCCCTGGTGTCGATGCGGGACGGAAACTTCCGCAAGCGGTTGACGGTGTCCGGCGAGGGCGTGATGGCGGAGATCGCCGCCGTCTACAACGAGGTCGCCGACCGCAATCTGCACCTGACCGGGGAGCTGTCGCGGGTCCGGCGGATGGTGGGCCGCGAGGGGAAGCTGAGCGAACGGCTGGAAACGGGTGCCTGCGAGGGCTCCTGGGCGGCCGCGATCGACGCCTCGAACCAGTTGGTCGACGACCTGGCCCGGCCGGTGTCCGAGGTGGGACGGGTGCTGTCGGCGGTGGCCGAGGGTGATCTGGACCAGCGGATGGACCTGCGGGCGCAGGCCGCCGAGGGGGCGGGGCATCCGCTGCGCGGGGAGTTCCTGAAGGTCGGGCGTACGGTCAACAACCTGGTCGACCAGCTGTCCGCGTTCACCGACGAGGTGACGCGCGTGGCGCTGGAGGTGGGCACCGAGGGCAAGCTCGGCGGTCAGGCCCAGGTGCGCGGAATGTCCGGTTCCTGGAAGGATCTGACCGACTCCGTCAACACGATGGCGTACAGGCTCACCGCGCAGGTGCGTGACATCGCTCTCGTCACGACGGCCGTCGCGAAGGGTGATCTGTCGCGCAAGGTCACCGTGCACGTGGCCGGCGAGATGCTCCAGCTGAAGAACACCGTGAACACCATGGTGGACCAGCTGTCGTCCTTCTCCTCCGAGGTGACGAGGGTCGCCCGCGAGGTGGGCACGGAGGGCGAGCTGGGCGGCCAGGCCAAGGTGCCGGGGGTCGCGGGCGTGTGGAAGGACCTGACCGACTCCGTCAACACGATGGCCGGGAACCTGACGGCCCAGGTGCGCGGGATCGCGCAGGTGACGACGGCGGTCGCCAACGGGGACCTGTCGCAGAAGGTGCGGGTCAGCGCGCGCGGCGAGGTCGCGCAGCTGGCCGAAACGATCAACCAGATGACGGAGACGCTGCGGACTTTCGCGGACGAGGTCACGCGGGTGGCCAGTGAGGTGGGTGCCAAGGGCCTGCTCGGCGGTCAGGCGCAGGTGCCGGGGGCGGCGGGGACGTGGAAGGACCTCACCGACTCGGTGAACACCGTCTTCCGCAACCTCACCACCCAGGTGCGGGACATCGCCCAGGTGACCACCGCGGTGGCCAACGGCGATCTGTCGCAGAAGGTCACCGTCGACGTGGCCGGCGAGATGCTGGAGCTGAAGAACACCGTCAACACGATGGTGGACCAACTCCAGTCCTTCGGTGCAGAAGTGACGCGGGTGGCCCGCGAGGTCGGCGTCGAGGGCGAGCTGGGCGGTCAGGCGCAGGTGCCGGGGGCGGCGGGGACGTGGAAGGACCTCACCGACTCGGTGAACACCGCCTTCCGCAACCTCACCGGGCAGGTCCGCAACATCGCGCAGGTGACCACGGCGGTGGCCAACGGCGATCTGTCGCAGAAGGTGACGGTGGACGTCTCCGGCGAGATGCTCCAGCTGAAGAACACCGTGAACACGATGGTCGACCAGCTGTCGTCCTTCGCGGACCAGGTCACGCGGATGGCGCGGGACGTGGGTACGGAGGGCCGCCTCGGCGGCCAGGCCCGGGTGGAGGGGGTGTCGGGCACCTGGAAGGAGCTGACCGACTCCGTCAACTTCATGGCCGGGAACCTGACCTCGCAGGTGCGTCAGATCGCGCAGGTGACCACGGCGGTGGCGCGCGGCGACCTGTCGCAGAAGATCGACGTGGACGCCCGGGGCGAGATCCTGGAGCTGAAGAACACCATCAACACGATGGTCGACCAGCTTTCCGCCTTCGCCGAGCAGGTGACGCGGGTGGCCCGGGACGTGGGTACGGAGGGTCGCCTCGGCGGCCAGGCGCAGGTGCCCGGCGTGGCAGGCGTCTGGCGCGACCTCACGGACTCGGTCAACGGCATGGCCGGGAACCTCACCTCACAGGTGCGCAACATCGCCCAGGTCGCCACGGCGGTGGCGCGCGGCGACCTGTCGCAGAAGATCGACGTGGACGCCCGGGGCGAGATCCTGGAGCTGAAGAACACGCTCAACACCATGGTCGACCAGCTCTCGAACTTCGCGGAGCAGGTGACCCGGGTGGCCCGGGAGGTGGGCACGGAGGGCATCCTCGGCGGTCAGGCCGAGGTCAAGGGTGTCTCCGGCACCTGGAAGGACCTCACCCAGTCCGTCAACTTCATGGCGAACAACCTGACCTCCCAGGTGCGCAACATCGCCGAGGTGACGACGGCGGTCGCCATGGGCGACCTCTCCAAGAAGATCACTGTCGACGCCAAGGGCGAGATCCTCGAACTCGTCACGACCGTCAACACGATGGTGGACCAGCTGTCCTCCTTCGCCGAGCAGGTGACGCGGGTGGCCCGCGAGGTCGGCACCGAGGGCATCCTCGGCGGCCAGGCCCGGGTCCGCGGGGTCACCGGCATCTGGAAGGACCTCAGCGACAACGTCAACACGATGGCCGGCAACCTGACGGCCCAGGTGCGCGGGATCGCCCAGGTCTCCGCGGCCGTCGCCAACGGCGACCTGACGAAGAAGGTCACGGTCGAGGCGCGCGGCGAGGTCGCGCAGCTCGCCGACACCGTCAACACGATGGTGAAGACCCTGTCGTCCTTCGCCGACGAGGTGACGCGGGTGGCCCGCGAGGTGGGCACGGAGGGCCGCCTGGGCGGGCAGGCGCACGTGCCCGGCGTCTCGGGGACGTGGAAGGACCTCACCGACTCGGTGAACTTCATGGCCTCCAACCTCACCGGTCAGGTGCGGCAGATCGCCATGGTCACGACCGCCATCGCCAAGGGCGACATGACCAAGAAGATCGACATCGACGCCCGGGGCGAGATCCTGGAGCTGAAGACCACCATCAACACGATGGTCGACCAGCTCTCCTCCTTCGCCGACCAGGTGACGCGGGTGGCCCGCGAGGTGGGCACCGAGGGCATCCTGGGCGGGCAGGCGCGGGTGCGTGATGTGGACGGCACCTGGCGGGACCTGACCGAGTCCGTGAACGAGATGGCCGGGAACCTCACCCGGCAGGTGCGCGCGATCGCGGCCGTGGCCACCGCGGTGACCCGCGGCGACCTCAGCCTGAAGGTGGACGTGGACGCGGCGGGCGAGATCCAGGTCCTCCAGGACAACATCAACACGATGATCGTCAACCTGCGCGACACCACCTTGGCCAACAAGGAGCAGGACTGGCTCAAGGGCAACCTGGCCCGTATCTCCGCCCTGATGCAGGGCCGCCGCGACCTCGACGACGTCGCTTCGCTGATCATGAGCGAGCTGACCCCGGTGGTCTCCGCGCAGCACGGCGCCTTCTTCCTGGCGGTGCCGGCCGGCGGTACCACCGAGATCGGGACGGAAGGCGGCGCGGACGGCTCGTACGAGCTGCGGATGCGCGGGAGCTACGCGTACGCCGGCGGCCAGATGCCCATCTCCTTCCGGCCGGGAGAGGGGCTGATCGGGGCGGTCGCGGAGGAGAAGCGGACGATCCTCGTCGAGAACACTCCGCCCGGCTACCTGAAGATCTCCTCGGGGCTCGGCGAGGCCCCGCCGGCGCACGTGATCGTGCTGCCGGTGCTCTTCGAGGGGAAGGTGCTCGGCGTCATCGAGCTGGCCTCCTTCACGCCCTTCACGCAGATCCAGAAGGACTTCCTCAGCCAGATCGCCGAGATGATCGGTACGAGCGTCAACACCATCAGCGTCAACTCCAAGACGGAGATGCTGCTGAAGCAGTCGCAGGAGATGACCGAGCAGCTGCGCGAGCGTTCCGACGAGCTGGAGAACCGGCAGAAGGCCCTGCAGGCCGCCAACGCGGAGCTGGAGGAGAAGGCGGAACTGCTGGCCCAGCAGAACCGGGACATCGAGGTGAAGAACACCGAGATCGAAGAGGCGCGTCAGGTCCTGGAGGAACGTGCCGAGCAGCTGGCCGTCTCGATGCGCTACAAGTCCGAGTTCCTGGCGAACATGTCGCACGAGCTGCGCACCCCGCTCAACTCGTTGCTGATCCTGGCCAAGCTGCTCGCCGACAACGCGGACGAGAACTTGTCGCCGAAGCAGGTGGAGTTCGCCGAGACCATCCACGGCGCGGGCTCCGACCTGCTCCAGCTGATCAACGACATCCTCGATCTGTCGAAGGTCGAGGCCGGGAAGATGGACGTCTCGCCGACCCGGATCGCGCTGGTCCAGCTCGTGGACTATGTGGAGGCGACCTTCCGGCCGCTGACGGCGGAGAAGGGCCTCGACTTCTCGGTGCGGGTCTCCCCGGAGCTGCCCGCCACCCTGCACACCGACGAGCAGCGGCTGCTGCAGGTGCTGCGCAACCTGCTGTCGAACGCGGTGAAGTTCACCGACACCGGGGCGGTGGAGCTGGTGATCCGGCCGGCCGGGGCCGACGTGCCGACGGCGATCCGCGAACAGCTGCTGGAGGCCGGCTCGCTCCGGGAGGCGGACGCGGACCTGATCGCCTTCTCGGTCACCGACACCGGCATCGGGATCGCGGCGAGCAAGATGCTGGTGATCTTCGAGGCGTTCAAGCAGGCCGACGGGACCACGAGCCGCAAGTACGGAGGCACCGGGCTGGGGCTGTCCATCAGCCGGGAGATCGCCCGGCTCCTGGGCGGCGAGATCCACGCGGCCAGTGAGCCCGGCCGCGGCTCCACCTTCACGCTGTACCTGCCGCTGCACCCGAGCGAGCTGCCGCCGCAGGGGTACGCGCCGCCCACGCCCGGGGGAGCCCGCGGCGAGCTGTACCGCCGGTCCCTCGACGGGGCTCGCCCCGGGCTGCCGGTGCTGCCGGCCGGGCCCTCGGCGACCCCGGCGGCGCCGCCCCAGCCCGTGCGGTCCGCGCCGTCGGCGCCGTCGCCGTCCGGAGCGGGACAGAACGGCGGGGCCGGGCTGTTCCGGCGCCGGCGCAAGGCGCTGAGCGACCTGGAGCCGCGTACGGCGGTGCCGGGGCAGCCGAACGCGGCGGGGGCCGAGGACGGCTGGGACAGCGCGGAGGAGGAGCTTCCGGCGGCGGCGCGGACGTACGACTTCCGCGGCGAGCGGGTGCTCATCGTGGACGACGACGTCCGCAACGTCTTCGCGCTCACCAGCGTGCTGGAACAGCACGGGCTGGCGGTGCTGTACGCGGAGAACGGGCGGGAGGGCATCGAGGTCCTGGAGCAGCACGACGACGTGAAGGTCGTGCTGATGGACATCATGATGCCCGAGATGGACGGGTACGCCACGACCTCGGCGATCCGGCGGATGCCGCAGTTCGCGGGCCTGCCGATCATCGCGCTGACGGCCAAGGCGATGAAGGGGGACCGGGAGAAGGCGATCGACTCCGGGGCTTCCGACTACGTCACCAAGCCGGTCGACCCCGACTACCTGTTGTCCGTGATGGAGCAGTGGATGCTCGGGAAGTGACGGGAGGGAGAGCGGAGGGAGCCGGTCGCTGACGCACTGTGGCCGCGGCGGTGTGGGAGGGCGGTGCACGGGGAACCTTCTGCTCTCCCACCACGTTTCTGCTTCGTGCACAGTGACATCTTGGTGACAGGGTGTGGCGATCTCGGGACTGGGGCTACGATGACCGGCACAAGGACGGACGGCGCACGGGTGTCGTCCTCTGGGGCGGGGCCCGGCGCACAGGCCGGTGCCCAGAGCCGGGGAGGCCCCATGCCGGGGCGAGGAGGACAGGGCATGGTGCAGAAGGCCAAGATCCTCCTGGTCGACGACCGGCCGGAGAATCTGCTGGCGTTGGAGGCCATCCTCTCCGCGCTCGATCAGACACTGGTCCGGGCGTCGTCGGGGGAGGAGGCGCTCAAAGCGCTGCTGACGGACGATTTCGCGGTCATCCTGCTGGATGTCCAGATGCCGGGCATGGACGGGTTCGAAACGGCCGCGCACATCAAGCGGCGCGAGCGCACCCGGGACATTCCGATCATCTTCCTCACCGCGATCAACCACGGTCCCCACCACACCTTCCGCGGCTACGCTGCGGGTGCGGTCGACTACATCTCCAAGCCCTTTGCGGGCCAAGGTCTCCGTCTTCGTGGAGCTGTACACGAAGAACTGCCAACTGCGGGAGCAGGCGGCCCTGCTGAGGCTCCAGCTGGAGGGCGGCGGCTCGAACGGCGTGGACGCCGGCAAGGAGACGGCGGGCCTGCTGGCCGAGCTGTCCGCGCGGCTCGCGGCGGTCGAGGAACAGGCCGAGGCGCTGACCAAGCAGCTCGGCGAGGATTCCGCCGACGCCGGTGTCGTGGCGACCGCGGCCCATCTGGAACGCAAACTCACCGGACTGCGGCGGGCACTGGACGCGCTGGAGCCCGGCAGCGCCGGAGGGGCTCCGGCCCTGCCGTCGCAGAACTGACCGCGCACGCGTCCGGCTTGGCGGAGCGTCACGGCACCTGCCCGGCCGACGACACGAACGGGTGAAGGGGTGGGCACGCGTGTCCACCGGCGTGCGCACCGGTAACCTCGGCCTCATGGCCTCAAGTACGTCCGGCAAGGGTTCCCCTGGCACCGCGGGCACCGCGAAGGGCCGCACCGGCCGTACGACGGGGCCCGCCAAGAAGGCGGCCCCCGCACGCAAGCCACCGGCGAAGAAGGCCGCGGCCGCCAGGCGCGCCCCGGCCAAGAAGGCAGCGGCCAAGCCCGTGCCGTCCCCGACGAGCGGCGTGCTGCGACTGGTGCGGGCCCTGTGGCTGGGCTGCGCGCACGCGGTCGGCGCCGTCTTCCGCGGGATCGGCCAGGGGGCCAGGAACCTCGACCCCGCCCACCGCAAGGACGGCCTCGCGCTGCTCCTCCTCGCCCTCGCGCTGATCGTCGCCGCCGGTACCTGGTCGAACCTGAGCGGTCCCGTCGGGGATCTGGTGACCATGCTGGTCACCGGTGCCTTCGGGCGACTGGATCTGCTCGTTCCGATACTGCTCGGAGTCATGGCGGTACGTTTCATCCGCCACCCCGAACAGGCCGACGCCAACGGCCGGATCGGCATCGGGCTGTCCGCCCTCGCCATCGGCGTCCTCGGCCTGGTCCACATCGCCTGCGGAGCGCCCGGCCGGGACGAGGGCACCACCGCCATGCAGAACGCGGGCGGGCTCATCGGCTGGGGCGCCTCGAAGCCGCTGATCTTCACCATGGGAGCGCCGCTGGCGGTGCCCATGCTGGTGCTGCTCACCGTCTTCGGCCTGCTCGTCGTCACCGCGACCCCGGTCAACGCGATCCCGCAGCGGCTGCGCCGGCTCGGCATCCGACTGGGGCTCATCGCCCCGAACGAGTACGACGAGGGCTACGGGGAGCCCGAGGGAGTCGCCGCCGTACGGCACGACCCCGACCGGTGGCGGGCCCGGGCCGGGGCCGGCGCGGGCCCCGGCGACCCCGCGGACGCCGCCGAGGAGGAGGCACTGAGGCGGCGCCGGCCGCGCAAGACCGCCGCCCGCCCGGCGATGGACCGCGGGATGGACGCCGTCGACGTGGCCGCGGCGGCCGCCGCCGCCCTGGACGGGGCGGTCTACGGCGGAATGCCGCCCTCCCCGCTCGTCGCCGACCTCACGCACGGGATCTCCGCCGAGCGCGACGGCGTGGAGGCCACCGCCCCGGTGCCGACCGCTCGCGCCGGGCGTCCCACCGCGAAGGCGGCACCCGAAGCACCCGCCCCGCCCGTGCCCGCGGCCGCCCCGGAGCCCGCCGAGCAGCCGCACGCCACCACCGCCGCGGTCTCCGGAACGCTGGCGGTACCCGACCTGACGAAGGCCCCGCCCGAGGCCCAGCCGCTGCCGCCCCGCGCCGAGCAGCTCCAGCTGCGCGGGGACATCACGTACTCCCTTCCCTCGCTGGACCTGCTGGAGAAGGGCGGGCCCGGCAAGACCCGCAGCGCCGCCAACGACGCCGTGGTCGCCGCCCTGCGCAACGTGTTCACCGAGTTCAAGGTGGACGCCGACGTCACCGGCTTCACCAGGGGCCCGACGGTCACCCGCTACGAGGTGACCCTCGGCGCGGCCGTGAAGGTGGAGCGGATCACGGCCCTGACCAAGAACATCGCCTACGCCGTGGCCAGCCCGGACGTGCGGATCATCAGCCCGATCCCGGGCAAGTCCGCGGTCGGCATCGAGATCCCCAACACCGACCGCGAGATGGTCAACCTGGGCGACGTCCTGCGCCTCGCGGACGCGGCCGAGGACGACCACCCGATGCTGGTCGCGCTCGGCAAGGACGTCGAGGGCGGCTACGTCATGGCCAACCTCGCCAAGATGCCGCACGTCCTGGTCGCCGGTGCCACCGGCTCCGGCAAGTCCTCCTGCATCAACTGCCTGATCACCTCGATCATGGTGCGGGCCACCCCGGAGGACGTCCGGATGGTCCTCGTCGACCCCAAGCGCGTCGAGCTGACGGCGTACGAGGGCATCCCGCACCTGATCACGCCGATCATCACCAACCCCAAGCGGGCCGCCGAGGCGCTCCAGTGGGTCGTGCGCGAGATGGACCTGCGCTATGACGACCTGGCCGCCTTCGGCTACCGGCACATCGACGACTTCAACCGGGCGATCCGGGACGGGAAGATCAAACTCCCGCCGGGCAGCGAACGGGAACTCAGCCCCTACCCGTACCTGCTGGTGATCGTCGACGAGCTCGCCGACCTGATGATGGTGGCCCCGCGCGACGTCGAGGACTCCATCGTCCGCATCACCCAGCTGGCCCGTGCCGCCGGCATCCACCTGGTGCTCGCCACCCAGCGGCCCTCGGTGGACGTGGTCACGGGCCTGATCAAGGCGAACGTGCCCTCGCGCCTCGCCTTCGCCACGTCCTCCCTCGCCGACAGCCGGGTCATCCTCGACCAGCCCGGCGCCGAGAAGCTCATCGGCAAGGGCGACGGGCTGTTCCTGCCGATGGGGGCGAACAAGCCCGTCCGGCTCCAGGGCGCCTTCGTCACCGAGGACGAGATCGCCGGGATCGTCCAGCACTGCAAGGACCAGATGGCGCCGGTCTTCCGGGACGACGTCACCGTGGGGCAGAAGCAGAAGAAGGAGATCGACGAGGACATCGGCGACGACCTGGACCTGCTGTGCCAGGCGGCGGAGCTGGTCGTCACCACGCAGTTCGGCTCCACCTCGATGCTCCAGCGCAAGCTGCGGGTGGGCTTCGCGAAGGCCGGTCGGCTCATGGACCTCATGGAGTCGCGGGGCATCGTCGGACCGAGCGAGGGCTCGAAGGCGCGCGACGTCCTGCTGAAGGCCGACGAGCTGGACGGGGTGCTCGCGGTGATCCGCGGCGAGACGCATTCGTAGCCGTTTTGCGGGCAACCGTTTCCCTTGGGGCCGCGTCAAGTTGAAGAGAGGTGGCGGCACCGCGCACGACGTGACGTACGGCGGGGGACCGCCGCGCCGGAGGGACCCTTCCCACGCCATTCGGATGGCGTAGGCAGAGCACCCTCCGGTTGCTCCACCCTTTCGTCACCCCCCTAGACTGGACCTCCAGCAGGTGGCTACACGCTCGAAAGGCGCCCTTGTGTCCATCGGCAACTCCAACTCCCCCGAAGAAGAGCGGCCTTCGACCGACGACCGGTCCGAGGACCGTCTCGTCGAACGTTCCGTCGAAGAGCCGTCCATCGGGACGGCCCTCAAGAAGGCCCGGATCGCCGCCGGGCTCACAGTCGACGAGGTCAGTTCCATCACCCGCGTGCGCATCCCGATCGTGCACGCGATCGAAGAGGACGACTTCACGCGGTGCGGCGGCGACGTCTACGCCCGCGGCCACATCCGTACGCTCGCCCGCGCCGTCCACCTCGACCCGGCACCCCTGGTCGAGAGCTACGACGCGGCCCACGGCGGCCGGCCGGCACCCACCCCCGCCGCGCCGATGTTCGACGCCGAGCGGATCCGCCCCGAGCGGCAGCGGCCCAACTGGACCGCCGCCATGGTCGCCGCCATCGTCGCCGTGATCGGCTTCGTGGGCTTCACCGCCTTCGGCGGCGGCGACGAGAAGGGGAAGCGCCCGGTGGCGGAAGGATCCGCCTCGCCCAAGCCCGCACCCAAGCAGACCGGCGGCAAGCCTGCAGCGCAGCCCTCCCAGGTCCCGCCGGCCGCCAAGCCGGAGCCCTCGGACAGCGCCATCGCCGCCGCGCCCAAGGACCTCGTCACGGTCGTCCTGACGGCCGACACGGGCGAGAGCTGGATCTCCGCCAAGGACTCCACGGGCCGGCTCCTCTTCGACGGCACCCTCGTGCAGGGCGAGTCGAAGACGTTCACGGACAAGGAGTCCGTCGACCTCGTGCTCGGCGACGCCGGGGTCGTGAAGCTCTTCGTGAACGGCAAGGAGATCAAGGACGACTTCCGGCCGGGGCAAGTGGAACGCCTCACATACACCAAGGAGGACCCCTCCCGGGACCAGCCGCAGGCGGGCTGACCGAGGGGCCGCCCCCAGGGCGGAAAGCGTGAACCGGGATCCCCGGGGTGCTGCTCGCACCCCGGGGATCTCGGTGTACGGGGACTTGCGGCTGGGGCCGACGCCGGGACGAAGTAGTCTTGAGTCCATGCCCGAACGCCGTACCGTCGCCCTTGTCACTCTTGGCTGCGCCCGTAACGAGGTGGACTCGGAGGAGCTCGCAGGCCGCTTGGCGGCGGATGGCTGGGAGCTCGTCGAGGACGCCGCCGACGCGGACGTAGCCGTCGTCAACACCTGTGGCTTCGTCGAAGCCGCCAAGAAGGACTCCGTAGACGCCCTGCTGGAAGCCAACGATCTCAAGGATCACGGCAAGACCCAGGCCGTCGTCGCCGTCGGCTGCATGGCCGAGCGCTACGGCAAGGAGCTCGCCGAGGCCCTTCCCGAGGCCGACGGGGTCCTCGGCTTCGACGACTACGCCGACATCTCCAACCGCCTCCAGGTCATCCTCAGCGGCGGCAGTGTCGAAGCCCATACCCCGCGTGACCGCCGCCAGCTGCTGCCGATCAGCCCCGCCGCGCGCCAGGCCGCCGACGTCGCCCTCCCCGGGCACGCCCAGGCGCCCGCCGAGGCCCCCGCGGACCTGCCCGAGGGGGTGGCGCCCGCCTCCGGTCCGCGCGCCCCGCTGCGCCGCCGCCTGGACAAGAGCCCGGTGGCCTCGGTCAAGCTCGCCTCCGGGTGCGACCGGCGCTGCTCCTTCTGCGCCATCCCGTCCTTCCGCGGGTCCTTCATCTCCCGCCGCCCCAGCGACGTGCTGGGCGAGACCCGCTGGCTCGCCGAGCAGGGCGTCAAGGAGATCATGCTGGTCTCCGAGAACAACACCTCGTACGGCAAGGACCTCGGCGACATCCGGCTCCTGGAGACGCTGCTGCCCGAGCTCGCCGCCGTCGACGGCATCGAGCGCGTCCGCGTCAGCTACCTCCAGCCCGCCGAGATGCGACCGGGCCTGATCGACGTGCTGACCTCGACCCCCAAGGTCGTGCCGTACTTCGACCTGTCCTTCCAGCACTCGGCCCCCGACGTGCTGCGCGCCATGCGCCGCTTCGGTGACACCGACCGCTTCCTGGAGCTGCTGGACACCATCCGCTCCAAGGCCCCGCAGGCCGGTGTCCGCTCGAACTTCATCGTCGGCTTCCCCGGCGAGACGGAAGCCGACTTCGCCGAGCTGGAGCGTTTCCTCACCCACGCCCGCCTCGACGCGATCGGCGTGTTCGGCTACTCCGACGAGGACGGCACCGAGGCCGTCACCTACGAGAACAAGCTGGACGAGGACACGATCGCCGAGCGCCTGGCGCACATGCAGCGGCTCGCCGAGGAGCTCACCGCCCAGCGTGCGGAGGAGCGGATCGGCGAGACCCTGGAAGTGCTCGTGGAGACGGTCGTCCCGTTCGACGAGGCCGAGGACGGCGAGGGCGCCTACGGGCGCGCCGCCCACCAGGCCCCCGAGACCGACGGCCAGGTCGTCTTCACGGACGGCACGGGCCTGGTCCCCGGGCGTATCGTCACGGCGAAGGTCGTCGGCACCCTGGGAGTGGACCTGGTGGCCGAGCCCCTGGACATGCACTTTGAGGAGGCGGCCGGATGACCGGTGTCCCGGCATCTGCGGCGGGCGGGACCGGCCGCCGGCCCGTACCCGGCGCGAAGCTGGGCGCCGCGGCGGTCGATCAGGCCAGCCTGTGGAACATCGCCAACATCCTGACGATGATCCGGCTCGTGCTGGTGCCGGGCTTCGTCCTGCTGCTGCTCGCCGACGGCGGCTACGACCCGGCCTGGCGGGCCTGGGCCTGGGCGGCCTTCGCTGTCGCCATGATCACGGACATCTTCGACGGGCATCTGGCCCGGACGTACAACCTGGTCACGGACTTCGGCAAGATCGCCGACCCCATCGCAGACAAGGCGATCATGGGCTCGGCGCTGATCTGCCTCTCCTGGCTCGGCGACCTCCCGTGGTGGGTGACCGGGGTGATCCTCGGACGGGAGCTCGGGATCACGCTGCTGCGCTTCTGGGTCATCCGCTACGGCGTGATTCCGGCCAGTCGCGGCGGCAAGCTGAAGACGCTGGCCCAGGGGACGGCGGTGGGCATGTACGTCCTCGCACTGACCGGTGCGCTGGCGACCATGCGCTTTTGGGTGATGGCGATCGCGGTCGTGCTGACCGTCGTCACCGGTTTGGACTACATCCGCCAGGCGGTCGTGCTGCGCCGCCAGGGACTCGCCGCGGAGCGGGCCGCGCGGTGACGTACGGGGCGGGGGATTCTCCGGTGACGCGGGGGCGCTCCGGAGCGAGCGAGGGGCGCACGGCCGCCGCGTACGCGCTCCAGCTGCTCGCGGAGAGTGACCAGACCCTCGCTGTCGCGGAATCCCTGACCGGCGGCATGGTTGCGGCCGAGCTGACGGCCGTCCCCGGAGCCTCACGGTCGTTCCGCGGATCGGTCACGGCGTACGCGACGGAGATCAAGCACCGGGTCCTCGGAGTGAACGCGGACCTGCTCGCGGCCGAAGGCGCCGTGAACGCCCAGGTGGCCGCTGAGATGGCTGCCGGGGTGCGTCGGGTGATGGGCGCTTCGTGGGGGATCGCGACGACCGGGGTGGCCGGTCCGGAGCCCCAGGACGGCCAGCCGGTGGGCACGGTTTTCGTCGCCGTGGACGGTCCGGGGAGCAGGAAAACGGCCCGGCTGAGGTTGAACGGCTCCCGGGCGGAAATCCGTAGGGAGAGTGCACGGACAGTGCTCGAGCTTCTCTCGGACGAACTCCGTGAGAATGCGCGGGGGCAGGATACGGAACAGAACGGGGGGATTTGATGTTTGCAGCCCTGAGTGAACACGACATCGCTCCCCGCACGGCCGCGGCGCGAGGCGGTACGGTGGGGCGTGAAGGATGCGGCTACACGGTCAGAGGAGGGAGCCACCGATGATTCTGCTCCGTCGCCTGCTGGGTGACGTGCTGCGTCGGCAGCGCCAGCGCCAGGGCCGTACTCTGCGCGAAGTCTCCTCGTCGGCCCGAGTTTCGCTCGGCTATCTCTCCGAGGTGGAGCGGGGGCAGAAGGAGGCATCCTCCGAGCTGCTCTCCGCGATCTGCGACGCGTTGGACGTACGGATGTCCGAGCTGATGCGCGAAGTCAGTGATGAACTGTCGCTCGCTGAGCTGGCACAGTCGGCCGCGGCAAGCGAACCGGTCACCGTACCGGTCCGCCCGATGCTCAATTCGGTCTCGATGGCTTCGGTCGCGGGTCCGGAACGGGTGACCATCAAGGCGCCTGCGGAAGCGGTGAATGTAGTAGCCGCGTGAGCGAGCACGTGCGTGTTTGAGCTTGGCCGGAGCCCCGGCCGGTGCGTGGAGCACCGGCCGGGGCTCCCGGCCGTTCTGGGTGCGGGCGCGAGGGGGGTGCGAGACGATGGGGCCGTCCGGGTCCCGGCCCCTGGAGGTGGCAGTGCGGACGTCGCTGCGCATACCTGTGCTGTCGGCCCTCGCGCTGACGGCGGGGGCCCTCTGGTGGTGGGCCGTGCTGCGGCTGGTCCTGGCGCCGGCGGAGTCGGGCGCCGTGGAGGGCGCGGTGGCGGTGGGCGGCTGGGGCCTGGGGCTGCTGCCGGTGCACTGCGTGCCGGCGCCGCTGCGCAGGGCCCGGTGGCGGGCCGGCCGGGAAGCCGGGGCGTCGGGGGAGGTCACCAGGGCATCGACACCCCACCGTTCGGACGCAGGATCTGGCCCGTCATGAAGGACGAGGCGTCCGAGGCCAGGTAGAGCACCGCCTGTGCGATGTCCTCCGGCTCGCCGACCCGGCGCAGGGGAGACATGCGGACCATGGCGGCCTCGGTCCGCTCCTGGACCTCGGGGCCGTGGCGGCCGGTCATCGGGGTGCGGATCCAGCCGGGGGCGACGGCGTTGACCCGTAGGCCGTGCGGGCCCGTCTCGGTGGCGAGTGTCTTCGTGAGCTGGACTACGGCGGCCTTGGCGGCGCTGTAGCAGAGCAGGCCGGGCTGGGCGGCGTCCACGGCGCCGGAGGCCATGGTGACGATCGATCCGGGGCGGCCGGCGGTGATCATGGAGCGGGCGGCCTCCTGGCAGGTGCGCAGGACCCCCTTGAAGTTGATGTCCAGGACCCGGTCGAGGTCCTCGTCGGCCGTCTCCAGGACGCTGCTGGTGTGCATGATCCCGGCGATGGCGGCGGCGATGTCGAGCGGGCCCGCCGCGGTGACGGCCGCCCGGACCGCGGCCCGGTCGGTGACGTCAAGGGGGTGGACGGTGGCGCCGCCCCCGCCGGCCTCGGCGGCCAGGGCGGCCGTCTCGGCCAGTCCCCGCTCGTCACGGTCCGCGCAGTGCACGTGGGCGCCGGCCGCGGCGAGGAGGACGGCGGTGGCGCGGCCGATGCCGCTGGCGGCTCCGGTGACCAGGGCGGTGCGGCCGGTGAGGTCGTACGAGGCTGTGGGTATGGGCATGCCGGGACGGTACGACCGGACCTGACGGGTCGTCAATCGTTGCGTACCGGCGCCTGACGGCGGAGCCGGGGGCGGGGCGCGGGCCGCGGGCCCGGGCGGTCAGGGAGTGGGCCCCGGCTGGCAGCGGGGGCACCAGTAGGTGGGGCGGTCGTCCTGGGAGGCCTCGCGGACGGGGGTGCCGCAGCGCAGGCAGGGGCGGCGGGCGCGGCCGTAGACGAACAACTCCTGGCCGGGGCGGTGGATACCGGTGGTGTTGCGGTGCCCGGACCGGTCGCCGATGTTCGCCGACAGCAGGCGGTGGGCGGCGGCGGCCAGCCGCGGCAGCTTGGCCTCGGGGAGCGCGCCGACCGGGGTCCAGGGGGTGACCTGGGCCAGGAAGCAGAGCTCGGACTTGTAGATGTTGCCGATCCCGGCGAGGTTGCGCTGGTCCAGCAGGGCCTCGCCGAGGGGGCGCTCCGGGGTGGCGAGGAGGTTGGCGGCGGCGCGGGCGGGGTCCCAGTCCGGGCCGAGGATGTCGGGGCCGAGGTGGCCGACGGCGCGGTCCTCCTCGGCGGTGCGGATCAGTTCCAGGACGGGGAGGCGGTAGCCGACGGCCGTATGCCCGTCCGTGCCGAGGACAGCGCGGATCTCGTGGTCCGGGCCGCCGCGCCACTTCTCGCCGGTGGCGAAGACGTGCCAGGCGCCGTCCATGCGGAGGTGGCTGTGCAGGGTGAGGCCGCCCTCGAAGCGGGCGAGGAGGTGCTTGCCGCGGGGGGTGACGTCGAGGGTGACACGGCCGGTGAGGTCCGCCGTGGCGAAACGGGGGACGCGCAGGTCGCTGCGGGTCAGTTCACGGCCTGCCAGGGCCGCGTGCAGGCGGGTCGCCGCGCGCCGGATGCTGTCGCCTTCGGGCATGCCCCCATTGTCGCCGCGGACGCCCCCCGGCGGGAGGGCGCCCGCGGCTCACGCCCGCGGTGGAACGCGGCGGGGGCCACCCGCCGGGGGCGCGTCCGGGACGGACGGGGCGCGGGACGATCCCGAAGCCGCCCCTGGGGTGCTGGGGCTGGGTGCTGGGGCTGGGGGTGCCAGGGGGCCACGCCGCTTGCCGGCACCCCGGGTGGAACGTGGTGGGGGCGGGCCGGCGCCGGTGTCGGCGCTCGCTCCGCGCCGGTACGGCCGGGCCTGCCCAAGGCCGTCCACCGCGCACGGTCCGCGTCCTCCAGCACCCGGCATCGGGAGCGCCCGGCGTCAGCGGTGCGAGGATCCGCATGCGCCGACACCGCGTCGCCGCACGCGCGGAGACGGGGCCTGGTGGCGCCCGCCGTCATCGCCGCCCTGTCCGTCGGTTCCTGTCGCCCCGGCTCCCGCGCCGGCGGGGGAGCGGTGCGCCGGCCGCGGGCGGCGCCGTCGCCGGCGCCGCGTCGCACTCACGCCCGCCTCGTGCACGTGACGTCGGCGCCCCGGAGGCGGGCGTCGAGGAGAGCGGAATGTCGGCCACTTCGGCGATCCTGGGCGATCCGCTCCCGCCCGTTCGGGTCGTGTCGACGGATTCGGCGGGCCTTCTCGGTCACTGTGGTCAGGCTCCTTCCGGGTGCGGAACGGTGGACGAGTGAGCCGGAGGGGATGAGACGCATCAGCCAGAACGGAGCGACACCATGAAGATCGCAGTCCTCGGCACCGGCGCGGGCGGCCGGGCACACGCCGCCAAGCTGCTGAGCCTCGGCCACGAGGTGTACGTGGGCACCCGCGACTCCCAGGTCACCCTGGGCCGCACCGAACCGGACTTCATGGGGGTCGAGCCCTTCGGCCAGTGGCTCGCGGACTACCCGGGCATCGAGCTGCGGAGCTTCGCAGAGGCCGCCGCGGCGGCCCACTTCGTCATCAACGGGATCGACGGCGCCAACGCCGTCCGCGTGCTCGAAGGCATCGACAGGCACCTGGCGGGCAAGACCCTGATGGACTACGCCGTCCCGTACGTCTACAACCCCGAACAGGCCCACCCCTGGCCGACCCCGTGGGGTGTGATGCCCGCCCTGGACCCGGTCGACCACGACAGCCTGGGCGAGCGGATCCAGCGCGCCCTGCCGGACGCCAAGGTGGTCAAGGCGTGCGTCACCCAGGAGCAGGAGACCGTCGTCGACCCGAGGGGCGTGGCGGGCGGTGACCACACGATGTTCATCGCGGGCGAGCACGCCGACGCGAAGGCGGAGGTCACCGAGCTGCTGCGGTCCTACGGCTGGCAGGACGTCCTGGACCTCGGCCCGCTGGTGAGCGCCCGGGGCATGGAGATGTACGCCCACATGCACAGCGCCATCCAGTTCGCGCTCGGCGGTGGCCGCTTCGGTGTCAAGGTCATGCGCTGATCACTGCCGCAGGCGCAGCCCCCGAGGTGTGGCATGGAACCCGGCGGATTCGAGCGGGGGCCCCAGGGGCGAGGTGAGCGCGGCCGCGGCATTGATCCGCTCCACCGTCAGCGCCGGCAGGGTCCCCGAGCGGCAGCCGGCGGCGAGGGCGGCGACCGCCGCCGTCAGCCGCGGGTCCTCCGGGCCGGGCCAGGCCAGCAGGGTCTTGCCCCCGCGCTCCAGGTACAGGGTGAGCTCGCCGTCCACCAGCACCACCAGGGAGCCCGCCTTGCGGCCCGGCTTGTGGGTGGCGCCGGCCGGGGGTTCGGGCCAGGGCAGGGCCGCGCCGTACGCGTTCGCCGGGTCGGCGGCGGCCAGGACCACCGCCGCCAGCGGGGGCGGGGTGCGCTCGGCGGCCCGGAGCCGGTCCACCGCGCCGTCCATCGCGAACTGGGCCGCGCCCAGCCCCTCGACCACATAGCCCCGACGGGCCTGCCCGCTGTCCTCGAAGGCCGACAGGACGCGGTAGACCGCGCTGAAGCCCCCCTCCACGCCCTCCGCGGCGACCGCGCCGCGGGTCACCACCCCGTGCCGGTCCAGCAGGGTGCGGGCCAGGGCGTGGGCGCGGTGCGTCGGGTCGGGCGCCGGGGACGGCAGCAGCGACCAGCGCCCGGAGACCGTGGGCGGGCCCGTACGGGACGCCGTCGCGCTCAGCGTGCCGTACCGGCCGCGCGGGACGGTGCGGCGGGCCCGGTGCGCCGTGGCCCCCGCCGTACGGCCCGAACCGAGCAGCGAGCGCAGCGGGGCGAGGGTGTCGTTGGTGAGCCGGCCCGACCAGGCCAGGTCCCACACCGCCTCGGAGAGGGCGAGGTCCGACGCCTCGGGGAACTCGGCGCGGACCGCCTGCGAGATCTGCCGGAAGAACAGGCCGTATCCGCCCGAGAGGGCCGCCAGGACCGCCTGCTGCAAGGGGCTCGGCTCCAGCGGATGCGGCGGCGGCAGGAGCAGCGGGGCGGCGTCCGCCAGGTAGAGGGACACCCAGCCGTCCTTGCCCGGCAGGCCTCCGGCCCCCGCCCAGACCACCTCGCCCGTAGTGGTCAGTTCGTCCAGCAGGCCGGGGGAGTATCCGGCCACCCGCGACGGGAGGATCAGCCGCTCCAGCGCGGACGCCGGGACCGGGGCGCCCTGGAGCTGCTCGACCGCCCGGGCCAGGCCGTCGAGGCCGCGCAGGGCTCCGCCCAGGTGCTGCCACTGGGGCAGGAACGTGGCCAGCGAGGTCGGCGGGACCGGCTCCAGCTCCTGGCGGAGCGCGGCCAGGGAGCGGCGGCGGAGCCGGCGCAGCACCGTCGCGTCACACCACTCCTGGCCGATGCCCGCCGGATGGAACTCGCCCTGCACCACCCGCCCCGCCGCCGCGAGACGGTTCAGGGCGCCCTCGGTCACGGCCGCGCCCAGACCGAAGGCGGTGGCCACGGCGGCCGTGGTGAACGGCCCGTGGGTGCGCGCGTACCGGGCCAGCAGGTCCCCCAGCGGGTCCTTGACCGGCTCGGTGAACGCCTCCGGGACGCCGACGGGCAGTGCTGTGCCCAGGGCGTCCCGCAGCCGGCCCGCGTCCTCGATCGCCGCCCAGTGGTCCGCGCCGCCGATCCGGACCCGGATGGCCCGGCGGGCCGCGGCGAGCTCCTGGGCCCACGCCGGATCCGCGCCGCGCGCCGTCAGCTGGTCCTGCGTCAGCGGGCCCAGCAGGCGCAGCAGATCGGCCACCGACTCGGTGTCCTTGGCCCGCCGGTCCTCGGTGAGCCACTGCAGTTCCCGCTCCAGCTCCTCCAGTACCTGCGCGTCGAGCAGCTCGCGCAGCTCCGCCTGGCCGAGCAGCTCCGCCAGCAGCCGGGAGTCCAGTGACAGCGCGGCCGCCCTGCGCTCGGCCAGCGGGGAGTCGCCCTCGTAGAGGAACTGGGCGACGTAGCCGAAGAGGAGGGAACGGGCGAAGGGGGAGGGCTCCGGGGTGGTGACCTCGACCAGCCGGACCCGGCGCGACTCGATGTCTCCCATCAGCTCGGTCAGGCCGGGGACGTCGAAGACGTCCTGCAGGCATTCGCGTACGGCTTCGAGCACGATCGGGAAGGATCCGAACTCGGAAGCCACCTGGAGCAGTTGGGAGGCCCGCTGGCGCTGCTGCCACAGCGGGGTGCGGCGGCCCGGGCTGCGGCGCGGCAGCAGCAGCGCGCGGGCCGCGCACTCGCGGAAGCGGGAGGCGAACAGCGCCGAGCCGCCCACCTGGTCGGTGACGATCTGATTGACGTCCCCGTGGTCGAAGGCGACGTCGGCGGCGCCCAGCGGCGCCTGCTCGTCGTCGAACTCGAAGGAGGGGGCTCCCGCCGGGTCGTGGTCCAGGAGGTCCATGGACAGCAGGTCCGCGTCGGGAAGACGCAGCACGATGCCGTCGTCGGCGTGCATCACCTGCGCGTCCATGCCGTACTTCTCGGCGAGGCGGGCGCCGAGGGCCAGCGCCCACGGAGCGTGCACCTGCGCGCCGAACGGAGAATGGACCACGACCCGCCAGTCGCCCAGCTCGTCGCGGAACCGCTCCACCACGATCGTCCGGTCGTCCGGGACGTGGCCGCAGGCCTCGCGCTGCTCGGCCAGGTACGCCAGCACGTTCTCCGCGGCCCAGGCGTCCAGGCCGGCCGCCACCAGCCGCAGCCGGGCGTCCTCCTCGGAGAGGGCGCCGAGCTCGCGCAGGAACGCCCCGACCGCGCGGCCCAGTTCCAGCGGGCGGCCGAGCTGGTCGCCCTTCCAGAACGGCAGCCGGCCCGGCACCCCGGGGGCGGGCGTGACCAGGACCCGGTCGCGGGTGATGTCCTCGATGCGCCAGGACGTGGTGCCGAGTGTGAAGACGTCCCCGATACGGGACTCGTAGACCATCTCCTCGTCCAGCTCGCCGACCCGGCCGCCGCCCTTCTTCGGGTCCGAGCCGGCCAGGAAGACCCCGAAGAGCCCGCGGTCCGGGATCGTGCCGCCGGAGGTGACCGCGAGTCGCTGGGCCCCCGGCCGTCCGGTGACCGTCCCCGCCACCCGGTCCCACACCACGCGCGGTCGCAGCTCGGCGAAGGCGTCGGACGGATAGCGGCCGGCCAGCATGTCGAGCACCGCCGTGAACGCCGACTCCGGGAGCGCCGCGAACGGCGCCGCCCGCCGCACCAGCGCGAGGAGCTCGTCCAGCTGCCAGGTGTCCATCGCGACCATGGCCACCAGCTGTTGCGCCAGGACGTCGAGGGGGTTGGCGGGGATGCGCAGGGACTCGATCGCGCCCGTCCGCATCCGCTCGGTGACCACGGCCGCCTGCACCAGGTCGCCCCGGTACTTGGGGAATACCACCCCGGTGGAGACCGCGCCCACCTGGTGCCCGGCCCGGCCCACCCGCTGGAGCCCGGACGCCACCGACGGCGGGGACTCCACCTGCACCACCAGGTCCACCGCGCCCATGTCGATGCCCAGCTCCAGGCTGGAGGTGGCGACCACGGCCGGCAGCCGGCCCGCCTTCAGGTCCTCCTCCACCAGCGCCCGCTGCTCCTTGGACACCGAGCCGTGGTGCGCCCGGGCCAGCAGGGGAGGGGCGCCCAGGGCCGCGCCCGACTGGGCCATGACCTCGGCCGGCGAGGAGTGCTCGGGCAGCTTCTCGCCGACGGCCCGCTCGTACGCGATCTCGTTGAGCCGGTTGCACAGCCGCTCGGCGAGGCGACGGGAGTTGGCGAACACGATCGTGGAGCGGTGCGCCTGCACCAGGTCCGCGATCCGCTCCTCCACATGCGGCCAGATCGACGGCCTGTCCCCGCCCTCCCGGCCCTCCGTCGCGGGGGAGCCGCCCAACTCGCCCATGTCCTGCACCGGGACGACCACGGAGAGGTCGAACTCCTTGTCCGACGGCGGCTGGACGATCTCCACCCTGCCGCGCGGCGCGAGGTACCGGGCCACCTCCTCCACCGGCCGGACCGTCGCCGACAGCCCGATCCGGCGCGCCGGCCGCGGCAGCAGCTCGTCCAGCCGCTCCAGGGACACGGCGAGGTGCGCGCCGCGCTTGGTCCCGGCGACCGCGTGGACCTCGTCCACGATCACCGTCTCGATCCCGGCCAGCGCCTCGCGCGCCGCCGAGGTCAACATCAGGAACAGCGACTCGGGGGTGGTGATCAGGATGTCCGGCGGCCGGGTGGCCAGCGCCCGCCGCTCCGCCGCGGGGGTGTCGCCGGAGCGGATCCCCACCCGGATGTCCGGCTCGGGCAGCCCGAGGCGGACGGACTCCTGCCGGATCCCGGTGAGCGGGCTGCGCAGATTGCGCTCGACGTCGACGGCCAGGGCCTTCAGCGGCGACACATACAGCACCCGGCAGCGCTTCTTCGACTCGGCGGGCGGCGGGGTCGAGGCCAGCCGGTCGAGGGCTGCGAGGAACGCGGCCAGGGTCTTGCCGGAGCCGGTGGGGGCCACCACCAGCACGTCCGAACCCTCCCCGATCGCCCGCCAGGCACCCTCCTGCGCGCTGGTGGGCGCGACGAAGGCCCCCGTGAACCAGGAGCGGGTCGCGGGGGAGAACGAGTCGAGCGCTGCGCCTGCCATGCCCCCATCGTGCACCCCGCCACTGACAACGCCCCGGACCTGGGCAAACACCCGTCGGCGCGGGGGCGCAGAATGGGGGGATGGGGATGGGGAAGGGCGAAGGCCGCGGGGAGTGGGCCCGGCACTGGCAGTACCCGGAACTGCCCGGGCTCGACCTGCTGCGCGCCCACTACGTGCGCCACACCTTCCCGCGCCACGCGCACGACGGCTACGTCATCGCGGCCGTCACCGGCGGCATCGAGGAGGTCGGCCTGCCCGGCCACATCGTCCGCGCCGGACCGGGCAGCGTGGTCCTGATCAACCCCGAGGTGCCCCACACGGCGCGCGCCGGGGCGCCCGAAGGGTGGGCGTACGCCACCCTCTACCCGTCCAGCGGCCTGATCGCCGAGGTCGCGGCCGAGATCGGCACGCTGCGCGGCACCCCCGGCTTCACCGCCGACATCGTCGCCGACCCGCAGGCCTCGCGCACGATCACCGAGGTGCACCGGGCCGCCGAGGCCGGGAACGCGCTGGCCGCCGACACGCTCCTGCGGGGTGTGGTCGCCCGGATGCTGACCCGGTACGCCGGACCGCTGCCCGCCCGCACGGTCCCCGGCACCGGCGGCCCGGAAGCCGCGGCGGCCCGTGCCGTACTGGAGGAGCGCCTCGCCGACCCGCCGTCCCTGGAGCAGCTCGCGGCGGAGCTGGGCACGAGCCCCTTCGCCCTCCTGCGGGCCTTCCGGGAGCGGTACGGGATGCCGCCGCACACCTGGCTGACCGATGCCAGGGTCCGGCGGGCGCGCCGGCTGCTCGACGCGGGCACCCCTCCGGCGGAGGCGGCGGTAGCCGTCGGCTTCACCGACCAGCCCCACCTGAACCGGCACTTCACCCGCATCGTGGGGGTCCCGCCGGGGGCCTACCGGCGGGAGCGGGCCGGTTAGGCTCCGCCCCATTGGACCTCGGGGGAGTACTGGCACTGCACGACGCGCAGCTCAGGGGCCGGGTGCCCGAGTGGCCCCCGCCCGGCGCGGTGGTCGAGCGCGACAGCCCCTTCGTCCGTACGCACTACGGCACGCACGGCACGGTGGAGCACCGGCCGCTGCCACGGCCCCCCGGCGCGGGGCCGGTGCGGCGACAACGGGCAGCCTTCGCCCTATGCGGCGAGCCCGCGCACTGGAAGGTGTACGGACACGATCCCGCCGGTCTGGGCGATGAGCTCGCCGCCGCCGGGTTCACGGCCGGGCCCCGGCGGTCGCTGCTGGCAGCTGCGCTCGACCTGTTCGGACCGCCCCGGCGGGCCGAGCCGGGGGCAGGGGTGCACCCGGCGGCGGCGACGGGGACCCGTGGTGGGAGGCGGCGCGCACGCTCGCCCCCGCTTCCGGTCCGCACGCCTCGGCGCTCGCCGACTTCGAGGCCGACGGCGGATGCCCGTGGGGGAAACGCGACGCCGCCGTACTGCACTGCGTGGCCGAGGCGGCGGGAGAGCTGCGCACGGGCCTGCTCGCGGCCGGATTCGCCGAGCTGGGCACCGTACGCACCTACTCCTGGGACCCGCCGGGCCACCCGGCGACGGACAGGCCCGTCGGCCTGATCGGCCGACGGGCCGAAGACCTGCTGTGGGACCGGCTTGAGCACGAGTTCGGCTTCGGACCCGGCACCCGGAATTGCCCCGGCTTCGCCGCCCCCGCGCCCTGCGCCACCTGGCGTCTGACGAGCACGCTCCCCGACGAGCTGGACCTGGTCGTGCGACCCGCGCTGAGGGCCCTCACCGGGCCGGGCGAGCGACTGGCCTGGCTGGACTGGCAGCACACCGGCTACACCTTCGACCCCCGCCGAATCGGCTCTCCCGGCGCACCGGACCGGCCCGGAGAGGTCTACCCGAACGGGGACTACTTCCTCTACCTCCACCCCGCCCTGGCGTTCGGAACCTTCGCCACACCCCTGGGAGGAGACGCTGACCGTTTTCGGAGCCCCGCTGCTCACCGCCGTCGAGGGCGAGCTGACCGCGCTCCTCGGGGCTCCGGTGCGGCGGCGCGACTGACGCCGGGAGCGCGCAAGAACGTACAAGACCATCCGGCCCGGCCCGGCGTAGTTTCGGGGGTGTGGGAGAGAAGCAGCTGGTCACAGAGCCAGAGATACGAGAGACACCCGCGTCCGGCGGGCGGCCGCGGGCCGCGGTCGTACGGGACGCGCTCGGGGTCGGCGTCGCCGTCGGCCTGTCCGGGTTCGCCTTCGGCGTGACCGCGGCAGGAGCCGGCATCAGCACCCTGCAGGCCTGCGTGCTGAGCCTGCTCGTCTTCACCGGGGCCTCGCAGTTCGCCCTGGTCGGGGCGCTGGCGGCGGGCGGGAACCCGTTCACCGCCGCCGCCGGGGCCTTCTTCCTCGGGACCCGCAACGCCTTCTACGGCCTGCGCCTGTCGCAGCTGCTCCGGCTGCCGCGCGCCGTACGCCCCCTCGCCGCGCACTGGGTGATCGACGAGACCACCGCCGTGGCGCTGGCGCAGCCCGACCGCAAGTCGGCGCGGCTCGGCTTCACCGTCACCGGGCTCACCCTCTACGCACTGTGGAACATCACCACCCTGCTCGGCGCGCTCGGGGCCGAGGCCATCGGCGACACCAGGGCCTGGGGGCTGGACGCCGCCGGACCCGCCGTGTTCCTGGCCCTGCTCGCGCCGATGCTGAAGACGGCCACCGAGCGGGCGGTCGCGGCCCTCGCGCTCGTCCTCGGGCTGGGATTCCTGCCCGTGCTGCCCGCCGGGGTGCCCGTGCTGATCGCGGCCCTGGCCGCCCCCGTCGTGCTGTGGATGAAGGGACGCCGCTCGTGAACGTGTGGATCGCCATCGGGCTCACCGTCGTCGGCTGCTACGCCGTGAAGTACGCGGGGCTGCTCGTTCCCGCCGGGGCCCTGGAGCGGCCGCTGGTGCGCCGCCTGGCCGCACTGCTGCCGGTCGCGCTGCTCGCAGCCCTCACGGCCCAGCAGACCTTCAGCACCGGGTCCGCGCTCGTCGTCGACGCCCGCGCCGCCGGGCTGGCCGCGGCCGGGCTCGCGCTGCTGCTGCGAGCCCCGTTCCTGGTCGTCGTCGCGGCCGCCGTCGTCGTCACCGCGGGGGTACGGGCCCTGGGCGGCTGACCCGCGCCGGCAGGCGGCCGTAGGCCCGCAGCGTCAGCAATGCCTCCAGCGTCGCGATCGGCCGCCGCTCCAGGGAGCTCCCCGGGGCCCAGGCCTCGCGGCGGACCGGCCAGCCGCCGTCCGCCTGCTGCGCGGCGGCCAGGAAATCCAGCGAGCGGCGCATCTCCTCGTCCGTGAACCAGCCGCGGGCCGGCGACTCCGGCCGCCGCGCGAAGTCGTGCGGGAACAGCTGCTCGCCCGGCGCGTATCCCGGAGCCGGCGGGTACTCCGCTCGCCGCCGCGGATCCAGCACCACGAGCCGCTGCTCGCGCACCAGCCGTCCCAGCCGGTCTGCGGCCGCCGCCGCACGCGCACGGTCGGGGACGCCGTCCAGGAACGCCACGGCGCTCTGGACCTCGTACGGGTGCGTGCGGTGCAGGTTCTCGACCCGGTCCCAGCAGAAGTCCGTGGCCCGGAAGAGCCAGGCGTGCCAGACGCGGTTGCGGTGCAGCAGGCCGACGACCGGGCCGGTGGTCAGGAGCTCGCCCGGCGGGTCGTCGTGCATCGGGTGGTACGGGGCCGCCGGGTAGTCGTGCGGCGTCGGGAAGACCACCGGAAGCGCGCCGTCCCGGGTGGAGACCCCCGTCAGGTGGCGGCAGAGCCGCTCGATGCGCTGTCCGGCGCAGCGGCCCAGGCCGTCCAGGACGCGCAGGGCGTGCGCGGTGTGCAGGGGCTGGCTCAGCGGGCCGCGCAGATCCGGATCGAGAGCGTGACCGTAGCCCCCGTCCGGGTTGAGGTACGAGCCGAGCGCGGTGTCCACCGGGTCGGCGTCCCCGTCGAGGAAGTGGAACGCGAACCGGCGCTGCTCCAGCACGCGGGCCGTGAGCCAGATGAAACGCTCGGCGCGGTCCAGCACGGGCAGCGGGTCCGAAGGGGGCCGAGGGGTGGGTGGGGCGGGCAGGGCGGTCGGGGTGTGCGCGGGGGGCCGTGGGGGGCGCGGGGATCGCGGGGATCGCGGGCTCTGCGGGGAAGCTTCGTCTCCGGGCATGCGTGCAACGTAGGACGCGTCGACGAGGGGTCGCCGGGCGAACGCCGCCGGTGCACTCTCCCGGGGCGGGATACTGGGGGCATGCGGTTGACGATTTTCTGGGAGCGGATGGCCGAGCACTTCGGCGCCGGCTACGCCGACTCCTTCGCACGGGACCACGTCATGACGGAGCTGGGCGGCCGGACCGTCCACCAGGCGCTGGAGGCGGGCTGGGAGGCCAAGGACGTGTGGCGCGCGGTGTGTTCGGCGATGGACGTGCCGGCCTCGCTCCGCTGACGCCCCTCCGTCGTATGCGCAAAGTCCGCCTGCGCGCCCGCCCTCCGGGCGGCCGACGCGACCTTGCGGACACTCCCTGGGGGCTGGGAGTGTGCTGAGGGACGCGTTTTTCGCTGCACGGCCGTCGGTGGGACAGACTTGGCGGCGTGGGAGCCACCGAAGAGACGACCGACCAGCCCGTAGCCGTCCAGGGCGCGCTGCCGGCGCCCCGGGCTGCCGACCGGGACGCCGCCTCCGCCGTACCGGTCGCCTCCGGCCCGGAACCGGAACGGGACGCGGCAGGCGCGGGCGCGCCGGGCACGGCGGCGGCCCGGCCCGCCGATCCCGCCTTGCCGCAGGACCCCGCCGGCCCCGGCCAACCCCCGGCCGAGGGTCCGCCCACCGGCGGAGAGGAGCGCATGCCGCGCTGGCTGCCGCGCGCGGTGGTCCTCGTACTGGCCCTCGTCGCCTGCTTCCAGCTCGGCAGCTGGGCCTTCCACCAGCTGATCGGGCTGCTCGTCAACATCCTGATCGCGTTCTTCCTGGCGCTCGCCATCGAACCGGCGGTCGCCAGGATGGCGGCCGCCGGCATGCGCCGCGGGCTCGCCACCTTCGTGATGTTCCTCGCGGTGTTCGCGGTGACCGCCGGCTTCCTCACGCTGCTCGGCTCGCTGCTCGCCGGGCAGATCGTCGCCATGGTCGAGGGCTTCCCCGGCTACATCGACGCAGTGATCAAAGCGATCAACTCCACCTTCCACACCGAGCTGTCCCGGGTGGAGATCCAGGAGAGCGTGCTGCGTTCCGACTGGCTGCGCAAGTACGTGCAGAACAGCGCGTCCGGAGTGCTCGACATCTCCGCCCAGGTGCTCGGCGGCCTCTTCAAGCTGCTGACGATCGGTCTGTTCTCCTTCTACTTCGCCGCCGACGGACCGCGCCTGCGGCGCGCGCTGTGCTCCGTACTGCCGCCCGCCAAGCAGGCCGAGGTGCTGCGCGCCTGGGAGATCGCCGTCGCCAAGACGGGCGGCTACCTCTACTCGCGCGGGCTGATGGCGCTGATCTCGGGTGTCGCGACCTACATCGTGCTGGCGGTCCTCGGGGTGCCGTACGCGCCCGCGCTCGCCGTGTGGGTGGGACTGGTCTCGCAGTTCATCCCCACCATCGGCACCTATCTCGCGGGCGCGCTGCCGGTCCTGCTCGCCTTCACCGTCAACCCCTGGTACGCGCTGTACGTGTTCGGATTCGTGGTGGTGTACCAGCAGTTCGAGAACTACGTGCTCCAGCCGAAGCTGACCTCCAAGACCGTCGACATCCACCCGGCGGTGGCCTTCGGATCGGTCATCGCGGGCACCGCCCTGCTGGGCGCGGTCGGGGCGCTGATCGCGATCCCGGCCGTCGCCACGCTGCAGGCCTTCCTCGGTGCGTACGTCAAGCGCTACGAGCTGACGCGGGACGCGGACTCCTCTACTTCCCGTCCTCGCCGCCGAGTACGACTGCCAAGGCTTCGTTGACGCTCGCCTCGACGGCGGACTTGTCCACTCCGAGGCCGCTCAGTACGCCCTCGCCGTTCTCCAGCTCCAGGAGCGCGAGCAGGATGTGCTCGGTGCCGACGAAGTCGTGGCCCAGGCGCAGGGCCTCCCGGAAGGTCAGCTCAAGGGCCTTCTTCGCCGAGGCGTCGAAGGGGACGAGGTCGGGGACCTCCGCCTGGGCCGGGGGCAGCACGGCGGCCGCGGCGGCCCGTACGTCCTCCGGCGAGACCCCCTGGGCGCGCAGGGCGAGCCCCGCGAGCCCGTCGGCCTCGGCCGTCAGGCCCAGGACCAGGTGCTCGGTGCTGATCTCGGTGTTGCCGGCGGCGCGGGCCTCGTTCTGCGCGGTCACGACCACGTTGCGGGCGCGGGGGGTGAAGCGGCCGAAGCCCGCGTTCGGGTCGAGACCGCCCGCGCCCTCCTTGTCCGCCTTGGGCACGAAGCGCTTCTGGGCCGCCTGGCGGGTGACGCCCATGCTGCGGCCGATGTCGGTCCAGGAGGCGCCGGAGCGGCGGGCCTGGTCGACGAAGTGGCCGATGAGGTGGTCCGCGACGTCCCCGAGGGCCTCTGCCGCGACGACGGCGCCGCTGAGCTGCTCCAGGGGGTCGGTGTGGACCTTGTTGATGGCCTCGATCAGGTCGTCGAGGCGTACCGGATGGGTCATGCGAACGGGTTCCACCGAAGGGTTCGTCATAGGTGCAACCCTAGGTTGACACTTAGAGGGTGTCAACCTCAGGTTGTCAGTCGGTGGCGTTCGGCGCCCGGCCCGGCCACCGGTGCCATGCTGGGAACTTTCGAGACGGAGGCTGTGATGGGTTTCTACGCCGAACGGGTCGTGCCGCGGATCGTCGACCTCGCCTGCGGGGCGCAGTCGGCCCGGCCGCTCAGGCGCCGCGTCTGTGCCGGCCTGGCCGGGGAGGTCGTCGAGATCGGTTTCGGCACCGGCCACAACGTCCCCTTCTATCCGCCGGGCGTCACCGGCGTGGCCGCGATCGAGCCCTCCGACCTGGGGTGGGAACTCGCCGCCGACCGGGTACGCGCCTCACGGGTCCCCGTGCGGCGGGCCGGTCCGGACGGTCAGTCGCTGCCCTTCGAGGACGCCGCCTTCGACGCCGCCCTGTCCACCTGGACGCTGTGCACCATCCCGGACCCCGTGGCGGCGCTGCGCGAGGTGCGGCGCGTACTCAAACCCGGGGGCCGGCTGCACTTCTTGGAGCACGGACTCGCACCGGCGGGAGACCCGGGCGTGCGCCGCTGGCAGCGGCGGATCGAACCGCTGCACAAGCGGCTGTGCGGCGGCTGCCACCTCACCCGGCCGACCGTCGAGCTGCTGACCGCCGCCGGCTTCACGGTCACGGAGCTCGACGTCTTCTACCAGGAGCGCGCGCCGAAGCCCTTCGCCGCCGACTCGCTCGGCGTCGCGCTCTCGCCCCGGTCGGACGGGTGACGGCTCTGTGGGGAACGGGCTCAGCAGGTACGGCTCAGTAGGTGACGGTGATCCGCCGGGCCGGCCCGTCCACCCGGATCCGCCCGCCCACGGGGATCACGAGCTGCGGGTCGGTGTGGCCGAGGTCCACGTCGAAGACCGCCATGGTGTCGGGGGCGTACTGTCGCAGTGCGCGCAGGACGGCCCCGCGCTGCTCCTCGCGGTACCGCTCCTTCTGCCCGGCATCGAACCGGTTCTCGAACGACCAGCTCTTCGCCCTGCCCATCAGCAGCGCGGGGAACTGCCGCAGCAGGCCGCGCTCGCCCATGTTCCGGAGGATGCGGTAGACCTCCTCCGCGCGCGGCATCTCCTCGGAGGTCTCCAGGAAGAGCACGTCGCCGGCGTACGACTCGGCGGGCAGCACCTCGCGGTCGGCCGCCATCATCCAGGCGAGGATCTCCAGGTTGCCGCCCCAGCCTGCGCCCTCGACCACGCGATCGCCGTTGTGCCAGGTCCAGCCGTAGGAGCGTTCCATCACCGGCTCGGACTCGAAGGTGCTCGGGTCCTCCCAGGGCCGGTTCTCGTCCCCGTACTCGCCCGACCGGTTGAGCTCGTAGGCGCCCGAGGTGAACAGCGCCGCCCGGAGGGAGGCCGCGGTGGCCGGGTGCACCGCGCCGGGTCGGCCGAGCTCGACCATCACCGAGGCGCCGTGGTAGGCGACCATGCCCAGGTTCCGCAGGAACAGCAGGAGGTTGGTGTTGTCGCTGTAGCCGAGGAACGGCTTGGGGTTGGCGCGCAGGAGGTCGGCGTCCAGGTGGGGGAGGACGGTGATCTGGTCGTCGCCGCCGATGCTGGCGATCACCGCCTTGATGTCGGGGTCCGCGAAGGCGGCGTGGACGTCCGCGGCCCGCTCCTCGGGCGTGGCGCCCATCTTCCGCGTCGTCGGGTACTCCACCGGTTCCAGCCCGAAGTCTTCACGGAGCCTGCGCAGCCCCAGTTCGTAGGGGAGGGGGAAGAGGCCCGGCAGCCCGGAGGACGGCGACAGGATCGCGACGCGGTCCCCCGGGCGGGGCTTGGGCGGATACAGGAATTCGATCATGCGGTGATCGTATGAGCCGTTCGGCTGCGCGCCCCGGCAATGGTTCGAGGGTCGCGGCGGCGGTACCGGGAGCGCGCGGCGGGGCACACCGCCGCCGGGCGGGCTCGGCCGCTCAGAGCCCGCAGGCCCCGCCGGCCAGGCGGGACTTTGACGACACGGCCTAGGGGGATTCCGTGGCCTGGGGGCCGCGCAGGCGGACGGCGAGGGCCGCGATGTCGTCGTCGAGGCGGCCCCTGCTGTAGCGGAGGAGGTCGCGGTGGAGTGCCCTGAGCAGTTCGCGGGGCGGTGTGGGGGGCTGCCCGCCCATCCAAGTCGCCAGCGGGAAGAACTCGCCGTCGCGGGCGCGGGCCTCGGCGATCCCGTCGGTGTAGAGCAGCAGCAGGTCGTCGGGGGCGAAGTCGAAAGTGTCGATGCTGTACTCATCGCCGATCAGGTCGGCGAGGCTGAGCAGCGGCGACGGGGCGACCGACTCGAGGGTGCGCAGTCTCCCGCGGTTGAGGAGCAGGGGCGGTGGGTGTCCGCAGTTGAGGATGTCGATACGTCTGCCCTCGTGCGGGATCTGGACGAGCAGCGCGGTGGCGAAACGTTCCATCGGCCCCTCGGGGGGAAAGGCGGCGTTGTAGCGCATGCTGCTCGCGTCCAGTCGGCGTGCGACGTCGACCAAGTCGGTCTCGCCGTAGGCGGCCTCCCGGAAGGAGTTGACGATCGCCGCGGCCGCCCCCACCGCCGGCAGGCCCTTGCCCCGCACGTCGCCGATGAGCAGCCGGACCCCGTACGGCGTGTCGACCACCTCGTAGAAGTCCCCGCCGATGCGTGCCTCCGCGGCGGCCGCGAGGTACAGCGATTCGATCTCGATCCTGCCGAAGCGGCGCGGCATGGGGCTCAGGACCACCTGCTGCGCCGCGTCGGCGACGAGCCGCACCTGGAAGAGCGTGCGCTCCCGCTGGAGCCGGACGTGGCTCCCGTACGCGGCGGCGACGGTGACCGCGATGATCCCGGCGGCCGTCCACCACGTGCCCAGGTCGGGGAAGACGAAGCTGAGGCCGATCATGAGGACGAGGCAGACCGTCCCGAGCAGGACGGTGGGGAGCACCGGCCACATGGCGGCGGCGAGGGCCGGCGCTGCGGGCAGGAGACGGCTGAAGGCCATCTCCGGCGGAGTGTTGTATGCCAGGCTGGCGATGACGACGGTCAGGATGACCGGCGACAGCCGCACGAGTCTTCCCGGGCCGGGGCGCCTACGAAGTCGTGGCCGTCCAGACTCGATCACATTTCACAGGATATCTGTGCAATGGGGGCATAGCGCTCTGGCGTGGCGAGCTTGACAGGGAAATCGAACATCCATTCTGATGAGTTATCCACAGCCGAACCGGTCGTGGAGGCGCATTGTCAGTGGCAGGCATTAGCGTCAATGGCGTGAAGCGATCGACTCAAGCAAACCGGGTGGAACCCATGGCAGGCACCGACCGCGAGAAGGCTCTCGACGCCGCGCTCGCACAGATTGAACGGCAATTCGGCAAGGGTGCGGTCATGCGCCTCGGCGACAAGCCGAACGACCCCATCGAGGTCATCCCCACCGGGTCGACCGCGCTGGACATCGCCCTCGGCGTCGGCGGGCTGCCCCGCGGCCGTGTGATCGAGGTGTACGGTCCGGAGTCCTCCGGTAAGACGACCCTGACCCTGCACGCCGTGGCCAACGCGCAGAAGGCCGGCGGCACCGTCGCCTTCGTGGACGCCGAGCACGCGCTCGACCCCGAGTACGCCAAAGCCCTCGGCGTCGACACCGACAACCTCATCCTCTCGCAGCCGGACACGGGCGAGCAGGCGCTGGAGATCGTGGACATGCTGGTCCGCTCCGGTGCCCTCGACCTGATCGTCATCGACTCCGTGGCGGCCCTCGTGCCGCGCGCGGAGATCGAGGGCGAGATGGGTGACTCGCACGTCGGTCTCCAGGCCCGACTGATGAGCCAGGCGCTCCGGAAGATCACCGGTGCGCTCAACCAGTCCAAGACCACCGCGATCTTCATCAACCAGCTCCGCGAGAAGATCGGTGTGATGTTCGGCTCGCCGGAGACCACCACCGGTGGCCGCGCGCTGAAGTTCTACGCCTCCGTACGTCTCGACATCCGCCGCATCGAGACCCTCAAGGACGGCACGGACGCGGTCGGCAACCGCACCCGCGTCAAGGTCGTCAAGAACAAGGTCGCGCCCCCGTTCAAGCAGGCCGAGTTCGACATCCTCTACGGCCAGGGCATCAGCCGCGAGGGCGGCCTGATCGACATGGGCGTGGAGCACGGCTTCATCCGCAAGGCCGGTGCCTGGTACACGTACGAGGGCGACCAGCTCGGCCAGGGCAAGGAGAACGCCCGCAACTTCCTGAAGGACAACCCGGATCTCGCGAACGAGATCGAGCGGAAGATCAAGGAGAAGCTGGGCGTGGGTGTCCGCAAGGACGCCGCCGAGGACGTGGCCGGTGCCGTTGCCGCCGCACCCGCCGATGCCGCGGCAGTGCCCGCGCCCGCGTCGAAGGCCAAGACGACGGCCAAGGCCGCCGTGGCCAAGAGCTGACCCGTGCGCGAGCAGGAAGGGGGCGGCGGGAGCCGAGGAGGCCGTGAGGGCCGCCAGGAGCTGCCGCCCCAGAGCCCCGAGGAGCAGGCGCGGGCGATCTGCCTGCGCCTGCTCACGGGGAGCCCGCGCACCCGTCGCCAGCTCGCGGACGCCCTGCACAAGCGGGGCATCCCCGACGAGGTCTCGCATGAGGTCCTCTCGCGGTACGAGGAGGTGGGCCTGATCGACGACGCGGCGTTCGCCGGAGCCTGGGTCGAGTCCCGCCACCGTGGCCGCGGCCTGGCCCGCCGGGCGCTCGCCCAGGAGCTGCGGACCAAGGGGGTGCACGCCACCCTCGTGGAGGAGGCCTTGGAGCTGCTGGACTCCGACCAGGAGGAGCAGACCGCCCGCGAGCTCGTGGAGCGCAAGCTCCGCTCCACCCGGGGCCTGGAGCGGGACAAGCGGATCCGGCGCCTGGCCGGGATGCTCGCCCGCAAGGGATACCCGGAGGGCATGGCCCTGCGCGTGGTCCGCCGCGCCCTGGAGGCGGAGGGCGAGGACGCCGACGACCTCGGGTAGCCGGGGGAGTGAGCCGGAGGGCCCGGGGTGGTGGCTGCCCCCGGGCCGGAACGCCGGGCGACTCCGGTGCCAAGGGGTGTGCGCCCAGCAGAGTTGACGCCATGATGCTGCGTTACGCCCTCCAGACCGTCAGGGACCGCAAGGCCGGATTCCTCGGTGCCTTCGTCGCACTGCTGGGGGCGACCGCCCTCGTCACCGCCCGCGGCACACTCCTCGCCATGGACTCGTCCTCGCCTTCACCGCGATCTCGGTGGTCCACCCGCTCGCCCTGTCGACCGCCGAGCGCTTCCGGCAGTGCGCGGTGCTGCGGCCGGCCGGGGCCAAGCGGCGGCAGGTCCTGCGGATGCTCGGGCCGAGGCCCTGGCGGCGCTTCTGAGCGGGATGGTCCTGGGGTCGGGGACCGCCGTGGCCGTACCGACCGCGTTCAGCGTGGGCATGACGGGCTCCGCGGCGCCGACGGTGCTGCCGGTCGCATGCGCGGCTGTGGTGGGATTGGCCGGGCTGGTTGCCCTGGCCGCCACCGCCCTCCCGTGCCGGGTGGCGCTGCGGGCTCGGTGCTCCCGGTGGAGGTCGCCGCGGGGAAAGGGTGAACCAACCCGGGCCGGCGCCCGGAGCCGCACCGCAACGGGGGTGCGGCCCCGGCACGCTCACGGATGCGGTTGCGGCGGCGGCGCCGTGGGTCCGGCACCCGGAACGACGGGGAGGCCGGCTGCCTTCCATGCCTGGAAGCCGCCGGTCAGGTCGGTCGCGCGGTGCAGGCCCAAGGCGTGCAGCGAGGCCGCCGCGAGGCTGGACGCGTAGCCCTCGTTGCAGATCACCACCACGCGGAGGTCGTGGCTCGTGGCCTCGGGGGCGCGGTGGCTGCCCGTCGGATCCAGTCGCCACTCCAGCTCGTTGCGCTCGACCACCAGCGCTCCGGGGATGAGCCCGTCCCGGTCCCGCAGGGTCTGGTAGCGGATGTCCACCAGGAGCGCCCCGGCCGACGCGGCCGCGTACGCCTCCTGTGCCTCGACGCGGGTGTATCCCGCCCGGACGCGCTCCAGCAGCTCGTCGATGCCGACCGGGGCGCTCACTGCCAGTCCGCCGGACGCTCGACGTGTTCCAGGTGCAGTACCGGTCCGCTGCGGCTGTACCGGCGGATCAGCGGCAGCGGCGGGTAGTAGGCGTGTACCGAGACGGCGTGCTCCTCCGGGGACTCGTTGAGGACCTCGTGCACGTGGTGGCGGCCGAAGGCCCGTCCGCCGCCCGCCGCCAGCGTGCGGCTGCGGTCGACGCCGGGGGCCAGCTCCAGCGACCGCCAGCCCTCCGAGGGCAGGCGTACGGCCAGCGAGCGCTCCGTGAGCCGGCCGCGCGCGGTGGCGAACGCGCCGAGCGATTCGGCGTGGTCGTGCCAACCGGTGCCGGTGCCAGGCGGCCAGCCGATCAGCCAGGCCTCGCTGCCGCCGGGCCCGTCGAGGCGGATCCAGGTGCGGCCCTCGGGATCGAGCGGCAGCGAGGCCACGATCTCGGGGTCGGACGCGGTGCGCAGGGCGAAGTCGAGGAGATCGGTTGCGGTGGGGCCCCCGGCGGGTACGGACTCAGGGATGTACGCGGGTGCGGGTGCGGGTGCAGACATGGAAGTGGACCGTTCCTGGGTTCGCGGAAGTGCGCGCAGGCTGGCGGACGGCACGGGGCGCGCGGAGGGAAGGGCGAATCAGCAGGAAGGGCGACACACGCAGCCCGCGTAGCGGAGCAGGTCCATATGGACCCTCCGCCACAGGCGTACGTCGTTGCCGGTCATTTCGCGAGTGAACCACGCGGGCCCGCGCACGGTCAATCGATCACCACGGTCAATCGATCACCACGGTCAGTCGATCACCACGGTCGGCGAAGCGGGAGCCGAAGCCGAAGCCGAAGCCGAAGCCGATGTCGAAGGCGCGGGCACCCGGGACCCGGGCGCACCGGCCCGGACGGCGTCCGCCGCCTCGTACAACTCCGCCGGGCGGACCCCCGCGAAGGTCGCCGCCAGATGTCCGTCCGGCCGCACCAGCAGCACGGTGTGCGCCGGGGCACCCGGGTAGCTGTCCGCGACCAGCAGGTCGGTGCGGACCGGCAGGGCGCTGACCGCCGCAGCCAGGCGGGGCATCAGGCCGGCGCCCAGCCAGTGGCGCCGGTCCCAGACCCCGGTGCCGGGGGCCACGAGGACCACCAGCAGCCGGCCCTGCCCCAGCAGGTCGCGCAGTGGCACGGTCGCCCCGTCGGGCGCGGTGACCGGGACGTTCGCCACCGGACCCCCCGGCTCGGTGGCCGTCGGCACCTCGCGTACGGCGACGGGCGGGGCGTACGCCGGTTGCCCGCCCAGGGGCCCCCGCCCCAGATGGCCGTCGGTGAGCAGGGACTCGGCGGAACGCGAGGCGCCGGGCAGGTAGGTGCGCAGCCCGCCGCCGGACCGCAGAGTCGGCAGCGCCTGGTCGGCCGCGCGCAGCCGGGAGGCCACCGCGGTGCGCCGCTCGTCCTCGTAGCCGTTCAGCAGCGCCTCGGAGGCACCCTGGTGCCAGGCCAGGGAGAGCTTCCACGCCAGGTTCTCGGCGTCACGGAGCCCCTCCTCGACCCCCTGGGTGCCGAGGGCGCCCATCAGGTGTGCGGCGTCCCCGGCCAGGAAGGCCCGCCCGTCGCGCCAGCGCCGGGCCAGCCGGTGGTGCAGCGTGTGCACGCCGGTGTCCAGCAGGTCGTAGGGGGGAGTCGTGCCGCCGCACCACTGCGCGAGGGTGTCGCGGATCAGGGAGACCAGCGCGTCGGGGGTCACCAGATCGCCGCGCGCCGGGAGCAGCCAGTCCAGCCGCCAGACCCCGTCGGCCAGCGGCCGCGAGGTGACCTCCTGCTGCGCGCCGCGGTGCAGCAGGGCCTCACCGGGCCAGGGCAGTTCGGTGCGCAGCGCGGCGACGGCATGGCGCTCGACGGCAGTACGGCCCGGGAAGCGGATGCCGAGCAGCTTGCGCACGGTGGAGCGGGCTCCGTCGCAGCCGACCAGGTAACTCCCGCGCCACCAGGTGGCTTCCGCCCCCTGGGTGTGCGCGGTGACGCCCCGGTCGTCCTGTTCCAGGGAGTCCAGCCTGCTGTCGAAGACCAGCTGGACGAGGGGGTGCGCGGCGGCGGAGTCGCGCAGGGCGCGGGCCAGGGCGTGCTGCGGGACGTGCAGGGGGGCCGGATGGTCCTCGAAGGTCATCCGGTGGGTGTCGCGGCTGCGCCGCATGGTGCGCCAGGCGGTGAAGTACGCCCCCTCGTCGCGCAGGGTCGTCGTGCAGCCCAGCCGGTGCGCCATGGCCGCCGTGTCCGCGTGCAGGACGACCGTACGGGCGGGACGTACCTCCTCCTTGCCGGGCCGTTCGTCGAGCACGACGGAGGGCACGCCCGCGCCTGCGAGGGCGAGGGCCAGGGACAGTCCGACGGGCCCCGCGCCGACGACGATCACCGGGTCCATGGCGCGGCTCCCGATGTCCGGTATGTGATCACAGAACGTATGCAACCCATTGGAGGTGTCTGCGTCAAGTGACACCCGACGGCGCACAGCAGTGTGGTGCGGCGGATGAGCTCCGCCGCACCACACACGCCATGCCGTTGTGCTGAGTGGCTGTCATCCCCCTCCGGCGGCGCCGCCTCGTGCAAGTCGAGGCCTCCAGACCGAAGGCCTCGACTTGTTCTGCCGGGTCAGGGGGCCTTGCCCACGCCCGCCGCGCCGCCCGCGTCGACCTCGGCCACGTCGCCCTCGACCACGGCGCCGGTGCCCTTCTTCGACTGCCGCAGCCGCTTCTCCAGCCAGGAGGCCAGGGTGGTCAGGGCGAAGTTCACAGCGATGTAGATCAGGGCGATCACGACCATGGTCGCGATGGTGTTGCTGTAGTTCGCGGAGATCTGCCGGTTCATCGACATCAGGTCCGCGAAGCCCAGGACGGCGCCACCGAGGGCCGTGTCCTTGAGGATCACCACGAGCTGACTGACCAGCGCGGGCAGCATCGCCGTGACGGCCTGCGGTACCAGGACGTACAGCATGGTCTGACCCTTGCGCATGCCGATCGCCTTGGCCGCGTCCGTTTGGCCGCGGGGCAGCGACAGGATGCCGGCCCGGACAATCTCGGCGATGACCGAGGCGTTGTACAGGACGAGACCGGTGACCACCGCGTAGAGCGGCCGCAGGTCGGAGCTGACGGTCCCGAGCATCACATACAGCGCGGAGCTGAAGATCATCAGGATGAGGACCGGGATGGCGCGGAAGAACTCCACGACCGCGCCGACCGGCACGCGCACCCACGCGTGGTCCGAGAGCCGGGCGATGCCGAGGATCGCGCCCAGCGGCAGGGCGATCACCATGGCGATCAGACCGGCCTTCAGTGTCTCACCGAGGCCGGGCAACAGGAACGTCGTCCAGATCTGGCTGTCGGTGACGAAGGGGGTCCACTTGTCGGCGTCGAGCTGGTTCTTCTCCGCCATACGGGCGAGGATCCACCACAGGGCCAGCCCCACGAGCACCAGAAAGACGCCGGTGTAGATCCAGTTGCGGACCTTGGCCTTGGGGCCGGGGGTGTCGTACAGAACGGAGCTCATCGCTTCACCGCCACTCGCTTGGCCACCCAGCCCAGCAGCAGGCCGGTGGGCAGGGTCAGCAGGACGAAGCCGAGGGCGAAGACCCCGAAGACCGCGAAGAGCGCGTCCGCCTCGTTCTCCAGCATTTCCTTCATCAGCAGGGCCGCTTCTGCCACGCCGATGGTCGCCGCCACGGTGGTGTTCTTGGTGAGGGCGATCAGTACGTTGGCGAGCGGTCCGACGACCGCCCGGAAGGCCTGGGGGAGCACAATCAGGCGAAGCACCTGGTAGAAGCTCAGACCCAGTGCACGGGCCGCCTCGGCCTGGCCGACGGGCACGGTGTTGATGCCGGAGCGCAGGGCCTCGCACACGAAGGTGCCGGTGTAGGCGATCAGGCCGAGGACGGCGAGCCGGAAGCCGGCCTCCTTGGAGGTGTCACCGCCCAGGTTGATGCCGAGGGTCTGGTACAGGCCCAGCGAGCATCCGAGGATCAGCAGGGTCAGCGGCGTGTTGCGTACGGTGTTGACGTACGCGGTGCCGAAGGCCCGCATCAGCGGGACCGGGCTGACCCGCATCCCTGCCAGCAGAATGCCCCAGATCAAGGATCCGATCGCCGAGTAGAGGGTGAGCTGAACCGTCACCCAGAAGGCTCCGAGCACGTCGTACTGCCCGGAAGTAAGAAAGTCGAACACGTTGCCCTGCGCTCTCCCCAGGATGGCCGGTGGGGCGCGCCGCCGCCCACTACGGGCGGGCGGCGGCGCGCCCCACCGATGAATCAGCTGCCTTCGGTGATCTGCGGGGCCGGGTCGGCCTTGTAGCCGGCGGGGCCGAGGTTCGCGTCCACGGCCTTCTGCCAGGAGCCGTCCTCGACCATCTTCTTGAGCGCGGCGTTGACCTTGGTCTGGAGCTCCTTGTCGCCCTTCTTCAGACCGATGCCGTAGGGCTCGTCGCTGAGCTTCAGGCCGGCGAGCTTGAACTTGCCCTTGTTCTTCTCCTGTGCGGCGTAGCCCGCCAGGATCGAACCGTCCGTGGTCACGGCGTCGACGGCCTTGTTCTCCAGGCCCGTCAGGCACTCGGAGTAGCCGGGGTACTCCTGCAGGTCGGCGTCGGGGGCCAGCTTGGTCTTGACGTTCTGCGCGGAGGTGGAACCGGTGACCGAGCAGAGCTTCTTCTTGTTCAGGTCCTCGGCCTTGGTGATCGAGGTGTCGTCGGCGCGGACCAGCAGGTCCTGGTGGGCCAGGAAGTACGGGCCGGCGAAGTCGACCCGCGCCTTGCGCTTGTCGTTGATCGTGTACGTCGCGACGACCAGCTTGACGTCACCGTTCGAAATCATGTTCTCGCGCTCGGCGCTGACGGCCTGCTTGAACTCGATCTGGTCGGGCTGGTAGCCGAGCTCCTTGGCGACGTAGGTCGCGACATCGACGTCGAAGCCCGCGAACTTGCCGTCCGGGGTCTTCAGACCCAGACCGGGCTGGTCGAACTTGATGCCGATGACGATCTTGTCCTTGCCGCCCCCGGTGGTGCCGCCGTCGCTCGCCTTGTCGGCGCCGCCGCCACACGCGGTCGCGGTCAGGGACAGGGCGACGGCGACGGCCGCGGCCGCAGCGGCCTTGGAGATCTTCATGGTGAACTTCCCTCGGATGAGACGTTGTTGGACGACGAGCGACGACGCGTGCGCCGGGCCGCCAGGGGATCACTACCAGACGGAACCGTCAGTGGTGCAGGATCTTCGACAGGAAGTCCTTCGCCCGATCACTGCGCGGGTTGCTGAAGAACTGCTCGGGGGTGGCTTCTTCGACGATCTTTCCGTCGGCCATGAAGACGACCCTGTTCGCCGCGGAGCGGGCGAAGCCCATCTCGTGCGTGACGACCACCATGGTCATCCCCTCACTGGCGAGCTGCTGCATGACCTCCAGCACCTCGTTGATCATCTCCGGGTCGAGCGCCGAGGTGGGCTCGTCGAAGAGCATCACCTTCGGCTCCATCGCCAGCGCCCGGGCGATCGCCACGCGCTGCTGCTGGCCGCCCGAGAGCTGGGCCGGGTACTTGTCGGCCTGCGACCCGACACCGACCCGCTCCAGCAGGGACAGCGCCTTCGCGTGGGCCGCGGCCTGGTCGGTCTTGCGGACCTTGAGCTGGCCCAGCATGACGTTCTGCAGCACCGTCTTGTGCGCGAAGAGGTTGAACGACTGGAACACCATGCCGACGTCGGCCCGCAGACGGGCGAGCTCCTTGCCCTCCGAGGGCAGCTCCTTGCCGTCGAGCGTGATGGTGCCCGAGTCGATGGTCTCCAGGCGGTTGATGGTCCGGCACAGCGTGGACTTGCCCGATCCCGAAGGACCGATCACCACGACTACCTCACCGCGGGCAATGCTCAGATCGATGTCCTGAAGCACGTGCAGCGCGCCGAAGTGCTTGTTGACGTTGCTCAGCACGACCAGGTCGTCCGCGGCACCGGCCGCGTCCTGAACGTCCTTGGTCACTGATACTCCGCTCATCGGCTTCTAGCTCCGTCCTCCTCGGTTGGGAGGACAGTAGTGACGACTCGCGCACAACGTCATCACATCTGAGGGAGAATTGAGCATAACGATCCGGCCTCTTCCGGATACGCTCCGTGCGCGGCACCGGCGTGGTCGATCATGTACTCGTACCGGGTGCATAACGGTAGGCGCGCCGCGGCGGAACGCTCTTGACGTGGGACTCCGCATGGGCGTGGATGCAGGGTGGCCATTCCTGCGGCCGTACGCGCGGCACCGACCGGCCGCGCGGGAGGGTGCGGGCCGTACGAGGCGGACCGCGGCCCGGGCGCGGGCCGCCCGGGAGACCCGAGAGAGAAGAAGGAGAGGGGGACGACATGAGACTGCTGCTCGTCGAGGACGACGATCACGTCGCCGCCGCCCTGTCCGCGATCCTCGCCCGGCACGGCTTCCAGGTCACCCACGCCCGCAGCGGCGAAGAGGCCCTCCAGGCACTGCTGCCCGCCGGCGCCCCGCCCTTCGGCGTGGTCCTGCTCGACCTCGGCCTGCCCGACCAGGACGGCTACGAGGTCTGCGGCCGGATCCGCAAGCGCACCGCCACGCCCGTCATCATGGTCACCGCGCGGGCCGACGTGCGCTCCCGCATCCACGGCCTGAACATGGGCGCCGACGACTACGTCGTCAAGCCCTACGACACCGGCGAGCTCCTCGCCCGCATCCACGCCGTCGCCCGGCGCACCGGGGCCTCCGAGGAGGCCGCCGCCACCGGCACCGGGGCGCCCACCACCGTCCGCCTCGGCCCCGTCAGCATCGAGCTGCCCACCCGCCGGGTCAGCGTCGACGGCACCGACGTACCCCTCACCCGCAAGGAGTTCGACCTGCTGGCCCTGCTCGCGCAGCGGCCCGGCGTCGTCTTCCGCCGCGAGCAGATCATCAGCGAGGTCTGGCGCACCAGCTGGGAGGGGACCGGGCGCACCCTGGAGGTCCACGTCGCCTCGCTGCGCTCCAAGCTGCGCATGCCCGCCCTCATCGAGACCGTCCGCGGGGTGGGCTACCGGCTCGTCGCCCCGGCCGCCCCCTAGGGGCCTCCTGCCGTGCGCGCCCGCCTGCTCCCCCTGCTCGTCATCCTGATGGCGGGCACGCTGCTCGCCCTCGGCTTCCCGCTCGCCGTGAGCCTGGCCGCCGGACAGCAGCAGCGGGTGGTCGTCGACCGCATCGACGACAGCGCCCGCTTCGCCGCCCTGGCCCAGTTCGTCATCGACGCCCGGGGCTCCGGCTCCACCGGAGCCGACGAGCGCGAGCAGACCCTCCAGCACGAACTCGGCCGCTACCACGAGCTGTACGGCATCCGTGTCGGGATCTTCAACCGCGACGACGCCGCCATGGTCCGCTCCCCGGGCTGGTGGCAGCTCCCCGAGGCCGGCGAGGGCCGCCGGGCCTTCGAGGAGGCGCTCGCAGGGCGCCGCAGCCACGACCCGCCCCAGGTGTGGCCCTGGCAGACACACGGCAAGCTGCTCGTCGCCTCCCCGGTCGTCCTCGACGGCGACGTGGTCGCGGTCGTCGCCACCGAATCGCCGACGGACCTCATGCGGGGCCGGATCCTGAGGGGCTGGCTGCTCATCGCGGGCGGCCTCACCGCCGCCATGCTGGTCGCCTTCGGCGCCGCCCTGCGGCTCACCAGCTGGGTGCTCAAGCCCGTACGGACACTTGACACCGCCGCCCACGGCATCGCCACCGGCCGGATGAACTCCCGCGTCGCGGCCGCCAGCGGTCCGCCGGAACTCCAGCGTCTGGCGCACTCGTTCAACGAGATGGCCGACAACGTCGAAGAGGCACTGGAGCAGCAGCGGGCGTTCGTCGCCGACGCCTCGCACCAGCTGCGCAACCCGCTCGCGGCACTGCTCCTGCGCATCGAGCTGCTCGCCCTCGAACTGCCCGAGGGCAACGAGGAGATCGCGTCCGTGCGCACCGAGGGCAAGCGCCTGACGCAGGTCCTCGACGACCTCCTGGACCTGGCGCTGGCCGAGCACGCCTCCGCCGAGATCAGCCTCACCGACATCGGCGCGCTGGCCGCGGAACGGGTCGCCGCGTGGCGGCCGTACGCCGAGGAGAAGGGCGTACGGCTCACCGAGACGGGCCGGACCGCCGTCACCGGCTGGGCCGACCCCATCGCCCTGTCCAGCGCGCTCGACGCAGTCATAGACAACGCCCTCAAGTTCACTCCCGCGGGTGAGGAGGTCGAGGTGTCGGTCTCGGCCGAGGGCCGCACGGTCCGCGTGGTCGTCGCCGACCGCGGCCCCGGCCTCACCGAGGAGGAGCTGCTGCGCGTGGGCGACCGCTTCTGGCGCAGCGGCCGCCACCAGAACGTCAAGGGCTCCGGACTCGGCCTGTCGATCTCCCGGACCCTGCTCGCCGGGGGCGGCGGGACCCTCTCCTACGCGACGAACACGCCGCACGGCCTCCGGGTGACCGTGACCGTCCCGCGCACGAGCCCCGAGGCCCCCTGACCCTGACCGGCACAACGCCTCTGACAGCCCCTACGGCTCCCAGGGCAGGGTCGTGCGGGCGGGCGCGGACACCGCGTACAGCTCGTCGACGGCCCGCACCTCGAAGACGGCCGCCCGCTCCCGGCCGGCGCGCAGGACCCCCGGGAGGTAGAGGGCGGTGCCGCAGGTGCCGCCGAGGAAGCGGCGCCCGCCGCCGGGCAGCCACCGGTGCACCTCGTAGTGGCGCGGCCGCCCACCCGGACCGGACACCGCCGCCCGCCACGACAGGCGCAGCCAGGCCCTGCCGTCCTGGCGGGCCGCAGCGTCCACGGCCGGCGCGGTGGGCGGGGCCGGGCACCGGGTGCGGGCGCCGCCGTGCACCGACAGGGCGCCGAGCCGCCACACCACCCCAGTGCGGCCGGGCGCGGTGATCCGCACGGCGAGGGCGTACGCGGTCCTGCCCGCCAGCGGCGCGAGCGCGGCCCGCGCCGTGCACCAGCCGGCGGCGCCGGCCGCCCCGGCGCCCGTGCTCCCGGTCCGCAGCCAGGTGTACGGGACCGGCTCCCCCGGGGCGGAGGGCTCCCGGGTGGCCACGCCCACCTCGACGGTCACCGGACCCGAACCGGTGGCGTGCACCAGCTCCACGACGCTCCCGCGGGTCAGCGGCAGCCGCGTGGAGTGCAGACCGACGGCCACCGGCGCCGTCAGGGTGCCCGAGACCAGCAGGCTGGAGCCGCCGCGCCAGGCGTCCGCGAAGTCCAGGGTGACGGACGGGCGCATTCCGGCGGTGTGCACCACCCAGCGGCGGCCCGGCAGCCGGTCCTGGAGCCCGAGGTGGTTCCAGGGAGCGTCCGAGGTGACCTCGCCGTTCTCGTGCCACCGCAGCCCGTGTCCGGTGTTGAAGGTGCAGGCGAAGGGCAGTCCGGTGACGGTGGACCGGTCGGCGACGACCGTCGCGGGGGCCCGCCAGGAAGCTGCGGGCGCGGGCCGGGACGGGTCCAGGGACCCGCCCGTCCAGAACCGGTCGTCCGCGTGGTGGAAGGCTCCCGGGGAGCGGTCGGCCAGGTGGTTGCGGGTCCATTCGGGCCGGTAGAAGCCGTAACTGACGACGTGGTCGCCGGTCCGCGGGACGATCGCGTCCCAGCGGACGTCGGCGTCCCAGCCCCGGGACTCCGTGTCCACGGCCGCCCACAGCTCGTGGCGGGAACGGCCCAGCCGGTCGGCGAGCGCACCCGAGGCGGCCAGCGTGTCCGGGGTCCAGCGGAAGTCCACGAACATCGTGTCCGCGACCTTGCCGGCCCGGTCCTCGTAGAACTCCTGGTTCAGGGCGTTGAGCGCGCCCTGCCAGCCGACCCGGCCGGTGCTGTTCATGGCGTCGTACCAGGTGATCCGCAGCCCGTGCGGCTCGCCCGCCGCCCGCAGGGCGCGCAGGAACTCCCGCATCCGGGTGGCGAGGGCGCTGTCGCCGCCGTCGGTCTCCGCGTTGACGAACCAGCCGTCGAAGCCGTACGTCCGCGCAACGCGGACGAGCTGCTCCGCGATCGGGAAGCGGCCGAGGGAGTCGCGCCGCACCAGGTCGCGGGTCCACCGCAGGTCGCCGCCGTACGCCACCGGTGGCAGGAACACGTTGCCCAGCACCCGCACCCCGTTGCGGTGGGCGGCGTCGACCACGGGGGCGTTCGGGGCCAGGACGATCCCCTCGCCCGCGGAGCCGCCCCAGAAGACCAGCTCGTCGATGTACGCCCAGTGCGTGAGCGCGTAGTAGTCGGCGGTGGGGGAGCCCTGCGAAGGGTTGCCCGCGGTCGGCGCGAAGGAGACGAGGGAGGCGATACGGGCCTGGCCGGCGCGGGCCGTCCCGTTGGCCGGGACGGGGGTGAACCGCTCCGCGAGCGGCACGGTCGCGGTGTTGTGGGCCAGATCGGGGTCGTCCTCGGGGCGCCACCGGCTGAGCGAGCGCCATACGATCCCCGGGCCGGGGGTGCCCTCCGGGAGGGAGTCCGGGAACCAGTAGGAGGCGTACGGGGCCAGGCCGCCCGGCTCCGGCGCGACCGACGCGGGCACGGCCGGCTCCCCGGCCGTGGCGGCCCGCGCGCGCCCGGCCACGCCCAGCAGCGCGGCGGCGCCGACCCCGGCGGCCAGGACTCTGCGCCGGGCGGGCCATAAGGGGTGCGGCCGCAGCGGGTGCGGCCTTGACGGGAGCGGCCGCAACGGTACCGGCGGCGTACGGCGGTCGACGCCGTGGTCGGGCTCGGACATGAGGGGCTCCTCACGAGCGGTCGGACCGGATCGGGATCCGGTCGGGTCGGGATCCGGGTCGGGTCGGATCCGGTCGGGGCGGATGGGGGCGATCCGGTTCACCGGACGTCGCGAACGTGCAGCACCTCGGTGATGCCGCGCGCCGCCAGATGGACCGGGTCCGCGGCGCGCTCCGCCAGCACCACCGCGGGCCGCGCCCCCTGGGCCGTCAGCACGGTCCAGGCGTCGAAGAACGTGCCGCCCGGGGCGCACACGGAACGGACCGGGGCCCGCTCCGCCCCGCCCACGTCCACGACGAGCGCAGTGGAGCGCGGAGCGGGACGGTGCGCGCGGCCGCGCCACTGCGCGGCGATCCGGGCGATGGCGGCGCCGGCGGGCTTGGTCCTGCGGTCGTTGGTGAGCAGGCCGAGGCCGTACTCCAGCTCCGGGAAGTCGGCGAGGTCCCGGGACACGTCGTGCGAGCACCACCAGGTCACCCCCCACAGGTCCGGGCAGTCCAGTGCGTTCACGACGGTGGCCTCGGTGAACCGCGCCGCCTGCTCCGGCCCGATCAGCGGCGCCGGGGCGCCGGCCTCCTGGAGCCACACCGGCCGGTGCGGGTCCAGGGCCCAGGCCTTGGAGAGCTCGATGAGGTACGCGGCGTGGTGCTCGGTCGCCGTACCGCCCGCCCCGTGGCGCTGCGCGGTGCCGTCGAACACCCAGGAGTGGACGGCGGTGGCCGCCCCCAGCCCGGCGGCCTGGGCGGGCGTGAAGGGGTGGTCGTCCCGGTACCAGACGGCGTCGTACTCGGCATGCAGGTGGAGGCGACCGGGCGCCCCCCGCTCGCAGGCGGCGAGCATCCGCTCCAGCCAGCGGGCGGCCTGTGCCGGGGTGATGCGGTCGGGGTCGGGGTGCGGGGCGCCGGAGAACTGGTTGATCTCGTTGCCGACGGTCATGCCGAGGAAGTTCGGGCGGTCGGCGAGGGCCGCGGCGAGCGTGCGCAGGTACTCCTCCTGCCCGGCGACCACGTCGGGGTCGGTGAAGATGTTGCGCCGGTGCCAGGTCCGGGTCCACGCGGGCAGGAAGTCGAAGCTCGACAAGTGCCCCTGCAGGCCGTCAACGTTGACGTCGAGCCCGCGCTCGGCGGCCGCGTCCGCGAGCGCGACGAGCTGCTCGACGGCGCGCGGCCGGATCAGCGTGCGGTTCGGCTGGAAGACCGGCCACAACGGGAAGACGCGCACGTGGTCCAACCCGAGCGCGGCGATCGCGTCGAGATCGGCCCTGACCGCGTCGAGGTCGAAGTCCAGCCAGTGGTGGAACCAGCCCTGGGCCGGCGTGTAGTTGGCACCAAAGCGGAGCGGGTCGTCCTGCACGAGGCGTCCTGGGTTCTGGAGTCTGCACGAATTCACCGGGCGGGCCACAAAATGCCGGTGCCGATGTGGAAAGTCAACAGTGCCTCCGGCGGGGCTACTTAAGCGCTTCAGTCCAGTCACCCCAAGGGCTCCGCTGCCAAGTCCCCCAGAAGCTAATGCGGTTCAGTGGTGGCGTCGTCCTGGGAAGTGTGCGCAAATGGACAGCGGTTTTCCGGCCAGGCCTTTGCGGGGCGCGGTGGTTGACGGGTCGTCCGCCGCGGCCGGGTCGCGTACGGTCCGGCACGTGCCGCCCGTCGTCCGCACCCCGTCGTCCGATGCCCGTCGTCCGCACCCCGTCGTCCGCAGCCCGTAGTGAATGAGGCAGGCCATGGCCCGCAGACCCACGATCAAGGACATCGCCCGACGGGCCGGAGTGTCGGAGAGCGCCGTCTCCTTCGCGCTGAACGACCGCCCCGGAGTCTCGCGGGACACCCGGGCCCGGATCCGCCGCGTCGCGGAGGAACTCGGCTGGCAGGCCAACAGCGCGGCCCGAGCCCTGTCCGGTGAACGCTCCGGCGCCGTCGGGCTCGTCCTGGCCCGGCCCGCGCAGACCCTCGGCGTCGAGTCCTTCTTCCTGCAGCTCGTCTCCGGAGTCCAGGAGGTCCTCTCCGCCGCCCGGACCGCGCTGCTGTTCCAGGTCGTCGAGGACGTGGACGCCGAATGCGCGGTCTACCGCCGCTGGTGGGCCGAGCGGCGGGTCGACGGCGTGCTCGTCGTCGACCCGCGTACGGGCGACCCGCGCCCGGCGCTCCTGGCGGAGCTGGGCCTGCCCGCGGTCACCATCGGCGAGCCCGGCCCGCCGGACGGCCCCCCGGTGGCCTCCGGGCCCCGGGCCGGCACCGGAGCCCCGCCGGTCTCCTCGGTCCGGGCCGACGACGCCGGTGCGATGGCGCAGGTCGTGGAACACCTCCACGGGCTGGGCCACCGCCGGATCGTCCACATAGCGGGGCTGCCGGGTCTCGCCCACACCGTCCGCCGGATGGAGTCCCTGCGGGCCGAGGCCGAGCGCCGCGGCCTGGGCCCGGACCACGTCCGCTCGGTGGTCACCGACTACTCCGACGCGGAGGGCGCCGCCGCCACCCGCCGGGTCCTCGCCGAGCCGGAGCCCCCGACCGCCCTCGTCTACGACAACGACGTGATGGCCGTCGCCGGCAGCGCGGTCGCCGCCGAGCTGGGCATCCCCGTGCCGCACCGGCTGTCGATCGTCGCCTGGGACGACTCCGCGCTGTGCCGGGTCACCCACCCCCGGCTCACCGCCCTCGTCCGCGACACGGCTGGCTTCGGGCGGCTGGCCGCCGAGGAACTCCTGTCCGTACTCGCCGGCGCTCCGACCGGAGTACGAGAGAGCGAGCGGCCGCGGCTGGAGCCTCGCGAGAGCACGGCGCCGGCCCCCGCGCATACTGATTCCTGAACCCTTCCTGGAGCCGCCACCGTGATCACCCCCACCGCCCCGTCGCCCACACCGCGTGCCGCCGCAGCGGCCACCGGACCGACGGTGGCGATCGACATCGGCGGCACGAAGATCGCCGGGGCGCTGGTGCACCCCGACGGCACGATGTCGGCCACCACCCGCCGGGCCACCCCGCGCGGAGTGGACGCCGAAGGCGTCATGGCGGCGGTGGCCGAGGTCGTCGCCGACCTGTCCGAGTCACCGCTGTGGGCTTCCGCGGTCCGCTGCGGGATCGGCAGCGCCGGCCCCGTGGACACCTCCCGGGGCACGGTCAGCCCGGTCAACATCGGGGCGTGGCGGGACTTTCCCGTCCAGGAGCGGGTCGCGGCGGAGCTCGCGGCGCGCGGAGCCGAACTGCCGGCCGTACTGGCCGGCGACGGTGTGGCGATGACCGCGGCCGAGCACTGGCTGGGTGCGGCCCGCGGATACGCGAACGCCCTGTGCATGGTGGTCTCCACGGGCGTCGGCGGCGGGCTGATCCTGAACAACCAGCTCCATCCCGGCCCCACCGGCAACGCGGGCCACATCGGCCACATCAGCGTGGCCTTCGACGGTGAGCCGTGTGCCTGCGGCGGCCGCGGCTGCGTCGAGTCGATCGCCTCCGGCACGGCGATCGCCCGCTGGGCCCTCGACCAGGGTTGGAAGCCGTCGGCGGGTTCGGGCCGGGGCGCCGCGCACGACGCCACGGCGGCGGGCGTGGCCGCAGCCGCCGCGCAGGGCGATCCGATCGCCCTGGCCGCCTTCGACCGCGCCGGCCGCGCCCTGGCCGCCGCCATCGCGGCCAGCGCCACCCTCGTGGAGACGGACATCGCGGTCATCGGGGGCGGAGTGGCCACCGCGGGGGACACCCTCTTCGGCCCGATCCGCTCCCACCTCGCCCAGTACGCCACGCTCTCCTTCGTCCAGGAGCTCCAGGTGGTGCCGGCGACGCTGGGCACCCATGCGGGGCTGATCGGCGCGGCCGCTGCGGCGACGATGCTGCTGTCCCCGGCCGCCCCCGCGCCCACGGCGTGAGCGTCAGGGCTTGACGGACCGGTAGTACCGGCCGGCTCCCTCATGGAGCTCCAGGGGATCGGTGTAGATCGCCGTGCGCAGGTCCACCAGCTGCGCCGCGTGCACCGCGCGCCCGACCTTGTCGCGGCTGGCGATCACCGTCCGGGTCAGCTGCTCGGTCAGCCCGGGGTCGGCCTTGGCCGTGGTCACCAGCAGGTTCGGCACGGCCAGGGTGGTCACCGCGCTGGTGTTGCGCGCCCGGCTGTACGCGTCCTGCGGCATGACGGCCGTCCGGTAGTAGCGCGCCGGGCTCCCGCTCCCCTGGAGCTGCTCCACGAGGTCGCCGAGCTGCACGAGCCGGACGTCGAAGCGCTCGGACAGCTCGCGCACCGCGTTCGTCGGCAGGCCGCCCGACCAGAAGAAGGCGTCGATCCGGCCCGCCTCCAGCTCGGTCGGCATGGTGTCGATGCCGATGGACACCGGCGTGAGGTCCAGGACGGGGTCGATGCCGGCCGCGGTGAGCAGCCGCTCCGTGACCAGCCGCACGCCGGAACCGGGCTGGCCGATCGCCACCCGCTTGCCCCGCAGGTCCCGCGCCGACTGCACCGGGGATCCGGCCGGCACCACCAGCTGCACGTAGTCGTCGTAGAGCCGCGCGCATCCGCGCAGCAGGTCCGCGCCCGGCTTCCCGTCGAGCCGGTACTGGGCGACCGCGTCCGCCGTGGCCACGGTGAAGTCCGCCTCCCCGGTGGCCAGCCGCTTCAGGTTCTCCTGCGATCCCTCGCTGGTCACCAGCTCGACGTCCACCCCGGGCATGTCCTGTCCGAGTGCCTGCTGCAGGAGCTGCCCGTACCGGTGGTAGACCCCCGTCCGCGCGCCCGTGCTGACGGTCAGCTCGCCCTGCAGCTCCGGCTTCCCGAAGGGCTTCAGCCACCACGTGAGGACGCCGAGCACGGCGAGTACGGCCACCAGGACCCGCAGGGCGTGGCGCCTGCTGATCCGGGGCGGTACGAGAGGCATGCGCGCGATCCTGCCACCCGGCCGCCGTCCTGTCACGGCGCGGGCCGTCCGCGGCCCCCGCCCGCGACCGCCGCCGACCCCTTGGCCTGCGGCTCGTCCGGTTCGGCCGGGTCCCGCCGGGTGACCGGGCGCACGGCGGCCTGAGGGCTCCCGTCCACCACCTACCCTTGTTGCATGACCAGCAGCGACCGGAGCCAGGCAGTGGACGAGAAGCGAAGCTACGAGGTGCGCACCTACGGGTGCCAGATGAACGTGCACGACTCGGAGCGGCTCTCCGGTCTGCTGGAGGACGCCGGCTACGTCCGCGCGCCCGAGGGCTCCGACGGCGACGCCGACGTCGTGGTCTTCAACACCTGCGCGGTCCGCGAGAACGCCGACAACAAGCTGTACGGCAACCTCGGCCGGCTCGCCCCGATGAAGACGAAGCGGCCCGGCATGCAGATCGCCGTCGGCGGCTGCCTCGCCCAGAAGGACCGCGACACGATCGTCAAGAAGGCCCCCTGGGTCGACGTCGTCTTCGGTACGCACAACATCGGCAAGCTCCCCGTGCTGCTGGAGCGCGCCCGCATCCAGGAGGAGGCGCAGGTCGAGATCGCCGAGTCGCTGGAGGCCTTCCCCTCCACCCTCCCGACCCGCCGCGAGTCCGCGTACGCCGCCTGGGTCTCGATCTCCGTCGGCTGCAACAACACCTGCACCTTCTGCATCGTCCCGGCGCTGCGCGGCAAGGAGGAGGACCGCCGGCCCGGCGACATCCTCGCCGAGGTGGAGGCGCTGGTCGCCGAGGGCGTCTCGGAGATCACCCTGCTCGGCCAGAACGTGAACGCCTACGGCTCCGACCTGGGTGACCGCGAGGCCTTCAGCAAGCTCCTGCGCGCCTGCGGCCAGATCGAGGGCCTGGAGCGGGTCCGCTTCACCTCGCCGCACCCGCGCGACTTCACGGACGACGTGATCGCGGCGATGGCCGAGACCCCGAACGTGATGCCGCAGCTGCACATGCCGATGCAGTCCGGCTCGGACCCGATCCTGAAGGCGATGCGCCGCTCGTACCGCCAGGAGCGCTTCCTCGGCATCATCGAGAAGGTCCGCGCCGCGATCCCGCACGCCGCGATCTCCACGGACATCATCGTGGGCTTCCCCGGCGAGACGGAGGAGGACTTCCAGCAGACGATGCACGCGGTGCGCGAGGCCCGCTTCGCGAACGCCTTCACCTTCCAGTACTCCAAGCGGCCCGGCACCCCCGCCGCCGACATGGACGGGCAGATCCCCAAGGAGGTCGTGCAGGACCGCTACATGCGCCTGGTCGCCCTCCAGGAGGAGATCTCCTGGGAGGAGAACAAGAAGCAGGTCGGCCGCACGCTGGAGGTGATGGTCGCCGAGGGCGAGGGGCGCAAGGACGGCGCCACGCACCGCCTCTCCGGCCGCGCCCCCGACAACCGCCTGGTGCACTTCACCAAGCCGGAGCAGGAGGTCCGCCCCGGTGACGTGGTCACCGTGGACATCACCTACGCGGCCCCGCACCACCTGCTGGCCGAGGGCCCGACGCTGACGGTGCGGCGCACCCGCGCCGGCGACGCCTGGGAGAAGCGCAACGCCGCCCCGGCCCAGCCGGCGGGCGTCATGCTCGGCATCCCGACGCTGGGCGTCCCGACGCCCCTGCCGGCCGTCGCTTCGGGCTGCTCGGTGCCCGCCTCCTCCTGAGGCTCCGGTGCCCCTGAGGGCCCGGTCCTCCCGAGGCTCCGGTGCCGCGGTCCGGCTAGGCTGCGGATCATGCTCGTAGCCGCCGCCGTCTGTCCCGCCCCGCCGCTGCTCGTGCCGGAGGTCGCCGCGGGCGCCGCCGCCGAACTCGCCGACGCCCGCACCGCCTGCTCCGATGCGCTCGCGGTGCTCGCCGCCTCCCGGCCCGACCTGCTGGTCGTGGTCGGGGCCGCGGAGGAGGGCGGCGGGTACGACCAGGGCACGCCCGGCAGCTTCGCCGGCTTCGGCGTGGACCTGACCGTCACCCTCGGCCCCGAGCTGGGCGAACCGCCGAGCGGCCACGCCACCGGGGCCGCCCTGCCGGCTTCCCTCGCGGTCGCGGGCTGGCTGCTCGGTCGGGCCGGCTGGGCGGCCGCCCCGGTCGCCGGAGTGGCCGTCGCCGAGGACCTCCCGCCCAGCGGCTGCGGCCTGCTCGGAGCGGACCTGGGCCGTTCCGCCGAACGCGTGGCCATGCTGGTCGTCGGGGACGGCAGTGCCTGCCGCACCCTCAAGGCCCCCGGCTACCTGGACGAGCGCGCCGCGGGCTTCGACGCGGCCGCCGCCCGCGCCCTGGGCACCGCGGACGTGGCCGCGCTCGCCGCGATCGACGCCGGACTCGCCGCCGAACTCCAGGCCGCCGGGCGCGCCCCCTGGCAGGTGCTGGCCGGCGCCGCCGAGGGCGCGGACCTCGCCGGACGGCTGCTGTACGAGGACGCCCCGTACGGCGTGGGGTACTTCGTCGCCGCCTGGTCGTAGCGTCCGGTCAGGCCCGGGGCAGGCCGCACGGGCGGCCCACGGGCCCGGGAACGCCGAAGGGGCGCGGAACCAGGATCAGCTGGTTCCGCGCCCCTTCGGCGTTCCCGTAGCGCGTCAGGAGGCGGCCGGCGGCGTCTGGCCGCCGGGGGCGTCCTTGTGCGCGATCTTTCCCAGGGCGTCCTTCGCCTTGCCCGTCCCGCTCGTGATCTGGCCGCTGTACTTGCCCTTGGTCTTGGAGTCCACGGCCTTGGCGACCTTGTCCAGACCCTCGCTGATCCTGCCCTCGTGCTGGTGCGCGAGGTCGCCGACCTTGTCCTTCGCCGGAGCGAGCTTGGCCTTCAGATTGTCCAGCAGGCCCATGGGTCACCTTCCGTTGGCGTTCGCTACGTACGGGCGCCCTCGCCGGCCTCGCTGTCCGCGGCCACCTCGGCCGACTGCTGCTTGGGGATCTCCGCGGCTTCCGCCGGCTCGCCCTCCGCGACAGCAGGCTCGGCCTCGTCCGCCGCACCGGACTCCGCCGCCGGAGCCGCGGCCGCGACCTCCTCGGTCACGGCCTCGCCCTTACGACGGAAAAACCGATCAAAAACGCCCATGTCTACTCCCGTAACGTTACGCGTGCGAATGAAGTTCCGCGTTCACCGAACCTGCCTGCGCCGGGCGTACGCACGGCGTACGCCCGGCCGGAACCTCGCCAGGGCAACGACCTCGCCCCCACCCCGTCACGTAGCTCGATCGGGTACATGAGCGTGTCTTGACCGGGGGCTGCGAGACTGGGGCCGTGAGGAATGCAGCCCCCGCCCCGCGGGTCATCGCCGTCGTCGGTCCCACCGCGGCAGGAAAGTCCGACCTGGGCGTAGCCCTGGCCCGCCGGTTCGACGGCGAAGTCGTCAACGCCGACTCCATGCAGCTCTACCGGGGGATGGACATCGGCACCGCCAAGCTGACGACCGAGGAGCGCGGCGGTGTCCCGCACCACCTCCTCGACATCTGGGACGTCACCGACACCGCCAACGTCGCCGAGTACCAGCGGCTGGCCCGGCTGGAGATCGACAGACTGCTCGCCGAGGGCCGCACCCCCGTCCTCGTCGGCGGATCCGGCCTGTACGTCCGCGGTGCTCTGGACGTCATGGAGTTCCCCGGCACCGACCCCGAGGTCCGCGCCCGGCTGGAGGAAGAGGTCACGCTGCGCGGCCCCGGCGCCCTGCACGCCCGGCTCGCCGCCGCCGACCCCGAGGCAGCCCGGGCGATCCTGCCCAGCAACGGCCGCCGCATCGTCCGCGCGCTGGAGGTCATCGAGATCACCGGCAAGCCGTTCACCGCGAACCTGCCCGGCCACGAGTCCGTCTACGACACCGTCCAGATCGGCGTCGACGTCGCCCGGCCCGAGCTCGACGAGCGGATCGCCCTGCGCGTCGACCGGATGTGGGAGGACGGCCTCGTGGACGAGGTCCGCGAGCTGGAGGCCCGCGGGCTGCGCGACGGGATCACCGCCTCCAGGGCACTGGGCTACCAGCAGGTGCTCGCCGCGCTCGCCGGCGAGTGCACCGAGGACGAGGCCCGGGCGGAGACCGTGCGGGCGACCAAGCGGTTCGCCCGCAGGCAGGACTCCTGGTTCCGCCGCGATCCGCGGGTCCACTGGCTCAGCGGGGCCGCCGCCGACCGGGCGGAACTCCCCGGACTCGCGCAGTCGTTGGTCGAACGAGCGGTTACAGCCTGATCACGTGATGGCATCGGGACGCTCCGGGCGCCCGTAGCGGGGCTGAGGGCGTGCCATCATCAAACTCCAGCGGGTGCGATCACCTGCGAAGCATGGCGGCGTACTGAGTCCGAGTGGGGAGGGCGCGTGGCGATGGAGGCCGGCCCTCGCGACACCGGGCGGGACGACACCCGGCGGGAAGCGGACCCGATGCTTCTCGGCGGAGCGGACGGACCCGCGGGCCTCGGGCTGCCCGCCGACCCCGCGCGGCTGACCCCCGACGGCCCGGACGCCCCGGACACCGCCGAGGCCGAGGCGGCCGCCGGACCCGAGTTCGAGGTCGAACTGCGGCCGCAGCGCCGCCTGCGCGTGTGGCAGATCGCCCCCATCGTGATGCTCGCCGCCGCCGGTTCGCTGATGTTCGCCTTCCCCCTCGCCTTCGAGTTCGGCGACGGCGGAGCCGTGGTCGCCATGCTCGGCTTCCTCATCAGCTGCTGCGCCGGAGGCTGGGGGATGATGGCCGCCCGACGGGTCGGCTACACCTGGCCCGGGCTTCCGGCCCGGGGGAGTGGCCGCCGCCCCGACTGGCGCATGGCCGCGCTGTACGCCGCGGTCGCGCTGGTCGTCGTAGGCCTCGCCGTGTACCGGGTGGCCCGGCTCCGCTGACCGCCCCTCGGACGCTCCGGCCCCTCTGAGCTGCGGCTGGGTACGATGGGCGGGTGACGCAGACCACCCTCTCCTTCCTCAAGGGCCACGGCACCGAGAACGACTTCGTGATCGTCCCGGACCCCGACAACGCCATCGAGCTGCCCGCCTCCGCCGTCGCGAAGCTCTGCGACCGGCGCGCCGGAATCGGCGGTGACGGGGTGCTGCACGTCGTCCGGTCCGCCGCGCACCCGGAGGCGGCGCACCTGGCCGACGAGGCGGAGTGGTTCATGGACTACCGCAACAGCGACGGCTCCGTCGCCGAGATGTGCGGCAACGGCGTGCGCGTCTTCGCCCGCTACCTCCAGTACGCCGGCCACGTCGAACCTGGCGACCTCGCCGTCGCCACGCGCGGCGGCGTCAAGCGCGTGCACCTCGACAAGGGGGGCGACGTCACCGTCTCCATGGGTCGTGCCGCGTTCCCCGAGGGCGAGGTCACCGTCAGCGTCGGACCGCGCAGCTGGCCCGCCCGCAACGTGAACATGGGCAACCCGCACGCGGTCGCGTTCGTCGACAGCCTCGACGACGCAGGGAACCTGTTCACCCCCCCGCCGTTCAGCCCGGCGTCCGCCTACCCGACGGGTGTCAACGTCGAGTTCGTCGTCGACCGCGGCCCCCGGCACGTCGCCATGCGCGTCCACGAGCGCGGCTCCGGCGAGACCCGCTCCTGCGGCACCGGCGCCTGCGCCGTCGCCGTGGCCGCCATCCGCCGTGACGGCGCGGACCCCGCAGCCACCGGCGAACCGGCCACGTACACCGTCGACCTCCCCGGCGGAACGCTCGTCATCACCGAACACCCCGACGGCCGGATCGACATGACCGGCCCGGCCGTGATCGTGGCCGCCGGTGAGTTCGACGCGGCCTGGCTCACCGAAACGGCTTTCTCCTGAAGCTTCCCTCTAATGGGTGATCCGTTTCACGCTGTGCGAGAGGTGGACTGCGCCACGTGGTGGGGTCGGTAACATCAGGCACCGGCCCTGAGGGCGCACCCCATGCCCGCCACCGCCGGTCGAAGCCGCCGGAGGTGCCCATGAGTGCAGAGGCCACGAACCCCGAAGCACACCCCGAAGCGCGCCCTGAGCTCCGCAGACGGGGCCGGAGCAGGATCGATCTGCGCCGGCTCGGGCGCGCGGCGCTGCTCGGGCCGACGTCCCGGGACCGCCTCCCGGACGCGATCGGCCACGTCGCGGAGGCGCACCGCGCCCACCATCCGGACGCCGATATGTCCATTCTGCGGCGCGCTTACCTCCTCGCGGAGAGCTCCCACCGCGGCCAGATGCGGAAAAGTGGTGAGCCGTACATCACACATCCGCTCGCCGTTACCCTCATCCTCGCCGAACTGGGCGCCGAGACCACGACCTTGACGGCCTCTCTGCTCCACGACACCGTCGAGGACACCGACGTGACCCTCGATCAGGTCCGGGCCGAGTTCGGCGACGAGGTCTGCTTCATCGTCGACGGCGTCACCAAGGTCGAGAAGATCGACTACGGCGCCGCCGCCGAACCGGAGACCTTCCGCAAGATGCTCGTCGCCACCGGCAACGACGTCCGCGTGATGTCCATCAAACTCGCCGACCGGCTGCACAACATGCGCACCCTGGGCGTGATGCGCCCCGAGAAACAGGCCCGCATCGCCAAGGTCACGCGCGACGTCCTCATCCCGCTGGCCGAACGGCTCGGCGTGCAGGCCCTCAAGACCGAACTGGAAGACCTCGTCTTCGCGATCCTGCACCCCGAGGAGTACGAGGGCACCCGCGCCCTCATCGCCGCCCACGCCGGCGAACGCGACCCGCTGCCCGGCATCGCCGACTCCGTACGGGCCGTCCTGCGGGAGGCGGGCATCAGCGCCGAAGTGCAGGTCCGGCCGCGGCACTTCGTCTCCGTGCACCGCATCGCCCGCTCGCGCGGCGAGCTGCGCGGCTCCGACTTCGGCCGCATCCTGGTACTCGTCGGCGAGAACGCCGACTGCTACGGCGTGCTCGGCGAGCTGCACACCTGCTTCACCCCGGTCGTATCGGAGTTCAAGGACTTCATCGCCACCCCGAAGTTCAACCTGTACCAGTCCCTCCACACAGCCGTCGCCACCCCCGAGGGGTATGTCGCCGAGGTCATCGTGCGCACCCGGCAGATGCACCGCGTCGCCGAGGCCGGCGTGGTCGCGCTCGGCAACCCGTACGCCACCGCCACGCCGGACGCCGCCGCCGACCCGGACGAGGAGCGGGTGGACCCCACCCGGCCCGGCTGGCTGTCCCGGCTGCTCGACTGGCAGCAGTCCGCCCCCGACCCCGACACCTTCTGGACCGTGCTCCGCGCCGAGCTGGCACAGGACCGCGAGATCACCGTGTTCCGGGCCGACGGCGGCACCCTGGGCCTCCCGGCCGGAGCCAGCTGTATCGACGCCGCCTACGCGCAGCACGGCGAAGCGGCCCACAGCTGTATCGGCGCCCGCGTCAACGGGCGCCTCACCTCCCTGTCCTCGTCGCTGTCCGACGGCGACACCGTCCAGCTGCTGCTCGCCCAGGACGCCTCCTCCGGACCGGCGGCCGAATGGCTGGACCACGCCCGGACACCCGCCGCCCGCATCGCCATCAGCAGCTGGCTGGAGACCCACCCCGACCGCGCCATGGCCACCACCACGGCCGCGCGGGCACCGCTGTCGGTGGTCGGAGCCCGGGGCGGCGGGGCCAACGCCGTCGCCGACCTGCCGGACGCCACCGTACGGCTGGCCGGGTGCTGCACCCCGGTGCCGCCGGACGCCGTCGCCGGCTTCCTGGTCCGCGGCGGAGCCGTCACCGTGCACCGCATCCACTGCGCGGCCGTGGCGCAGATGCGCGCCGTCGGGCGCACCTCCGTCGCCGTGCACTGGCGGGCGACCGCCGACTGCCGGGTCACCCTGCTCGCTGAATCGTTCGGCCGCCCCCATCTGCTGGCGGACCTGACCGAGGCCATCGCACACGAGGGCGTCGAGGTGGTCTCCGCGACCGTGGAACCCCCGGTCGAGGGCCGGGTCCGGCACACCTACACCCTGCAGCTGCCCGACGCGGCCGGGCTCCCCGCCCTGATGCGCGCCATGCGGGACGTACCGGGCGTGTACGACGTCAGCCGCGCCTAGACCGGTACGGCGCCGGAAGGTCCCGTTCGGAAGACCCCGTTCGGGTGGACCCGTCGCGCGCCGTACCCGGCCCCGCCGCGTGCGCTGGTAAGCGGTGGTGGATGCAGCTCTCCTCCCCCCGCCTGCGCGCCGCCCTGCTCGCCGCGGCCTCCCTGACCCTCGTCGCCGCGGTCCTGCCCCCGCCGAAGCCCCTGGGCATCGGCGACCGGCTCTTCCCCGAGCTGGGGAACCCCGGCTACGACGTCCTCTCGTACGACCTGTCCTTCACGTACAAGGACAACAAGAGCCCCCTCGACGCGGTCACCGTGATCGACGCCCGGGCGACGGCGCCGCTGGAGCGGATCAACCTCGATTTCACGCACGGCAAGGTGGCGTCCGCCGAGGTCAACGGGGAACCCGCACGGTACGAGAGCGTCGGGGAGGACCTCGTGCTGACCCCGCGCCGCGCGGTGGCGGACGGCGGCCCGCTGCGCATCACGGTCCGGCACACCAGTGACCCGCGCGGCCGCGCGGACGGCGGCTGGGTGCCCACCGAGGACGGTCTGGCCATGGCCAACCAGGCGGACGCCGCCCACCGCGTGTTCCCCTGCAACGACCACCCCGCCGACAAGGCCCTCTTCACCTTCCGCATCAGCGCCCCCGCCGGGCTGACGGCCGTCGCCAACGGCTACCAGGTGGCCCCTGCCCTGCGCACGGGCCCCTCGACGACGTGGACGTACCGGACCAGGCACCCGATGGCCACCGAGCTGGCCCAGGTCTCCGTGGGCCGCTCCGCCGTCGTGCACGGGACCGGACCGCACGGGCTGCCGCTGCGCGACGTGGTCCCCGCCGCCGACCGGCAGCGGCTCGACCCCTGGCTGAAGAAGACCGCCGGCCACATCGAGTGGATGGAGGAGCGGGTCGGCCGCTACCCCTTCGAGAACTACGGGGTGCTGATCGCACGGGCGACGACCGGCTTCGAGCTGGAGACGCAGACCCTCTCGCTCTTCGAGAGCAGCCTGTTCTCCGGCGACGGCTATCCGGAGTGGTACGTCGAGTCGGTGATGGTCCACGAGCTCGCCCACCAGTGGTTCGGCGACAGCGTCACTCCGCGCACCTGGTCCGACCTGTGGCTCAACGAGGGACACGCCACCTGGTACGAGGCCCTGTACGCGGACGGGCTCGGCAAGTACTCCCTGGAGCGGCGCATGCGCGAGGCGTACCAGCGCTCCGACCAGTGGCGGGCGGCGGGCGGCCCCCCGGCCGCCCCAAAGGCCGCCGCGCCCGGCGAGAAGATCGGGCTGTTCCGGCCGGTGGTCTACGACGGCTCCGCGCTGATCCTCTACGCACTGCGGCAGGAGATCGGCGCCCCGGCCTTCGACCGCATCCAGCGTCGCTGGGTCGCGCAGTACCGGGACGGGATCGCGGGCACGGCCGACTTCGTACGCCTGGCCTCGCAGGAGGCCGGCCGCGACCTCGGAGACTTCCTGGAGCCGTGGCTGTACGGGACGAAGACCCCGCCGATGCCGGGGCACCCGGAGTGGAGCGCGCCGCCGGCGGCGGACAGGACGGCCCCGGGCAAGACCGCGCCCGCCGGGAAAAGGGTGTGACCGCCGAGGAACGGGCATGTCACCATCGACGGGTCCGTTCGGGGAATCCCCGGGCCGTGTGACACGTTGGACGAGACAGCCAACGTGTCCCGCCAGGCGTGACACCGCTATTCGAATCGACGTAAGGATCCAATGACCTCCTCTTCTTCCCCTTCCCAGGACGAGCGGGACGCACGGGACGTGCGTGACCCGCAGAGCTTCACCGAGGGCCTTCGGGCCGACGCCCTGATGGAAGAGGACGTCGCCTGGAGCCACGAGATCGACGGAGACCGGGACGGCGACCAGTTCGACCGCTCCGAGCGCGCGGCCCTGCGCCGCGTGGCCGGCCTTTCCACCGAGCTCGAAGACGTCACCGAGGTCGAGTACCGACAGCTCCGCCTGGAGCGCGTCGTCCTCGTAGGTGTCTGGACCTCCGGCACGGTGCAGGACGCGGACAACTCCCTCGCGGAGCTCGCGGCCCTCGCCGAGACGGCCGGTGCCCTCGTCCTCGACGGCGTGATCCAGCGCCGCGACAAGCCGGACCCGGCCACCTTCATCGGTTCGGGCAAGGCCCGCGAGCTGCGTGACATCGTCATGGAGACCGGCGCCGACACCGTCGTCTGCGACGGTGAGCTCAGCCCCGGCCAGCTCATCGCCCTCGAAGACGTCGTCAAGGTCAAGGTGGTCGACCGGACCGCACTGATCCTTGACATCTTCGCCCAGCACGCCAAGTCCCGAGAGGGCAAGGCGCAGGTCGCGCTCGCGCAGATGCAGTACATGCTGCCGCGACTGCGCGGCTGGGGTCAGTCGCTGTCCCGGCAGATGGGCGGCGGCGGCGGTGGCGGCATGGCCACCCGAGGCCCCGGTGAGACCAAGATCGAGACCGACCGGCGACGGATCCGCGAGAAGATGGCGAAGATGCGCCGGGAGATCGCGGAGATGAAGACCGGCCGTGACATCAAGCGGCAGGAACGGCGCCGCAACAAGGTGCCCTCGGTCGCCATCGCCGGCTACACCAATGCGGGCAAGTCCTCGCTGCTCAACCGCCTCACGGGCGCGGGCGTGCTGGTGGAGAACGCGCTGTTCGCCACCCTCGACCCGACCGTGCGCCGGGCCGAGACGCCGAGCGGCCGCATCTACACCCTGGCCGACACGGTCGGATTCGTCCGGCACCTGCCCCACCACCTCGTCGAGGCCTTCCGCTCCACGATGGAGGAGGTCGGCGACTCCGACCTGATCCTGCACATCGTGGACGGCTCGCACCCGGCGCCGGAGGAGCAGCTGGCGGCGGTCCGCGAGGTCATCCGCGAGGTCGGCGCGGTCAACGTGCCCGAGATCGTGGTGGTCAACAAGGCGGACGCCGCGGACCCGCTCGTCCTGCAGCGGCTGCTGCGGATCGAGCGGCACTCCATCGCCGTCTCGGCGCGGACGGGCCAGGGCATCGAGGAACTCCTCGCGCTCATCGACTCCGAGCTGCCGCGGCCCGAGGTCGAGGTGGAGGCCCTGGTCCCGTACACGCGTGGCTCTCTGATCGCCAAGGCGCACGCCGAGGGCGAGGTGATCTCCGAGGAACACACCCCGGAGGGCACCCTGCTCAAGGCGCGCGTCCACCAGGAACTGGCAGCGGACCTGGCGCCGTACGCGCTGGCGAAGCAGTAGTCCCGGGCTTCTGAAGACCGAGGGCCCCCTGCGGTGTGCAGGGGGCCCTCAGCCGTTCGTCATCGCTCCGGGCGGTCCGCCGCCGGCGGCGGCCGGTTACCGGCTGCCGCCTACTTGAACTTGTTGCTGACCGCGGTGAAGATGCCCTTCGCCTCCGGACCCAGCCGCGGTCCGGCCAGCCAGCCCGCCTTGGCCGGGCCGATCGAGGTGTTCGACACCAGCGCCGGCTTGCCGTCGGCGCCCGCCGCGACCCAGCCGCCGCCGGAGGCGCCCCCGGTCATCGTGCAGCCGATGCGGTACATCACCGGCTCGTTCGCCCTCAGGGTCAGCCGTCCCGGCCTGTCCGTGCACTGGAAGGCCTTCTGGCCGTCGAACGGGGCCGCCGCCGGGTAACCCGTTGCCGTCAGGCTCGCGACCTTCGGCACGGCGGGCGCGGCGAACTCCACCGGGAGTGCCGAACCGACCGTCTCCTCAAGGGACTTGCCACTGCCCTTCTCAGGCGTCACGTGCAGCACGGCGAAGTCGTACGGAGCGCCCGCGCCGCCGGTCGGACCACCGGTCGCGATCCACTGGTCGGAGGTCTGCGCCCAGTCGCTCCACCACACGCCGAACGGGGCCACCTGCTCGCGGGGCGCGCCCTTGAGCTGCGCCGACGGCTTGCCGGCGTTGTTGTAGGAGGGCACGAAGGCGATGTTGCGGTACCAGCCGCCCGCCTTGCCCGCGTGCACGCAGTGCCCGGCGGTCCAGACCATGTTGGACTTGCCGGGGTGGGCGGGGTCCTTGACGACGGTCGCCGAGCAGACCATCGAGCCCTCGGGGCCGTCGAAGAAGACCTTGCCGGACTCCGGAACGCTCTTGTGGTAGGGCGCGTTGGCCGGCTTGGCCGCCACCGGCGCCGGGGTCGGGTCGGTGACGCCCTGGTCCTTGCCCGCGTCCGGGTCGACCGACGGGCGCTGCGGCTGCTCGGCGTCACGCATGCGGTCCGGGTCCCAGAGGTCCTCGATGACCGGATTTATGTAGTCGCCCGCCTCGCGGAGCCAGTCCTCCTGCTTCCAGTTCTTCCACTCACCCCCCTTCCACTTCTCCAGGTCGATGCCGCGTTCCTTGAGTTTTTGCTTGAGCTGGTCCGGGATCTTGATCCCGTCCGTGTTCGGCAGGCTCGCCGCCACGGTCGGCTTGGCGTCGGCGCCGGCCTCCCCGTCGCCGGGGCCGCAGGCAGCGGCGGTCAGCACGAGGGCGGCCGCGCACAGCGTCGCGGTGACCGGTCGGTTCGGTCGCATGTCGTTCGTCCCCCTGGAGGTTCGAGGCGTGGAGTGGAGCCCCCCACTATGCCGCTGCCGCCGAGGACGACACAGCCTGGGTCAGCGGTTCCTTTTGCTCATTTCTTGAGTACCAAGGATCTTGCGCCCACCCGTGATCCGTCGCCGTCACCGTCGTTGGTACGTACGGGGGAGGGGGGAGCGTTGGTGTTCGAAGCGCAATCCGTAAGTGAAATCAGTGCGGGAGGAGCGACACTCGTGGCACACACCGAGCCGGCCGGGGCGGCGGCCGCGACACAGACCCCGCCGCCGGGATTGCCGCGGACAGTGCCGCAAGCAACCCCCCGAGTGCCGCCGCAAGTACCGCCGCAGACCGGCCGCGCAGCAGGTCACGACGGCATCCTGCGCAGGCAGGCGCAGCGCGAGTCCGCAGCCCGGACGTATGCCCGCTCCCTGCCCATCGTCCCGGTGCGGGCCCGCGGGCTGACCATCGAGGGTGCCGACGGCCGGCGTTACCTCGACTGCCTTTCCGGCGCCGGCACCCTCGCCCTCGGACACAACCACCCGGTGGTGCTGGAAGCCGTCCGTGGTGTCCTCGACTCGGGTGCGCCGCTCCACGTCCTGGACCTCGCGACACCGGTGAAGGACGCCTTCACCACCGAGCTGTTCGCCAACCTGCCGCCGGCGCTGGCCGCCGACGCCCGCATCCAGTTCTGCGGACCCGCCGGCACGGACGCCGTGGAAGCCGCCCTCAAACTGGTCCGCACCGCAACCGGTTGTTCCGGACTGCTCGCCTTCACCGGGGCCTACCACGGCATGACCGCCGGCGCCCTGGAAGCCTCGGGGGGCGCTGCCGAGGGACGCGTCACCCGGCTTCCCTACCCGCAGGACTTCCGCTGCCCGTTCGGCGTCGGAGGCCCCGAGGGAGCCGAACTCGCCGCACGTTGGACGGAGAACCTTCTCGACGACCCCAAGGGCGGCATCCCCCTGCCCGCCGGCCTGATCGTCGAACCCGTGCAGGGCGAGGGCGGGGTCAACCCCGCCCCGGACGGCTGGATGCGCCGCATGCGGGAGATCACCGCGTCGCGGGGGATCCCCCTCATCGCAGACGAGGTCCAGACGGGGGTCGGCCGGACCGGAGCCTTCTGGGGCGTCGACCACGCAGGGGTGGTGCCCGACGTGATGGTCCTGTCCAAGGCGATCGGCGGCAGCCTGCCCCTCGCGGTGATCGTGTACCGGTCGGGCCTGGACGTGTGGGCACCCGGCGCCCACGCAGGCACTTTCCGCGGCAACCAGCTCGCCATGGCCGCAGGCACCGCCACGCTCGCCTTCGTCCGCGAGAACCGGCTCGCGGAACGCGCCGCCGTCCTCGGCGACCGGATGACGGCGGCGCTGCGCGGCCTGGCCGCCGGCCACCCCTGCATCGGGGACGTCCGGGGCCGCGGCCTGATGATCGGCCTCGAACTCGTCGATCCCGACACCGGGGCCGCCGCACCCGCCGTCGCAGAGGCCGTCCGCCAGGAGTGCCTGGAACGCGGCCTGATCGTCGAACTCGGCGGCCGCCACAGCGCCGTGGTCCGCCTGCTCCCCCCGCTCACCCTGACCGACGAGCAGGTCGCGGCGGTCCTCGACCGCCTGGCCGACGCCATCCCGGCCGCCGCCCGCCGGACCCGCTGACCCGCACCGGAGGACCCGTGATGCCAGAGCCGCACCAGTCCACCCCGACCACTCCCCTCACCCCGACCGCGCCCTTCACGCCGAGCACACCGGTCCGCCCCAACCCCCTTGCGGACAAGGCGGCTTCTGCCATCTCCGTGCCCGCGACCGCCCCGGAAGGGCCGGCCGACCCGCAACCACTGCCCGACCCGGTCCGTACGGCGCCGACGCACCCCGAGCCCGCAGCCGCCGCCCCGGGACAGCCGGCCCCGGCGCCCGCCGCCGCACCCGCGCCCGCCGCCGACCCCGTGCGGGACCCTGCCCCGGCGCAGCCGCCCACCGCGCCCGCCCCGGCCGCCGGTGCGACGGCATCACCCGCCGCCCCCACCCCCGGTCGCGGGGAGCACGTCCAGGCCACCGACCCGCACAGCCCGGTGGCCGAGCCGGCCACCGGACACCGCGCCGCCGCCGACGCCCACATCGACGCCCACGCTGACGGGATCACGGCCGCTCACCCCCCGACGCCCGAGTCGACCCCAGTGGTGCCGTCCCCGCAGCCCGCCGCCGACACCGCGGCGACCGCCACCGTGCCGCGGCAGAAGGACGGCACCCCCAGAGCCCGCACCGGTTGGCCGGGCTTCGTCCGACCGGAACCGACCGCCGGACCCGACCCCTTGGACCACCCCGACCCGGCCCTCGCCGCCGAAGCAGCGGCGGTGGAGAACCTCCTGAGGTGCTGGGTCCGCGAATCCGGACTCCACCGCCCCGACGGCCCCGCCGACAGCCCCCTGCGCATCCCCCTTCCCGCATCGGGCACCGCCGTGCTGGTCGGTGTCCGCCACTGGTCCCATGCGGGCTGGCACCGTTTCGGCCCCGCTCGCCTCGAAGGCACCGCCGCCACCGCGCCGTGCCTGGACGCCGTCACCCTCGCCGCCCTCATCGCCCGTGAGGGTGCGGGCGACGGCCGCGGCAGCTCCGACCTCGTCGGCCGGGTCGCCGACTCGGTGCGCCGTACCACCGAGTTCATCGCCGACCGGCGAGAGCGTCCCACCGCCCCGGCCCCCGCCTGCGGGGACCGCTTCCTCACCGCCGAACAGTCACTTCTCCTCGGCCACCCCCTCCAGCCGGACCCGAAGAGCCGCGAAGGACTCTCCGAGACCGAGGCCCGTCACTACTCACCCGAACTCCACGGCTCCTTCCCCCTGCACTGGTTCGCGGTCGACCCCTCCGCACTCGCCACCGAATCTGCCTGGACCGAGCGCGGCCGCCCCGTCTCCGCGCCGCAACTCCTCGGCCGACTCGCCCCCGGACTTCCGCTGCCCGACGGCACCACCCCCCTTCCCCTGCACCCCTGGCAGGCCCGCGAACTCCTCCAGCGCCCCTCCGTCACCGCCCTCCACGACGCGGGACTCCTGCACGACCTGGGCCCGCACGGCGAGGCCTGGTACCCGACCTCCTCCGTCCGCACCGTCCACCGTCCGGGCGCCCCCGCGATGCTGAAGCTCTCCCTGGCCCTGCGCATCACCAACTCCCGCCGCGAGAACCTCCGCAAGGAACTCCACCGAGGCGTGGAAGTGCACCGGCTGCTCCGCACCGGCCTCGCCGAGCAGTGGCAGGCGGCCCACCCCGGCTTCGACATCGTCCGCGACCCGGCCTGGGTGGCCGTGGACGCCCCGGACGGCACCCCCGTCGCCGGTCTCGACGCCCTGCTCCGTCACAACCCCTTCCGCTCGGGCGACGACGCCGTCTGCGTCGCCGCGCTCACCTCTCCCCGCCCATGGCCCGGCCGGACCACCATGAGCTCCCGGCTCGCCGAGATCGTCACCGGTCTCGCCTCCGCCACCGGACACACCACCTCAGCCGTCGCCGCCGAGTGGTTCCTGCGCTACCTCGACCACGTGGTCCTGCCCGTCCTCGCCTTCGACGCCCTCGCCGGTATCGCCCTCGAAGCGCACCAGCAGAACACGCTGGTGCTCCTCGACCCGGCCGGCTGGCCCACCGGCGGCCGCTACCGCGACAACCAGGGCTACTACTTCCGCGAATCCCGCCGCGCGGAGCTGGAGCAACGGCTGCCCGGTATCGGCGGCCGCAGCGACACCTTCGTCTCCGACTCCGTCACCGACGAACGCTTCGCCTACTACCTCGGCATCAACAACGTGCTCGGCCTGATCGGTGCCTTCGGCTCCCAGCGCCTCGCCGACGAACGCGTCCTCCTCGCCGCCTTCCGCCGCTTCCTCGCCAAGGCCGCGGGCCTCGGCCCGCTCCCCACGCGGCTGCTCGACTCGCCCACCCTGCGCTGCAAGGCGAACCTGCTCACCCGCCTGGGCGGTCTCGACGAGTTGGTCGGCCCCGTCGACACCCAGTCCGTCTACGTCACCATCACCAACCCCCTTCACGATTGACGCGTCGGCGCCCGACGCGGAGGAGAGCCCCCGATGCGCCTCACGGACACCGCCGCCGATCCCGCCGCACCCGGCCTCGACGCCGATGACGCGGCCAACGCCTTCGGCGCGCGCCGGCACACCACCGCACAACGCCTCAACGCCGACCTGCTGCCCCTGCTCGCCGAGGCCGACCTGCTCGACTCACCGGCCACGTGGGGGAGCGTCGCCACCCGGGCCGGCGCCTTCCGCCTCGAACCCGTACGGCCGGGCCGAGACCTGGAGCTCCTCACCGCCTGGATGAACGATCCCGAAGTGGCCGCCTACTGGGAGCTTGCCGGCCCCGCCGAGGTCACCGCGGCCCACCTGCGGTCGCAGATCGACGGCAACGGCCGGAGCATCCCCTGCCTCGGCCTCCTGGACGGCACGCCGATGAGCTACTGGGAGATCTACAGGGCCGACCTCGACCCGCTCTCCCGCCACTACCCGGCGCGCCCCCACGACACCGGTATCCACCTGCTCATCGGAGACGGCACGAACCGCGGACGCGGGTTGGGCACGGCCCTGCTCCGTGCCGTCGCCGACCTGGTACTCGGCAACCGCCCCCGCTGCACACGCGTCGTCGCGGAACCGGACATCCGCAACACCCCCTCCGTATCGGCCTTCCTCGGCTCAGGCTTCCGCTGCCATGCGGAAATCGACCTTCCCGAGAAGCGCGCCGCCCTGATGGTCCGGGAGCGGGTGCTGCGCAACCTCCTCTGATCGCCGCCCCGCACGCCCTGACCGCCGTCGTCGTCGTCCGCACCTCTCCCTTGGAAAACTCTGCGTCGCGCAGCAAAGTTCCCGATCTTCGAGGCGTTTCGTGCCGATGCTCGCCGAGCCCGCCGACTCCTGCCGCAATTCATCCACTGCGGTCTGTTCATCGGAGTCTTCCGCTATCGGTCGGCCTCTGCGAGGACCGCCTCGGCGTCCCGGGAGGGCGCTTTCTGGTCGCTCGTACGGGCCGAGGCCCTGCGCCACCAGGCCCGCTTCCCGGAGCGGAAGGACCGCTACGAGCTTTTCGACCTGCTCGGCGAGCGCATCACAAGGCTGTGTCCCGACAGGAACCGACTGTAGGAGGACGGCTGCCGTGACCGCCCCGACCGCCCGCACGCCGTGCAGTACGGCACCGTGCCCAACCCCCTCCACCGGCCATGAATCCCCGTCGGTGTGCACCCGGTGTCAGCGGGGCCCCGTAGGGTTGGCAGTGCTATGACGAAGCCCTCCCTCCCCGACCTGCTGCACGCCGCCGTCTCCGCCGTCGGCGGCACGGAGCGCCCCGGCCAGGTGGCCATGGCCGAAGCCGTCGCCGAAGCGATCGACGACAACTCCCACCGGCTCATCCAGGCGGGTACCGGCACCGGTAAGTCCCTCGGCTACCTGGTGCCGGCCCTCGCCCACGGCGAGCGCGTGGTCGTGGCCACCGCGACCCTCGCCCTCCAGCGGCAGCTCGTCGAGCGTGACCTGCCCCGGACGGTGGACGCACTGCATCCGCAGCTGCGCCGCCGGCCGCAGTTCGCCATGCTCAAGGGCAGGTCCAACTATCTCTGCCTGCACCGCCTGCACGAGGGCGCTCCGCAGGACGAGGAGGAGGGCCTCTTCGACCAGTTCGAGGCGGCCACCCCCACGAGCAAGCTCGGCAAGGACCTGCTGCGCCTGCGCGACTGGGCCGACGAGACGGAGACCGGCGACCGCGACGACCTGACGCCGGGCGTGTCGGACAAGGCCTGGTCGCAGATCTCCGTCTCCTCCCGCGAGTGCCTGGGCGCGACGAAGTGCGCGTACGGAGCCGAGTGCTTCGCCGAGGCCGCGCGCGAGCGGGCCAAGCTCGCGGACGTGGTCGTCACCAACCACGCGCTGCTGGCCATCGACGCCATCGAGGGCGCGCCGGTGCTGCCGCAGCACGAGGTGCTGATCGTGGACGAGGCCCACGAGCTGGTCTCCCGGGTGACCGGGGTCGCCACCGGCGAACTCACTCCCGGCCAGGTCAACCGGGCCGTGAAGCGCTCGGCCAAGCTGGTCGACGAGAAGACCGCGGACGCGCTCCAGACCGCCTCCGAATCCTTCGAGCGCGTGATGGAGCTGGCGCTCCCGGGCCGCTTGGAGCAGATCCCCGAGGACCTCGGCTACGCCCTGATGTCCCTGCGGGACGCCGCACGCAATGTGATCTCGGCGATCGGCGCCACCCGGGACAAGTCCGTCCACGACGAGGACGCGGTCCGCAAGCAGGCCCTGGCGGCGGTGGAGAGCATCCACGCGGTGGCGGAGCGGATCACGAACGGCTCCGAGTACGACGTGGTCTGGTACGAGCGCCACGACCGCTTCGGCGCCACCCTCCGGGTCGCCCCGCTGTCGGTGTCCGGGCTGCTGCGCGAGAAGCTCTTCGAGGACCGTTCGGTGGTCCTGACCTCGGCCACCCTGAAGATCGGCGGCGACTTCAACGGTGTCGCCGCGTCCCTGGGGCTGTCCCCGGAGGGCGTCGAGGGCGACGACGTGCCCCTGTGGAAGGGCCTGGACGTCGGCTCGCCCTTCGACTACCCGAAACAGGGCATCCTCTACGTCGCCAAGCACCTGGCCACGCCGGGCCGTGAGGGCACCCGCGGCGACATGATGGACGAGCTCGCCGAGCTGATCGAGGCGGCGGGAGGCCGCACCCTCGGGCTGTTCTCCTCCATGCGCGGCGCCAAGGCGGCCGCCGAGGAGCTGCGCGGCAGGATCGACAACCCGATCCTGCTCCAGGGTGAGGAGACGCTGGGCGAGCTGATCAAGGCCTTCGCCGCCGACCCGAAGACCTGCCTGTTCGGAACGCTGTCGCTGTGGCAGGGAGTGGACGTGCCCGGTCCCAGCTGCCAGCTGGTGGTCATGGACCGGATCCCCTTCCCCCGCCCCGACGACCCGCTCATGAGCGCCCGCCAGAAGTCGGTGGAGGAGCACGGGGGCAACGGCTTCATGGCCGTCGCCGCCACGCATGCCGCCCTGCTGATGGCGCAGGGCGCGGGCCGGCTCGTTCGGGCGACGGGGGACCGTGGCGTCGTCGCGGTCCTGGACCCTCGCCTGGCCACCGCCCGGTACGGGAGCTTCCTGCGGGCCACGCTGCCGGACTTCTGGTACACCACGGACCGCAACCAGGTCCGTCGCTCGCTCGCCGCGATCGACGCCACGGCCCAGGCCGACGGCACGTAGTACTCGCAAGGAACAGAACAACCCCCGGGACCGGCGCAGTGGGTCCCGGGGGCTGGCTAGGGAGCGGCGGGGTCAGACGCGGCGCAGGACCGCGACGACCTTGCCGAGGATGGTCGCCTCGTCACCGGGGATCGGCTGGTAGGCGGCGTTGTGCGGGAGGAGCCAGACGTGGCCGTCCTCGCGCTTGAAGCGCTTGACGGTGGCTTCCCCGTCCAGCATCGCTGCGACGATGTCGCCGTTCTCGGCGACGGGCTGGCGGCGGACGGTGACCCAGTCGCCGTCGCAGATGGCGGCTTCGATCATCGAGTCGCCGACGACCTTGAGGACGAAGAGCTCGCCGTCGCCGACGAGCTGGCGGGGGAGCGGGAACACGTCCTCGACCGACTCCTCGGCGAGGATCGGGCCGCCGGCCGCGATCCGGCCGACCAGGGGAACGTAGGAGGCGGCGGGCTTCCCGGTGGTGTCCGTGGGCTGCGAGCTGGGCTGGTCCGAGCCGCGCACCTCGTAGGCCCTGGGCCGGTGCGGGTCGCGGCGCAGGAAGCCCTTGCGTTCCAGGGCCATCAGCTGGTGTGCCACCGACGACGTGCTGGACAGGCCGACGGCCTGGCCGATCTCCCGCATCGACGGCGGGTAGCCCCGGCGCTGCACGGAGTCGCGAATGACCTCGATGACCCTCCGCTGCCGGTCCGTGAGCCCGGAACTGTCGGCGCGGATGCCTGGAGGTCGACCTGGCAGCGAGCGTGCGGGGCGCACTGCGGCGTCCGCGTCCGGGTTCAGGTTTGCGTCGTTCATGGCATGCACCGGCTCAAGTCGGCTCTGGGAGCGGTTGTGGGCAGTGATGGCGGCACTGTCTGCGGTGGTGGTCACGTCGGTCGGCCCCTCTCGAAATGTTCTCCCTAGCTGGACAACGGTAGTTGCTTTCGAAAGGTTGCGCCAAACACACGTTCGAGTGAAAAATCGCAGATCGCCCTGCGTGGGTAAATCGAGGGGTGTATGGACGATCGGATCGACGAACGCGGGTTCGGTCCGTCCCCCGCTGCTTACGGTACCCTTCCCGGTCGGGTCGCCGCCGTCCGGCCCTGCCCCCAGTGTGGCACCGCAAGGCCCTTCATCCGGCTATCGGACGCCGCGACACGCAGAGGCGTCCAAATCCGCCGCAACCCAAGATCTAGTGGTTGGATGAGCGCGGCCGCCCAGAAGTTGTGGTCCCTGGGTCCGCTGAGGCGCCTGGGATCGCATATGCTGGGGGCTGCTCCGCGAGCCCCCGACAGAGCCCGTCTCCGTCGTTCAGGTGCTCTGTGGGGTGATTCAGTCGTGCCGAGAAGGAAGGGTGAGGGAACCATGCACTGCCCCTTCTGCAGGCACCCCGACAGCCGCGTCGTCGACAGCCGCACCACGGACGACGGCACGTCGATCCGCCGGCGCCGTCAGTGCCCCGACTGCTCCCGTCGTTTCACGACGGTGGAGACGGCCTCGCTGATGGTGATCAAGCGCAGCGGGGTGACCGAACCCTTCAGCCGTACCAAGGTCATCTCCGGCGTGCGCAAGGCGTGCCAGGGGCGGCCGGTCACCGAGGACGCCCTCGCCAAGCTCGGCCAGCGGGTCGAGGAGGCGGTGCGCGCCACCGGCAGTGCCGAGCTGACCACCCACGACGTGGGTCTGGCCATACTCGGCCCGTTGCAGGAACTCGACCTGGTCGCGTACCTGCGGTTCGCGTCCGTTTACAAAGCGTTCGACACCCTCGAAGACTTCGAGACCGCCATCGCGGAGCTCCGCGTGCCGCGGCCTCACCCTGAAGAGTGCGAGCACGGCGGGACCGGTTCGGTCCCCGTGCCCGCCTCCGCCGCCGACTGACCGGGCTGCCCGCGGCGTGGTGCTCGTGCACCGGGTCGTGGCCGGTCGGCCGTGCGAAGAGACGTAGATACAGAGACACAGCACTGTGCCGCGGAATATCGCTGGCACTTTAGGGCGTTTTTGCCCGCATATGGGAGGCAGCGGCATGACAGAGACGGCGAGCAGCTCGGCACGTGGTTCCCGCGCCAAGGGGACCAGGGCTGCCAAGGGCGGCCTGCGTATCGAGCGCATCCACACCACCCCCGGCGTGCACCCCTACGACGAGGTGAACTGGGAACGCCGTGACGTCGTCATGACCAACTGGCGCGACGGCTCGGTCAACTTCGAGCAGCGCGGCGTCGAGTTCCCCGACTTCTGGTCGGTGAACGCGGTCAACATCGTCACCAGCAAGTACTTCCGCGGCGCGGTCGGCACCCCGCAGCGCGAGACCGGTCTGAAGCAGCTGATCGACCGGATCGTGAAGACGTACACGAAGGCCGGCGAGGACTACGACTACTTCTCGTCGCCCGCCGACGCGGAGATCTTCGAGCACGAGCTGACCTACGCCCTCCTGCACCAGATCTTCAGCTTCAACTCCCCGGTGTGGTTCAACGTCGGCACGCCCCAGCCGCAGCAGGTCTCCGCCTGCTTCATCCTGTCCGTCGACGACTCCATGGAGTCGATCCTCGACTGGTACAAGGAAGAGGGCATGATCTTCAAGGGCGGCTCCGGCGCCGGCCTGAACCTCTCCCGCATCCGCTCCTCCAAGGAGCTCCTCTCCTCGGGTGGCAACGCCTCCGGCCCGGTCTCCTTCATGCGCGGCGCCGACGCGTCCGCCGGAACGATCAAGTCGGGCGGCGCCACCCGCCGCGCGGCCAAGATGGTCGTCCTGGACGTGGACCACCCGGACGTCGAGGCCTTCATCGAGACCAAGGTGAAGGAGGAGGAGAAGATCCGCGCCCTGCGCGACGCGGGCTTCGACATGGACCTGGGCGGCGACGACATCACGTCCGTCCAGTACCAGAACGCCAACAACTCCGTCCGAGTGAACGACGAGTTCATGACGGCCGTCGAGAACGGCACCGAGTTCGGCCTGCGTGCCCGCATGACCGGCGAGGTCATCGAGAAGGTCGACGCCAAGGCGCTCTTCCGCAAGCTTGCCGAGGCCGCGTGGGCCTGCGCCGACCCGGGCATCCAGTACGACGGTGTGATCAACAACTGGCACACCTGCCCCGAGTCCGGCCGCATCACCGCGTCCAACCCCTGCAGCGAGTACATGCACCTGGACAACACGTCCTGCAACCTCGCCTCGCTGAACCTGATGAAGTTCCTGAACGACGACGGCAAGGGCGACCAGTCCTTCGACGCCGAGCGCTTCGCCAAGGTCGTCGAGCTCGTCATCACCGCGATGGACATCTCCATCTGCTTCGCGGACTTCCCGACCCAGAAGATCGGCGAGAACACCCGCGCCTTCCGTCAGCTGGGCATCGGCTACGCCAACCTCGGCGCCCTGCTGATGGCCACCGGCCACGCGTACGACTCGGACGGCGGCCGCACCCTCGCCGCCTCGATCACCTCGCTGATGACCGGTACCGCGTACAAGCGCTCCGCCGAGCTGGCCGCCATCGTCGGCCCGTACGACGGCTACGCCCGCAACGCCGAGGCGCACAAGCGCGTCATGAAGCAGCACGCCGACGCCAACGCCGTCGCGCCGCGCACCGACGACCTGGACAACTCGATCTGGGCCGCGGCCACCGAGGCCTGGCAGGACGTCCTGCGTCTCGGCGAGAAGAACGGCTTCCGCAACTCCCAGGCCTCCGTCCTCGCGCCGACCGGCACCATCGGTCTCGCGATGTCCTGCGACACCACCGGTGTCGAGCCGGACCTGGCCCTGGTCAAGTTCAAGAAGCTCGTCGGCGGCGGCTCGATGCAGATCGTCAACGGCACCGTCCCGCAGGCCCTGCGCCGCATGGGATACCAGGAAGAGCAGATCGAGGCCATCGTCGCCCACATCGCCGAGCACGGCGTGGTCGTCGACGCCCCGGGTCTGAAGACCGAGCACTACTCGGTCTTCGACTGCGCCATGGGCGAGCGTTCCATCTCCGCGATGGGCCACGTCCGCATGATGGCCGCCATCCAGCCCTGGATCTCCGGCGCGATCTCCAAGACGGTCAACATGCCGGAGTCGGCGACCGTCGAAGAGATCGAGGAGATCTACTTCGAGGCGTGGAAGCTGGGCGTCAAGGCGCTCGCGATCTACCGCGACAACTGCAAGGTCGGCCAGCCCCTCTCCGCCAAGAAGAAGGAAGAGGAGAAGGAGGAGGTCACCGCCAAGACGGAGGAGACCATCCGCGCCGCCGTCGAGAAGGTCATCGAGTACCGGCCCGTCCGCAAGCGCCTCCCCAAGGGCCGTCCGGGCATCACCACCTCCTTCACGGTCGGTGGCGCCGAGGGCTACATGACCGCGAACTCCTACCCGGACGACGGTCTGGGCGAGGTCTTCCTGAAGATGTCCAAGCAGGGTTCGACCCTCGCGGGCATGATGGACGCCTTCTCGATCGCCGTCTCGGTCGGCCTCCAGTACGGCGTGCCGCTGGAGACCTACGTCTCGAAGTTCACGAACATGCGCTTCGAGCCGGCCGGCATGACGGACGACCCGGACGTGCGGATGGCGCAGTCGATCGTCGACTACATCTTCCGCCGCCTGGCGCTGGACTTCCTGCCCTTCGAGACCCGCTCGGCCCTCGGTATCCACACCGCCGAGGAGCGTCAGCGCCACCTGGAGACCGGCTCCTACGAGCCGCTCGAGGACGAGGTGGACACCGAGGCGCTGGCCCAGTCCGCCCCGCTCGCCGCGGTGCCGTCGGCCCCGAAGCAGCCCACCCCGGTCGCCGTCCCGGCGCCCGAGCGGAAGACGGCCCACAGCAGCGCCGAACTGGTCGAGATGCAGCTCGGAGTCTCCGCGGACGCCCCGCTGTGCTTCTCCTGCGGCACGAAGATGCAGCGGGCCGGCTCCTGCTACATCTGCGAGGGCTGCGGCTCCACCAGCGGCTGCAGCTGACAGAGGGCGCAGCGGTGCGGACACGGCGTCCGACGTAGTACGCGCCCGTAGCTGACCTGTGGTTCACGAAGGGGACCGGCCTGTGGCCGGTCCCCTTCGTGCGTCGGCCGTCAGTGGGGGATGCGGCGGGCGGGACGGGTGACGAGCTCCTCGCGGAACTCCGCTATCCGGGAATGGACCTGGCGCAGGAGGTGGGTGTCCTCGATGCGGTCCAGGTAGAGGCAGCGCGCGGCCAGGCCCGGCAGGTCGAAGGCGAAGCACAGCGCCATCAACGGGTTCACGAAGAGCTCGCTGCCGCTGGTGCGGGAGGTGAACCGGACGTCGCCGAAGGAGCCCCGCACGGCAGCGGCGATCGAGCCGTTGACGATGCTGGGCCGCTCCGGGGTGTGGTCCTGGGCATGGGCCACCGCGTCGAGGAAGAGCGCGCCCTCGCGGGTGGCGCGCGGTACGGAGAACGCGCCGAGATAGGCACCCTCGCGTTCCAGCGCGGCAATGTTCTCCAGCACCAGCGCGTGGCTGACCCCGTGGTACGCGTCCACGCCGAAGCCGACCGACACGACGAGGCGCTCCGGTACGTCGTCCAGCGCGGCCAGCGCCGCGAGGCTGGTCATGTCCTCCTCGGGGGTGCCGAGCCCCGCTTCGTCACCCCGCATCAGGATGTCGGTGCCGCCGTCGACCAGGACGATCGCGTCGATGCGGTGGAGGTCGACCAGGGCGCGGTAGGCGTCGCGCAGCGGTTGCACCCCGGTCTGGGGGAAGGCGTACACGGTGGACGGGTAGCCGTGCGTCTCCAGCCATCGGGCCAGGGTCCGCTCGGGGAAATAGGCCTGGTGGGGCGCGGTGTGGGGGGTGATGACGGCGAGGTCGGGAGCGGCCCAGTCCTCCGGGGGCAGTCCCGCGAGGTGGCTGAAGGAGAGGTTCGCCAGATGCACCTCCTTGCCCTGGTGGAGGAGGGAGAGGGCGACGGGGAGGCCGGAGTAGATGTCGAAACCGCCGCCCGCCCCCGCCACGAGGATCCGTTCGGCATCGGCGAGGCGGGCGAAGAGCGGGTTGGTGTGCAAGGCGGTCATGGCGATCATTGTGCGGGGCGCGGACGTGCCCGTGCCCGGGATTTCCCGGGCCGTGCGACGCCGGAAGGCAGCCGGGGGGCAGGGGAGATGGGGAACATGTGGAGCGGTGACGAGCTGGACCTGGACGCGTATCTGACGCGGATCGGCCTCGGGGACGGTTCCCGGGCGGTGGGGGAACTCCGGCCGGACCTCCCCACGTTGTACGCAGTGCACCGGGCCCACACCGCCGCCATCACCTTCGAGAGCCTGGACGTCCTCCTCGGCCGCCCCGTCGCGCTGGACGTCCCGTCGATCGAGGAGAAGCTCGTGCACGGCCGCCGCGGCGGCTACTGCTACGAGCAGAACTCGCTGCTGGCCGCCGCCCTGGAGCGGATCGGCTTCGAGGTCACCGGGCGCGGGGCCCGCAACCGCACCCGCGGGGACTCGCTGCCGGCGGTGACCCATGCGGTGCTCGTCGTGAGCGTCGACGGTGAGGAATGGCTGTGCGACGCCGGGTTCGGCCACCAGGGGCCCTGCGAGCCGGTTCCGCTGGGGCGCCCCGGTGCCGAGGTGCAGCAGGGGAAGTGGACGTACCGCATCCGCGAGGAGGCGGACGGGGTCCTCGCTCTGTGCATGCTGCGCGGGGAGACCTGGCGGGACCTGTACGCCTTCTCCCCGCAGCGCTACCACCCCGCCGACTACGTCGTGCTCCACCACTACAGCTCCGGTCACCCCCGCTCCTCCTTCGTCGGACGGGTGGTCGTCCAGCGTCCGGGCGATGACGTCCGCCGGGCGCTCGTCGGACGGGAACTCACCACCCTGCACCCCGGCGGGGGGACCGAGCGGCGGCTCGTCGACCCGGACGAACTCCTCACCGTGCTCGACCGGGAGTTCGGTCTTCGGCTGCCCGATCGGGACGCGGCGGAACTGGTGGGGATGTACCGCGCCGGGGACTGACCGGGGCCGCGCCCGGCCCGTACGATGGCGCAGTGCTGGTCAAGTGGATTCGCTGCACGGTGACGGACCGACGCGGGTTCGAGCGCGGGCAGCGAAAATGGGCGGGGCTGCCGGGCGAACCGGGATTCCGGGGGCAGGGCGGCGGCTGGAGCAGAGGCCGGCAGGGGGTCGCGCACGTCTTCGCGTTCTGGGAGAGCCGGTCCTTCTACGACTCCTTCATGGCGCGCTCGCACGACAGGCTGGCCGCCGCCCAGCACGGCACCTACACCGATCTGCGGGTGACCCTCTTCGACCACCGCTTCGACGTGAAGACCGGTTTCGAGCCGCGCTTCACCGATGCCGACGTGGTCCGGGTCGCGCACACCCGGGTCCGGGAGGGCCGGGTCGACCACTTCGCCCTCATGCAGGAGAAGGTGTGGAACCCGGCCATGGCGGGCTCGCCCGGGATGATCCGGGGGCTCTTCGGGGAGGCCCCGGGCCGGGAGTTCCTGGTGCTCTCCATGTGGCACGCCGCCGCCGAGCACGGCAAGTACCGGCAGGAGCGGGTCGAGCGGCTGTCCCTGCGCGCCCAGATCCAGGCGGACGTGGAAGCCCTCACCGGTGACGTCGTCGACCTCGAACCGTCCTGGACGGTGTGACCGTATGACGAGCGCCAGGCCGACCGGCGTGCCCGGTGGGCCGGCCCGGTTGTGGCCGAATAGGGTCGTGGCATGGTTCGACCACGGCGCATCGTCCTTGTCCGACACGGGGAATCGGAGGGAAACGCCGACGACTCGGTGTACGAGAGGGAACCCGACCACGCCCTGCGACTGACCCGCAACGGCCACGAGCAGGCCGCGGCGGCCGGGGTCCGGCTGCGCGAGATCTTCGGCGACGAGACCATCAGCGCGTACGTCTCCCCCTACCGCCGGACCCTGCAGACCTTCCGCGAGCTCCGGCTCGACCCCACACGTGTCCGGATGCGGGAAGAGCCGCGGCTGCGCGAGCAGGACTGGGGGAACTGGCAGGACCGGGCGGACGTACGGCTCCAGAAGGCGTACCGGGACGCCTACGGGCACTTCTTCTACCGCTTCGCGCAGGGCGAGTCGGGGGCCGACGTGTACGACCGGGTCGGGTCCTTCCTGGAGAGCCTCTACCGCAGCTTCGAGGCCCCGGACCATCCCCAGAACGTGCTGCTGGTGACGCACGGGCTGACGATGCGGCTGTTCTGCATGCGCTGGTTCCACTGGTCGGTGGCCGAATTCGAGGCCCTGTCCAACCCCCCGAACGGCGATTTCCGGATGCTCCTGCTGGGTCCCGACGGCCGGTACCGGATGGACCGCCCGTTTGAGCGGTGGACCACACCGGAGCCTTATGACCTGGACGGCTAGAGTGACCCGCGATGACGCCTGACTCCACTCCCGAACGGCGCTACGCACGCGCCATGGCCAGCCTCCGCGGGCTGGCGCTGGGTGACGCCCTCGGCTCCCAGTACTTCGTCCCCGTGAACTACCCGCTGCTCAAGCGGCGCGAGGTGCCCTCCGGCGCCGAGACGTGGCAGTGGACCGACGACACCGAGATGGCCTGCTCGGTGGTGGCCGTGCTCGCCGGGCACGGCCGGATCGACCAGGACGCGCTCGCGATGTCCTTCGCCCAGCACCACGACTTCGACCGGGGCTACGGGCCCGCGGTGAACCGGATGCTGCGCCTGGTGCGGGAGGGCGCGGACTGGCGCACGCTGGCCGCCGAACTGTTCAACGGGCAGGGCTCGTGGGGCAACGGCGCCGCCATGCGGATCGCACCGCTCGGCGCCTGGTACGCCGACGACCCGGAGCAGGCCACGCACCAGGCGGAGATCTCCGCCTACACGACCCATCAGCACCGCGAGGCCGTGTGCGGGGCGATGGCCGTCGCCGCGGCGGCCGCGCTGGCCGCGGGCACGCAGGCCCCGCCGAAGGCGGCCGATCTGCTGGACGGGGTGATCGCGCTCGTGCCCCGCAGTGCGGTCGGGGCCGGGCTGCGGCGCGCTCGGGACATGCTGGACTACGGCGACGCGACCACGGTCGCGGCCGTGCTGGGCTGCGGGCGGCGCACGAGCGCCCACGACACCGTGCCGTTCGCCCTGTGGTCGGCGGCGCGGGCCCTGGACGACTACGAGCGGGCGTTCTGGACCACGGCGCAGGTGGGCGGGGACGTCGACACGACGTGCGCGATCGTGGGCGGAGTGCTGGGCGCGCGCGGGGACGCCGTGCTGCCCGCCGAGTGGGTGGCGCGCACCGAGGCGCTGCCGGCCTGGCTGCCGCGGACGGCGGCGTAGCCCGTCTCTTCCGGGCCGTGCCGGGCCCGCGCTGCCCGCCACGATCCGAAAGGGACGGCCTGGCTCCGCCCCCGCGTTCCGATTGTCACGGTCCTGCCACAGCAAGCTTTTGATCCTGTTCAAAACCTTGTGCCTGCTGCCTACCCTGTCCCCATCGCCGCCCCAGCCTGAACGTCGGGGCGGCCGACAGGGGAGGGGACCCGATGTCAGAGAACACCGGCGGGGCGGACGAAGCCCAGCCCAAGGCAGCGGCCAACGCAGAGGCCGTGACAGGGGATTCGCCCACAGGTCCGGCGCCGGCCCCGGCCGGCGGCGCGCCCGCCGACGCGGCCCGGCCGCAGCCGGGAGCACCGGCCGAGGCCGCCGCACGGACGGCCTGGCAACAACAGCAGCACCAGCAGCGACAGCAGCAACAGCGTCCCTGGGGTGCCCCGGCCGCGCACTCACCCGTGAAGCCCTCCTGGGCCACGCTGGTGCGCCCCGCCGAGGCCGCCCCCGTACGGACCGCGGCCCTCGTCGCCGTCCTCGCCTCCGGTCTCGCGGCCGCGTTCCTCCTGGCCGACGGCATGGGCCCCGGCCTGCTGCTCGCGGTGGTGCCCGCCGCCGTCGCCGCGTACGTCGCCGCCCGCGCGGCAGGCCGTACGGCCCGGCCCTGGACCTTGGCCTGGGTGGTCGGCTGCCTCGCGCTCCTCGTCGTACCCGCCCTGCGCGACTCCGCGTGGCCGGCCACGCTCGCGCTCCTGGCCGCCGTACTGCTGGGCGCGCTCGCCCTCCACGGCAGCCGCACCTGGCCCGGGGTCTTCCTCAGCCCGCTCGGGTTCGTCGACTCCACCGTGTCCGGCATCGCCTGGATGCTCAAGGGGCTGCGCTCGCGCGGAGGGATCGGCAAGGACCGCTGGCTGCCCGTCGCCAAGGCGGCCGCGGTGGCCGTGGCCCTGCTCGTGCTCTTCGGCGCGCTGTTCGCCTCCGCCGACGCGGCCTTCGCCGATCTCCTGGGCGGCCTGATACCCGACGTGTCGGTCGAGGACGGCCCCATCCGCTTCATGCTCTTCGTCCTCGGCGCGGTGATCGCCATCGCGGCGGCCCGCACCGCGGCCGCCCCGCTGCGCTGGGACCGCATCGAGGTGACCCCGGGCAAGCCGCGCTCCCGCGTCGAGTGGGCCCTTCCGCTCGTCGTGCTCAACCTGCTCTTCGCCGGCTTCAACGCCGTCCAGCTGGCCGTCCTGTTCGGCGGCTACGACAAGGTTCTGGAGAGCACCGACCTCACCTACGCCGAATACGCCCGCCAGGGTTTCTGGCAGCTGCTCTGGGCCACCCTGCTCACCCTCGCCGTGATCGCGCTCGCCCTGCGCTGGGCGCCGCGCGACGGGGCCGGTGACCGGCGCCTCGTGCGGATCGTCCTCGGATCCCTGTGTGCGCTGACGCTCGTCGTGGTGGCCGCCGCGCTGCGCCGCATGGACCTCTACGTGGACGCGTACGGCCTGACCAGGCTGCGGGTGTCGGTGGCCGCGATGGAGCTGTGGCTGGGGCTGGTCATCGTACTGATCATGGCTGCCGGGGTGTTCGGCGCGCGCCGGCTGCCGCGCGCGGTCGCCGGCAGCGCGGCGGCGGCGGTCCTGGCCTTCGGCCTGCTGTCCCCGGACGGGATGGTCGCCGAGCAGAACGTGACCCGCTTCGAGAAGGACAAGAAGATCGACCTGGCCTACTTCCAGTCCCTCTCGGCGGACGCCGTCCCCGCCCTGGACCGGCTGCCCGAGCCCCAGCGGTCCTGCGCCCTGCGCGGGATCAACGACGACATGGCCAGGGCCGGCGACGTGCCCTGGTACGCGATGAGCATGGGCGAGTACCGGGCCCGGGAGGTGCTGCGCGAGCGCCCGGTGACGGCGTCGTACGAGGTCTGCTCCCGCCTGGGCACCTTCGGCAGCCGCGTCGAGTAGGACGGGCGACCCGGCGGGGCCGGGCGCGGGGGAGGGTTCCCGTGCCCGGCCCCGTGCGTACGCGGGGGAGCCTGGGCAGGCGGCCGGACCGGCCTTCGCGGCGGCGCCGGCCAGGGCTTCCAGGTCGCTCTTGCCCACCCGGATCACCAGCAGGGCGGTGGCCAGGGCCAGGCCGGCCATCGCCACGGCGGCCGTGAACGAGGTGGAGATGCCCTGGGCCAGGACGAGATCCCCCCCCGGGGTCGGGCAGTCGGCGGTCTCCTCGAAGGCGGCCGCGGCCTCGGGATCCGCCTGGGCCAAGAAGGCCGGGACCTGCTTCATGGTCTCCTCGCGGCTGGCCGTACCGAGACGGTGACCAGGATGGACAGGCCGAGCGAGCCGCCGACCTGCTGGCTGGCGTTCAGCAGCCCGGAGGCCGCGCCGGCCTCCTTCGCGCCCACCCCCGAGACGGCCGTCAAGGTCAGCGTCACGAAGTTCAGGCCCATGCCGAAGCCGAACAGCAGCATCCGTCCGAGCACGCCGGAGAGGTAGGAGCTGTCGGTCGCTGCGAGAGGCCGGCGGCGGGGACGCGATGAAGAAGATCAGCACGCCGACGGCACGTTGACGAAGAGGATCCAGCGCCAGTCGACCCACTCGGTCAGCATGCCGCCGGCCAGCAGGCCGATCGCGCCACCGCCCGCGGAGACGGCGGCGAACACCCCGAACGCCCTGTTCCGCTCGGCCCTTCGGCGAAGGCCGTCGTGACCAGGGCGAGCGAGGTCGGGGAGGCGATCGCACCGCCGACGCCCTGGAGGGCCCGGCCGCGAGCAGCTGCCACGGTTCCTGGGCGAAGCCGCCGAGGAGGGAGGCCAGGGTGAAGAGCAGGATTCCGGCCAGGAACACCCACCGCCGGCCGAGGATGTCACCGGCCCGGCCGCCGAAATAGTGAACGTCATCGTTCACTAAGGCTGAAGATGTGTGCGCCGGCGTCTCGGGCCGGTCGGAGGTGGGGAGATGGCGGCGTCGCGCCGGTCGTCGGCGTCGCCGGGGCGCAGGCGGGGTCGCGAACTCGAACGGGCGATTCTCGACGCGGCGTTGGAGCAGCTGAGTACGGTCGGTGAACGCGCTCACCATGGAGGGCGTCGCCGCGGCGCGCAGACGGGCAAGGCCGCGCTCTACTGGCGCCGGCCCTCGAAGGCGGACCTGGTGGCCGACGCGCTGCGCTCCGCACTGCCCCGGATCGGTGAGATTCCCGACTCCGGCTCGATCCGCGAGGACCTTTGCCTGCTGTGCGTGCGCACGAGGGAGGTCATGCACTCGCGCGCCGGGCAGGCCCTCTGGTCGGTGCTTCACGAATGCGATCACAAGACTGCGGAGCGGTTGCACGAGGTCATCGGGTCGGGGCTGCAGGAGCCCGCCCAGCGTCTGATCAGGGAGCTTGTCCTGCGTGGAATCGAGCGGGGGGACGTGCGACCGGACGCTACTGGTCCGTTTGTCGTGGATGTCGTTCCGGCGATGCTGATGTAGCGCGCCAAGGTGTGCGGTAGCGAATGGGGGGACTCGGACATCGTCGTGTTGATCGACGAGGCGGTGGTGCCGCTGCTCAGGGTGTTGAGGCGGGCGGGGGCGGCCGCGGGCGGGGACGAGAGGGGCTGGTGGCCGATCCCGGGCCCGTCGGACCCGGGCGGGGGTGTGCAGTGGGCTCGGGGCGGCGTAACCTTGCTGGCGCCATGCCGTACGAAGCACCCACCCACACCGTCGAGCGCTCCCTCCGTGCAACCACCGGCGCCAAGGTCATCGCCGGGGTCGACGAAGTCGGACGAGGGGCCTGGGCCGGTCCCGTCACCGTGTGCGCGGCGATCACGGGCCTGCGCCGGCCGCCCACCGGGCTCACCGACTCCAAACTGCTCACCCCCAAGCGACGCGACGCCCTGCTCGACGTCCTGGAGGGCTGGGTGACCGCGTACGCGCTCGGGCACTCCACGCCCGAGGAGATCGACGAGCTCGGGATGACCGCCGCCCTGAGGCTCGCGGCGGAGCGCGCCCTGGAAGCCCTGCCGGTGCGGCCCGAAGCGGTGATACTCGACGGCAAGCACGACTATCTCGGCCCGCCCTGGCGGGTCCGTACGGTGATCAAGGGCGACCAGTCCTGCATCGCCGTCTCCGCGGCTTCGGTCATCGCCAAGGTCCGCCGCGACCGGATGATGGCCGAGCTCGGCGAACAGGGCGGTGGGATCGAGGACTTCGCCTTCGCCGCCAATGCCGGATACCCCTCGCCCGTACACCGCGCGGCTCTGGAGGAGCGGGGGCCCACCCCCTACCACCGGCTCTCGTGGTCGTACCTCGACGCGCTGCCCAGATGGCGTCACCTGAAGAAGGTGCGCCGCAGCGAGGAGTCGATGGAACTGGAAAACGGAGGCCAACTCGGCTTCGATTTCTGATCGCACCCATGTGCCACCGACCGGTACGTTTCGTACCGGTGTTTGATAGATGTCAACTCATGCCTCTCACCCCCGCCATCGAGGAGCCTCAGATTCACGAGAGTGCCCAGGGTCCCCGCGTCACGCCGGCCGCGAGCCGCACCGCGCAGACCCCCCGCCCCGTACCTGGTCCGCGTCCCGTCGCCGTCCCGCGGCCCGGACGCCCCGGTCCCGCCCGGCCCGCACCTCCCGCGCAGCGTGCGGCGCAGGCCACCCCCGGACCCGTTCCCGCAGCCCCTGCCCCCACCGCACCGTCCGTCTCCGCGGCGGTGCCGCAGATCCAGCTGATCCCGGCGTCCGCCGAGGGTGCGCTGGACGCGGCCGAAGAGGCCGTGGACCTGCTGCTCGACACGGGGCGCGCGCCCGGCGACATCCTGGTGCTCACCACCGGCGACCCGCACCCGTGGGCCGCCCACGAGCTGTCCTTCGGCGAGGCCGCGTACTGGGCCCTGCACGACGCCGGGGACGACGTCTTCTACGCGGACGCGGCGCAGGTCCAGCGTGCCGCCGGCCGTCCCGTCGTGGTCTTCGCGGCCAACGGCGGTGCGGTCGACACCGTCGCGGGCTCCCTGCCGGTGGCGCTCACCCGGGCGGGTGCGCTGCTGATCGTGTGCGGTGACCCGCAGCAGATCAACTCCGTGCTGGGTGCGGGCGTCTGACGCCCTGTACCCCGGCACGGGCGAGGGGCGGGGCGGGCGCTGAGCCGGCCCCGCTGAAGCCCGGCCCCGGGCCGAGGTCCGAGCCGTGGCCCGAGCCGACACCCGCCAGGGTGCCCGACGCCTGATCCGCCGTACGCCCGGTCCCGGGTGTACGGCCGTGAGGCCTCGCCCGCGAGGAGGCCGCGCACCGGGTGCGGGCGTCAGCGCGCGGCGGTCCGGCGCAGGGCCTCGGCCGCGCCGCCGCCGGTGTGCAGGGCGAGCGGAGCGAACTCGGCCACGGTGTCACCGAGCCGCTGGGGCCGCGATTGCGAGCTGGGCCTCCGCCCGCCACGGCCTTCGCCCAGCACCTGCCAGCCGCCGCGGGTCAGCGTGATGTACGCGCCGCAGCGCAGCCCGTGCAGGGTGCAGGCGTCCCGCAGCCCCCACATCCACGCGCCGTCCTCCGGGGTCCACCGCTCGTCGCCCTCGCGGCAGTAGAGCAGCACGGCCGTGCGTACCGGGGTCCGTCGCCGCAGGTCGTGCGGGAGGACCCGGCGCAGCCGGGACAGCAGGGCGTTGCGGTACTCCCAGCCGTCGGCCGACGCCGAGCGCTGCACGAAGGAGGCGCTCGCCACGAGCTGTTCCTCCGGGCCGAGGACGGCGATCACCGCGGTCGAGGGCACCGGGCTGTGCCGGGAGTGCAGCCCGCTGACCACCTCGCGCGGATCGCGCAGCAGGGGAATGCCCGCCGACGTCCACTCGGACGGTTCCAGCAGTCTGCCGTGCCGGCTCGCGCCACCGGTGGCCGTTGCCAGGGACGATGTCGAAGGCGGCGTGAATCCGAAGGTCACGTTCCTCCCTTCGGGTACACGCCCGCGGACGGGCACGGCTGGAGTCGGGGCGCGCCGCAGCGCGGCCCAGGAGGGTGCCGAGGAGCCGAGCGGGAGCACTCCAATTCTCGCGTGGCTTGCGAGCATGCGGCAACGAGCAATTGACGACGCCGACCGGAATTCGCCGGTATGCCGTTCATATCCTTGCCCCGCCACGCCGAGAATGACGCATCCGGCCCCCCGCGGAGCGTCGGCACCAGCAAGAACGCCTCCGTCGCGGGGTGAAGTGGCCGAGTGTCGTAGCCATCGGGTTGCATGGGGGCATGGACACCCAGGAGCTGCGCATCGAAGCCGACACGATCCTCGCCGAGCTGGTCGGCGACCCCGGGGGGTCGGCCCGGCTGCGGGAGGACCAGTGGCAGGCGGTGGCGGCCCTGGTCCAGGAGCGCCGCCGGGCGCTGGTGGTGCAGCGCACCGGCTGGGGGAAGTCGGCGGTGTACTTCGTCGCCACCGCCCTGCTGCGCCGTCGCGGCTCCGGCCCCACCGTGATCATCTCGCCGCTGCTGGCCCTGATGCGCAACCAGGTCGAGTCGGCGGCGCGGGCCGGCATCCAGGCCCGCACCGTCAACTCCGCCAACCCGGAGGAGTGGGACGCCATCTACAAGGAGGTGGAGCGCGGCGAGACCGACGTCCTCCTCGTGAGCCCGGAACGACTCAACTCCGTGGACTTCCGCGAACAGGTCCTGCCCGAACTCGCGGCCACGACCGGTCTCCTGGTGGTCGACGAGGCCCACTGCATCTCCGACTGGGGCCACGATTTCCGCCCCGACTACCGCCGGCTGCGGGCCATGCTGGCCGAGCTCGCCCCCGGTGTTCCGGTCCTGGCCACCACGGCGACCGCGAACGCGCGCGTCACGGCGGACGTGGCGGAACAGCTGGGCACCGGCGCCGGCGAGGCCCTGGTGCTGCGCGGCCCGCTGGAGCGGGAGAGCCTGCGGCTGGGCGTGGTCCGGCTGCCGGACGCCGCCCACCGGCTGGCGTGGCTCGCCGAGCACCTGGACGAGCTGCCGGGCTCGGGGATCGTCTACGCCCTCACCGTCGCCGCGGCCGAGGAGGCCACCGCCTTCCTGCGGCAGCGCGGCTTCAAGGTGGCCCCGTACACGGGGCGCACGGAGAACGCCGACCGCCTGCAGGCGGAGACCGACCTGCAGGAGAACCGGGTCAAGGCGCTGGTCGCGACATCCGCGCTCGGCATGGGATTCGACAAGCCGGACCTCGGTTTCGTGGTCCACCTCGGCTCGCCGTCCTCGCCGATCGCCTACTACCAGCAGGTGGGCCGCGCCGGCCGCGGCGTCGAGCACGCCGACGTGCTGCTGCTGCCCGGCAAGGAGGACGAGGCCATCTGGCGCTACTTCGCCGACACCGCCTTCCCTCCGGAGGCGCAGGTCCGGCAGACCCTCTCGGCCCTCGCCGACGCGGGACGGCCGCTGTCCGTGCCCGCGCTGGAGGCGGCGGTGGACCTCCGGCGCACCAGGCTGGAGACCATGCTGAAGGTCCTTGACGTGGACGGCGCGGTCAAGCGGGTGAAGGGCGGCTGGGCGTCCACCGGCCGGCAGTGGACCTACGACTCCGAGCGGTACGCGTGGGTGGCCCGGCAGCGCGCCGCCGAACAGCAGGCCATGCGCGACTACGTGACCACGACGGGGTGCCGCATGGAGTTCCTGCGCCGGCAGCTCGACGACGAAGGGGCCGCCCCGTGCGGCCGCTGCGACAACTGCGCGGGGCCCTGGGCCGAATCCGCCGTCTCGGCGGAGATGCTGACCGGGGCGGCGAAGGAACTGGACCGTCCTGGCGTGGAGGTCGAACCGCGCCGCATGTGGCCGACGGGAATGCCGGCCCTGGGCGTCAACCTCAAGGGGCGGATCCCCGCCGGCGAGCAGTGCTCCACCGGCCGCGCCCTGGGCCGGCTCTCGGACATCGGCTGGGGAAACCGGCTGCGGCCCCTGCTGGCCGAGAACGCCCCCGACGCGCAGGTCCCGGACGACGTCCTGAACGCCGCAGTGGCCGTCCTCGCCGACTGGGCCCGTTCGCCCGGCGGTTGGGCGCCGAACGTCGCGGACCCCTCCGCCCGGCCGGTCGGGGTCGTCGCCGTCCCCTCCATGACCCGCCCGCAGCTGGTCGGTTCCCTGGCCCAGGGGATCGCGGCCGTCGGCCGGCTCCCGTTCCTCGGCACGCTGGCGTACACCGGACCGGGCGGAGCGCACGCGGCACGCCGCAGCAACTCCGCCCAACGACTGCGGGCGCTGTCCGACGTGTTCACCGTGCCCGAGGACCTGGCCGCTGCGCTGGCCGGCGCTTCCGGCCCGGTCCTGCTCGTGGACGACCGCACCGACTCCGGCTGGACCCTCGCGGTCGCCGCCCGGCTCCTGCGCCGGGCGGGCGCCGACCAGGTCCTCCCCCTGGTCCTCGCCTCGGCGGGCTGACCCGACGGCGGGAGCACGGCCGCGCCCCCCGACGCCCCGTTGCCCGTCCGCCGCTCGAGCGATGCCCGAGCGGCGGTTCGTAGAGAGACGGCAGTCGGCCGTCAGGAAGGAGGGCCGCTCTCCCGGCGCGAAGGACGGAAGACTGTGCAGGAATACCCCCAGGCAGGGCAGGCGGCGGACGCGTTCGGCGAGGTCGCGCGCGTCTTCGAGGAGAACTTCGCGGCGGGCGAGGAGCTGGGCGCGGCCGTCGGCGTCTACCACCGGGGCCGCCCGGTGGTGGACCTCTGGGGCGGCTGGGCGGACCCCGCGCGCACCGATCCGTGGCGTTCGCACACGCTGGCGGTGCTCGCCTCCCCGACCAAGGCACTGGTCACCGCGGCCTACCTGCACCTGGCCGACCGGCAGCGGCTGGACCTGGACGAGCCGGTCGCGGCGCACTGGCCCGAGTTCGCCGCCAACGGCAAGGCGGCCATCACCCCCCGCATGATCCTCACGCAGCGCTCCGGCATCGTCTGCCTGGACCACGCGCCCCTCACCCCGTCCGCTCTGCGCGCCCACACTCCGGTCGCCGAGGCACTGGCAGCGGCCCGCCCCGAGTGGGAGCCGGACACCGCGCACGGCTACCACGCCACCACCTACGGGCACCTGCTGAGCGAACTGGTCCGCCGCCGCACCGGGCTCACCGCGGGCCGCTACTTCGCCCGCCACCTCGCGGGACCCCTGGGCCTCGACGCGTACATCGGACTGCCCGCCGGCACGGACGCCCACCTCGCCACCATGCTGGAGTCCAAGGCGGAGGCCCTGATGGACGGCGCGGACCCCGGTACGGAGCTGGACATGCTCCGAGCCCTCGGCGAACCCGGGTCGCTCACCCACCGGGCCATGATCGGCAGCATGCGGCTGCACGACGCCCCGGACCCGTCCGTCGAGGACCCCTCGTACGGAGGCCTGGCCGGCGCCGGCTCGCTGTCCCGGCTGTTCGCCGCCCTGGTCGGCGAGGTCGACGGCATCCGCCTCATCGGCCCCGGCCTCACCGCCGAACTGGCCCGCCCCTACTCCCGCGGCACGTGCGAGGTGGTGCTGCTGCCCAGCACCTGGGGCCTCGGCTTCATGCTCCCGGACAGCCCGGTCTTCCCGGCCTCCGCCGGACTCGGCCCGCGCGCCTTCGGCTTCGACGGCGCCAACGGCACCTTCGTCTTCGCCGACCCGGACCACGAACTGGCCTTCGCATACGTCCAGAACGCCGGCTCGCGCACCATTGGCCGCATGAACGACCGGGCGCACCGCCTGGTCGCGGCCGTGTACCGGTCGCTCGGGGGGGAGCGTGCGCGGGGCGTGAGGCAGAGGGCACCCCGGCGCGGGCTCTAGCGGTTTTCCAGGGCTCGTGAAGGGTGCTTTGAGCGGCCGCTGGGAGCGTGACGCCTCCCAGCCGACCCTTCGCGGAGGAAACATGGCCAACGCCAACGCCAACGCCAACGCCCACGCCCCTGCCCACGCAGACGCACGCACCGCCCTCGTCACCGGAGCCACCAGCGGTATCGGCCTGGAGATCGCCACCCGGCTCGCCCGCGCCGGCCACCGTGTCTTCCTGGGCGCCCGCACCGCCGACCGTGTCGAGCAGACCGTCGCCGCACTGCGGTCCGAGGGACTGGACGTGGACGGCCGGAGCCTGGACGTGACCTCCCGCGAGGACATCACCGCCTTCGTCCGGGCCGCCACCGAGCGCTTCGGTCCGGTGGGGATCCTCGTCAACAACGCCGGCCGCTCCGGCGGCGGCGTGACCCGCGAGGTCCCCGACGAGCTCTGGCTCGACGTCATCAACACCAACCTGAACAGCGTGTTCCTGATGACGAAGGACGTCCTCAACCACGGCGGCATGCTGGAGCAGGGCTGGGGCCGGATCATCAACATCGCCTCCACCGGCGGCAAGCAGGGCGTCCTGCACGGCGCCCCCTACTCGGCCTCCAAGCACGGAGTCGTCGGCTTCTCCAAGTCCCTCGGCCTGGAACTGGCCCGGACCGGGGTCACCGTCAACGCCGTCTGCCCCGGCTTCGTCGAGACGCCGATGGCCGCCCGGGTGCGGGAGACGTACGCCGGCCTGTGGGACGTCACCGTCGACGAGGCCCACGCCCGCGTCAGCGCTCGCGTGCCGGTGGGCCGGTACGTGCTCCCCGAGGAGGTCGGCGCGATGGTCGACTACCTCGTCGGCCCGGGCGCCGCCTCCGTCACCGCGCAGGCCCTCAACGTCTGCGGCGGCCTGGGCAACTACTGACCGGCCGCCGCCCCGCCGCAGTCCCGGCGCGCACGCGCCGCCCGAAGACCCGAAAGGACATGCCCTCCTCATGGAGAACACGGCCGAGCTGTACTTGGACCTGCTGGAAAAGGTCGTCACCAACCTCGTCTACGAGGACGCCCCGATCCCCAACGAGTGGTTCCCCGAGCGGGAGTTCCGCCCCGAGAACCGGGAGACCGGCACCGACTGGCCGAGCGTCGCGCACACCATGGTGGGCCTCAAGCGCGTCCGCAACATCCGCACCCTCCTCGACCGGGTCGTCGCCGACGGCGTGCCCGGGGACTTCATCGAGACCGGTGTATGGCGCGGCGGCGTCTGCATCTTCGCCCGCGGATACCTCAAGGCCCACGGGATAACCGACCGGAACGTCTGGCTCGCCGACTCCTTCGAGGGCATCCCGGACACCGGCGAGGACGGCCACCCCATGGACCGGGAGATGGCCCTGCACCGCTGCAACGGCGTGCTCGGCGTCACCGCCGACACCGTGCGGGAGAACTTCGGCCGCTACGGACTCCTCGACGACCAGGTCCGGTTCCTTCCGGGCTGGTTCAAGGACACACTGCCGACCGCTCCCGTCGAGCGCCTCGCGGTGCTGCGCCTGGACGGCGACCTGTACGAGTCCACCCTCGACGCGCTCGACAACCTCTACCCGAAACTCTCCACCGGCGGCTTCGTCGTGATCGACGACTACTTCATCCCGGCCTGCCGCAAGGCGGTGGACGAGTTCCGGGAGAAGCACGGCATCACGGACGAGATCGAGGCCATCGACGAGTACAGCGTCTTCTGGCGCCGCTCCGCCTGAGCCGCCCGCCGCCCGCCGACCGCCCGACCGTCCGCACACGCCATCGGCCTCCGGGATCTCCCAGGATCCCGGAGGCCGATGGCGTGTGCCGGTGGCGCCTCGGACGGTCAGGCGGCGGCGGTGCGGTCCGCCAGCTCCAGCGTCGTACGGCTGTTCCTGCCGAGCACCTCGCGCAGGTGCCGGCGGGCGTCGGCCACCGTGGCCCCCGCACCGAGGACCTCTTCCACGGCGGCGGGGTCGATCACCACCGTGTGCTCGGCCGTGACCCGGGCGCCCGCCCCGGTCCCGGAGTCAGTGAACTCCCATACACCGCTGTGTCCGAGCAGCAGCCGCGGCGGCACCAGCTGCTTGTAGGCGATCCGCTCCCCGGGCCGGCAGACGCGCACCGAGCGGGTGGTGTGCGCCGCCCCGTCGGCGGTGACGGTGTCCATCTCCATCTCCTGCACCCCGGCGGCGTCCTCGGTGAGCTCCACCCGGCCCACGTGGGGCAGCCGCTCGGGCCACAGGTCCGCGCGGTGCACGAACGCGTAGGCCTCCTGCGCGGTGCAGTCCAGGGCGACGGTGTCGGAGAAGGAGAACACCAGGTCGCCCGCGTCCGCGCCGAGCTCGGCGATCCGGGCCAGGGCCGCCAGTTCCAGCGGGCTGTTGCGGTCCAGCGCGGCGTTGATCCAGTCCACGGTGTCGGGGTCGTCGCCGACCGCCGTGAAGTCGTGCAGCAGCACGATGTCCGTACCGCCGTCCTCACGCACCTCGAAGATCCATTCGCCCCCCATGGAGGCGATGGGCGGAGCGCTCTCCTCCTGATCGAAGCGGATCCGCAGGTTCAGCGGGTCCAGGGTGCGGCGCGATACCCACGTCTTGACCTCGCCCCCCACCGTGGCCCACAGCCGGAACCGCTCGGAGAGCTCGCCGCGCTCCAGATAGTGCGCGGCGACGCTGGGCGCGAACACGGCCGGCCACCGGCCGACGTCGGCGGCGAGGTCGTACAGCGCCTGCGGCGGGGCGGTGGAGGTCAGGGCGTGCCGGGTGTGCCGACGCATGCCTCAGCCCGCCGCGGGGAGGGAGCCGTTGACGGCGTCCAGCAGCTCGCGCGGGGTGGCGACCTTGTCCGGGATCTCCACGCCGTACTCGCGCTGGATGACGGCCGAGGTCTCCAGCAGTGCCAGCGAGTCGTAGCCCAGCTCCGTGAAGGCGGTGTCGAGGATGTCTCCGTCGAGCTGGCCGCCCTCGCTGCCGGCGGAGTCCGACAGGATCCGGCGCAGGTCGTCCAGGGTCATCGTGGTGGTGGTCGGGTCGCTCATCGTTGAAATCTCCTTCATCGTTACTGCTCGTTGCCTCAGTGGTCGTACGTCCGCAGGACAGCGGCCGAGTTGAAGCCGCCCGTACCCCGGGCGAGGACGAGGGCCGTCGACAGCCGTGCCTCGCGGGGGGCCTTGCGGACCAGGTCGATGCCGTACTCCTCCGGTACGTCGTCGGTGTTCGCGGTCGGCGGGATCACCCCGTCGCGCAGCGACAGCAGCGCGGCCACCACGTCCAGCGGTCCGCCCGCGGACTGCAGCCGCCCGGTCAGCGCCTTGGGCGCGGTCACCGGGACGCCGTGGGCGCCGAACACCTCGCGCAGGGCCTCGGCCTCGCCCCGGTCCAGCGCGGGCAGGCCCGCCGAGTCCGCGAAGACCACGTCCACTTCGGCCGGAGCGGCCCCGGCCTCGGCCAGTGCGAGCTCGACGGCGCGGCGCAGGGCCGGAGGCCTCGGCGAGCCGGGCGGCGGGTCGAAGGTGGAGGCCTGTCCGGCGAGTTCGCCGTACACGCGGGACACGCCGCGCCGGCGGGCCGCTTCCGCGTCCTCCAGGACCAGGATCGCGGCGCCCTCCCCGGGCACGTGCCCGCTCGCCGTCCGGTCGAACGGCCGGTACTCCCCGGAAGCGGCCACCCGGCCCCCCGACCACTGCGCGGCCCAGCCCCACGGGTCCAGCGCCGAGTCCGCGCCGCCGGTGACGACCAGCTTCGCCTCGCCGCGGCGCAGCGCCCTCCGGGCGTGACCGAGCGCGTCCAGCCCGCCGGCCTGCTCGGCGACGAGCGCCTTGCCCGGGCCGCGCAGCTGGTGGCGGATGGAGATCTGGCCGGTGTTGACGGCGTAGAACCAGGCGAAGGACTCGTACACGCTGACGAACTGCGGCCCCTTGGACCACAGCTTCGCGAACTCGCGGTGGGTGAACTCGAAGCCGCCGAACGCGTTGGCGGTGATCACACCCATGTCGTAGTCGACGAGCGCCCCAGGGTCCACGCCGCCGTCGGCCAGGGCCAGCTCCGCGGCGGTCAACGCGAACCGGGTGGACCGGTCGGTCTGGGGCAGCAGCCGGTTCGGCAGGTGTGCCGCCGGGTCGAAGCCCCGCACCTCGCCGGCCCGCCCGGCCGGATATCCGGAAGCGTCGAACGCGGTGATGTCGGCGATGCCGCTGCGGCCCTCCAGGGTCGCGGACCAGAACTCATCGGCGTCCGGTCCGTTGGGGGCGACGACACCCAGCCCCGTGAACACTGTGGTCGTCATGACACTCCTTCCGGCCGCCGCAGCAGCATCGCGCTCTGGAAACCGCCGAACCCGCTGCCCACGGTCAGCACGGTGTCCACGCGCTGCTCGCGGGCGGTCAGCGGCACGTAGTCGAGGTCGCACTCCGGGTCGGACCGGTAGAGGTTGGCGGTGGGCGGCACCACGTTGTGCTTCATGGCGAGCGCGCACGCCGCGATCTCCACGGAGCCGATGGCCCCCAGCGAGTGGCCCACCATGGACTTGATCGAGCTGATCGGGGTGCGGTAGGCGTGGTCGCCCAGAGCGCGTTTGAACGCGGCCGTCTCGTGCCGGTCGTTCTGCACCGTGCCCGAGCCGTGGGCGTTGACGTAGTCGATCGCGTCGGCGTTCAGCCGGGACTGGTCCAGCGCGACCCTGATGGCCTCGGCCATCTCCCGGCCGTCCGTCTTCAGACCGGTCATGTGGTAGGCGTTGAGGCGGGTGGCGTACCCGCTGACCTCGGCGTAGACCGTCGCGCCGCGCGCCCGCGCCCGCTCCAGCTCCTCCAGGACGAAGACGGCCGCGCCCTCGGCCAGGACGAAGCCGTTGCGGGAGGCGTCGAAGGGGCGGGAGGCGTGTGCGGGGTCGTCGTTGCGGTTGGTGGTGGCCTTGATGGCGTCGAAGCTGGCCACCACGACCGGGGTCACCGGGGTGTCGGCCGCTCCGGCGAGCATGACGTCGGCGGTGCCGTCCGCGATCAGCTGGACGGCGTTGCCGACGGCGTCCAGCCCGGAGGTGCAGCCGTTGGACACCAGGGCCACCGGGCCCTCCGCGCCCACCGTCCACGCGACCTCGGCGGGCAGTTTCCCCGGAGTCAGGTAGTCGTACATGTGCGGCGACAGGTAGCCGGGATCGACCTCCCACTGCCGTCCGGCGTCGGACAGCACCAGGTACTCGCGCTCCAGGCTGGTCGCGGCGGCGACGGCGCTGCCGAGGCTCACGCCGACCCGGGACGGGTCGAGCGCCCCGAAGTCGAGGCGGCTGTCCGACACCGCGTCGCGGGCGCAGACCACGGCGAACTGCGTCGCCCGGTCCATTCTGCGGACCTCCCGCGGGGTGAGCCCTTCGGCCCCCGCGTCGAAGTCGCACTCGCCCGCGAGCTGGGAGCGGAAGGGGGTGGGGTCGAAGAAGGTGATCCGGCGGGTCGCGGTACGACCCGCGGCCAGCAGGGACCAGAACTCCTCCGTGCCGCTTCCTCCCGGTGCGCGCACCCCCATACCGGTTATCACGACACGACGGGACATCGAATCGGTTTCCTTCTCGAAGAGGTGACTCGGTAGGACCGGGAGAAACCCGGCCGGGTCCCTTGGTAGGCGGAGGCGGTCAACCTCGGCTCAAGAGGCGCTCGATGTGCGCTCAGGACGGACGGGGGTCCAGTGGTTCTCTAGTGCCGCGGTGCACCGTCCGTGCGATGAAGATCCTCTTTATCACCGGGGGGAGTCCGGCGACCGTCTTCGCCCTCGCCCCGCTCGCCTCGGCGGCCCGTCTCGCCGGCCATGACGTCCTCGTCGCCTCCCCCGAGGACATGGCCCCGTACGTCACGGGCACCGGGCTGCCCGTCCTGCCCGTCACCGACGGGACCATGCGCCGGTTCATGTTCGAGGACCGCGCCGGGCGCGAACTGTCCATCCCCGGCGACCCCCAGGAGCGGATCCGCTTCAACGGGGAGGGGTTCGGACGGCTGGCCGCCGCCTGTCTGCCCCGGCTGCGCACCCTGGCCGCCGACTGGAGCCCGGACCTCGTGGTCGGCGGATCGCTCTGCTACGCGGCGGCGCTGCTCGCCCACGAGCTCCGCGTTCCGTGGGTGCGGCACACCTGGGACCTCGGCGAGCCGCCCGGGATGGATGCCGGGGCCGCCGCCGAGCTGTCCGCCGAACTCGGCGGGGCCGGGCTGGACGGACTGCCCGCGCCGCGGCTCTGGGTGGACATCTGCCCGCCGGGGCTGCGCGCCGCGGACCTGGCCGCCGGCCCCCGGCAGTCGATGCGGTTCGTCCCCGCCAACCTGCGCCGGCCGCTGGAGCCGTGGATGCTGCGCAGGCCGGACCGGCCCCGGGTGTGCGTCACCGCGGGCAGCCGGGTCGCCGGGCCGGACGGGGTGGCCGAACTGGTCGAACTCGCCCGGACGGTGGAGGGCCTCGACGGGGAGCTGGTCGTCGCCGCCCCGCAGGACGTGGCGGACGCGCTGACCGCCGCGGTGCCAGGGGTCCGGGCCGGCTGGTTCGCCCTGGACACCCTGCTGGCCACGTGCGACCTCATCGTCCACCACGGCGGCGGACAGACCGCCATGACCGCCCTGCACGCGGGCGTGCCGCAGCTGCTGGTGCCCACGATCCCGAAGATGCTGGAGCCGTGCCGCCGCATCGAGGCGCGTGGCGCGGCCGTGGTGCTGGCCGACGGTGAGCAGTCCGGCGCCCGGATCGCCGGCGCGGCGGCCGCCCTGCTGGCGGGCTCCGGCCCCCGCGAGCGGGCTGCGGAGATCGGCGCGGAGATCGCCGCGCAGCCGGCCCCGGCCCGGGTGGTCTCCGTACTGGAGTCGCTGCGGGCGTGACCCGCCCCGCGCGCACGACGACGGCCCCGCCCGGACCGGGCGGGGCCGTCGTGTGCTCTCTCCAGTGCTCTCCCGTGCTGCGGCGCCCGTGTCAGGGCCGGGACGCCGCCCCGGCCTCGCGGGCCACGGCGCCGACCGTCCGGTCCAGGGCCTCGTCCAGCGCGGTGCGTGCCCGCCAGCCCGTGGCGGCCGTGAAGGCCGAAGGGTCGACCTCCAGGCTGCGGAAGTCGGTCGGGTCCGCGTGCGGGGGCGGCTCCACCGACACCACCGGCACCGGCTCGGCCCCCGTGTGGCGCGACACGGCGCCCGCCACCGCCCCGAACACCTCGCCGAGCGGCCGCGCCCGGCCGGTACCGATCAGGAAGTGGCGGCCGGACAGCGACTCCGCGTGCACCAGGGCCGCCGTGAACGCCCGGGCGGCGTCCTCCACGTACAACAGGTCGCGGCGGACCGTGCCGTCGTGCCACATCGTCAGCGGCTCCCCGGCCAGTGCCCGCCGGATCATGGTGGACACCACCCCGCGGTCGTCGGCCGTCGGGGAGCCCGGGCCGAAGACGGGCGGCAGCCTGAGACTGACGGCCCGGGCCAGGCCGCGGGCCGCGGCCTGCTTCAGCAAGGACTCGGCGGCGTGCTTCTGCCGGTCGTACACCCCCTCGGGGCGGTCCGGTTCGGAGCCGTCGATGCGCTCGGCGGTGACCCGCCCCACCTGGGTGTTGCTGGCCGGGAACACGACCGCGGGCGGGCCCCCGGGGCCGGGGGGCCGTTCGGCGAGCAGCGCCACCAGGTCCCGGACCAGGCCGACGTTGACCCGGTCCGCCTCCTTGTCGTCCTCGGACAGCCGCCACCCCGACGCTCCGCGGATCCGGGCCGTGAAGGGCAGTACGGCGTCGGCGCCGGCCACTGCCCGGGCCAGGACGTCCCGCTCGGTGAGGTCGCCGGTCAGCACCTCCACCCGCCCGGCGAGCCGCTCCGGGAGCACGACCGGCCGCCGGGAGACCGCGCGCACCCGCACGGTGCGGTCGGCGGCCAGCTCCCGGACCACGGCCGAGCCGAGGAAGCCGGACGCCCCGAGCACCACGACCTGCCGCGGCGCGCTCACCGCCCGCCTCCACCGCGGGCGCCGCCGCCGGCCGGCACGCAGTCGGCGTACGACGGCAGCAGCCCGGCCTCGCGGGCAGCGGCCAGGGTCGGCGCCCCCCGGTCGCGCTCGGACAGCACCGGATCGTGCCCGCCGGGCAGCTCCAGGCCCAGCGCGGGGTCCAGCGGGTGCACGGCCCGCTCCTTGTCCGCCCGGTAGGCCGCCGACAGCAGGTACACCATCACGGTGTCCTCCTCCAGCGCGGCGAACAGGTGCCCCACACCCGGCGGCAGGTAGAGCGCGGTGCCCGCCTCCGGGGAGAGCTCCACCCGCTCGCTGCGCCCGAAGGTGGGCGAACCGAGCCGGAGGTCGACCACCACGTCCAGGGCACGGCCGCCGGTGCATAGCACGTACTTGGCCATGGACCCGGGCGTGGCCGTGTAGTGCACCCCGCGCACCACCCCGCGCCGCGACCGGCTGGTGCTGACCTGGGCGACGGGGAAGAGCGGGCCGCCCAGTGCCGCTCCGAAGGCGGCCTCCTGGTGCGGCGAGCGGAACGAGCCGCGCTCGTCGTGGAAGACCTCGGGTTCGAAGGCGTACGCACCCTCGACCGCCAGCTCGCGGACCTTCACGCGGCACCGCCGGGGCGGGTGGCGACGAACAGCCCCGGGCCGTAGAGCTCGTGCCGCACGTACGTGGGCTCCAGCCCGGCCCGCAGGAACGCGTCCCGGTACTCCGTGCGCTCGAACAGGCTCATGACGTGCGTGTCGGTGAAGTGCTCGATGCCGGTGCGGGGGTCCGCGACGGTGTAGTGCACCTCCATCCGGCTGGTCCGTCCGGCGCGGACGGTGTGGGAGACCCGGGAGATGGTCCGCTCCCCGGAGCGGACCACGTCGGCGCCGACCCAGCCGGGCAGGAAGCTCTCCGGGCACCACCAGGGTTCGACGACGAGGACGCCGCCGGGCTCGAGGTGCCCGGCCAGGTTCGCGACGGCCGCGTCCAGGTCGGCGGCGGTCTCCAGGTATCCGACCGAACTGAACATGCAGGTGACGGCGGAGAAGGTGCGGCCGAGCCGGAAGTCGCGCATGTCGCCCTCCGTCAGCGCGGTCCCGGGGTTGTTGCGGGCGGCGACGGCGAGCATCTCGGCGGACAGGTCCACCCCGGCGACGTGGCCGAAGAAGCCGGTGTGCTCGGCCAGGTGGGAGCCGGTGCCGCAGGCGACGTCCAGAAGCGAACCGTCGGCCGGGGACACCGAGGCGCGCTGCTCGACGAGTTCGCGCACCACGGCCGCCTCGGCCCGGTAGTCCTTGCCGCGGCCGTGGTAGAAGTCGTGGTAGACGTCGGCGCGGCGGTAGATGAGCGTGTCCGTGCTGGCAAGCATGGTGTGGGCCTTTCGATCGGGCGGTTGGGGCGGCGGCAAGATCCGAAAGAGACGGCCTAGAGCGTCCGCAGGACCTCGTGGAGCGCCTCGATGACCTTGTCCTGCACGGCCTCGGGCAGCGACGGGTACATGGGCAGCGAGAAGATCTCCCCGGCCAGCCGCTCGGTGACCGGCAGCGAGCCGGCCTCCACACCGAGGTGGGCGAAGCCGCGCATGGTGTGGACCGGCCACGGATAGCTGATGTTGAGGGAGATGTCGTAGCGCTCCTTGAGGGCGCTGATGATCTCGTCGCGGCGCGGGTGGCGCACCACGTACACGTAGTACACGTGCTCGTTGCCCGCGGCCGTGGCCGGCAGGGTCAGCCCGCCCGGCCCGCACAGCCCGGCGAGCCCCTCGGCGTAGCGGCGCGCCACCCGGCGCCGGCCTGCCACGTAGGCGTCGAGCCGGGTCAGCTTGCGGCGCAGGATCTCGGCCTGGACCTCGTCGAGCCGGCTGTTGTGGCCGGGCGTCCGCTCGACGTAGTACACCTCCTCCATGCCGTAGTACCGCAGCCGGCGCAGCGCGCGGTCGGTGTCGGCGGAGCCGGTCAGGACGGCCCCGCCGTCGCCGTACGCCCCCAGCACCTTGGTCGGGTAGAAGGAGAACGCCGCGGCGTCGCCCATGGTCCCGGCCGGCGCCCCGTGGTGCCGGGCGCCGTGGGCCTGCGCGCAGTCCTCCACGATCGCCAGTCCGTGCTCGTCGGCCAGGCGCCGGAGCGGATCCATGTCCACGCACTGTCCGTACAGGTGCACCGGCAGCAGCGCCTTGGTGCGCGGGGTGATCGCGGCGGCCACCTGGTCGGTGTCCATCAGGTGGTCCTCGGCGCGGACGTCGACGAAGACCGGGACGGCGCCCGCCGCGTCGATGGCGACGACGGTCGGGGCGGCGGTGTTCGAGACGGTGACGACCTCGTCTCCGCGGCCCACGCCGAGGGCCTCCAGCGCCAGCTGGACCGCGTTGGTGCCGTTGTCGACGCCGACGCAGTACGGCAGGCTGTGGCGGGCGGCGAACTCGGCCTCGAACCCGCGCACGCTCTCGCCCAGCACCAGCCGGCCGCTGGCGAAGACCTGCTGTACGGCGTCGAGGATGTCCTCCCGCTCCGCCTCGTACTCCGGAAGGTAGTCCCAGACATGGGTGGTCACTCGTCGTCCTCCTTGTAGAAGCCCGCGAACGTCAGCAGGCTCCGGGCCTCGACGTTCAGGTGGTTGCCGTAGCGCACGAAGTCGGTGAGCTGGCGCAGGGTGATCCAGGCGTAGTCGTCGGGCACCTGCAGCGGGAAGCCGTCCGCGACCTCGACCAGCAGGTAGCGGTTCTGCGCGTGGTAGAAGCGGCCGCCCTCCTCCGAATGGACCCGGTCGAAGCGGATCCGCTCCGGTGGAGCCTCCAGCACCTCCGAGAGGAACCGCGGTCGGCGCTCCTCGGGCAGGCCGCGGTAACTGTCGGGCTGGCACTGCACGGTCGGGGCCATCTCCACGCCGTCGAAGCCGCCCGTCTCGGTCCGGGCCTGCATCAGGACGTGCAGCACGCCCCCGATACGGCGGACGAGGAAGGCGATGACGCCCTGGCTGCGCGGTTCGAACATGGGCTGGTGCCAGCGCGCCACCTCCCGGCTGTCGGTTTCGACGGACACCCCGATGACGGCGAAGTGCTGGTCCCGGTCGTGGACCAGGGCACCGTCGCGCCGGCTCCACCCCTCGACCTTGGTGAGCGGGATCAGCTGCCGGGTCAGCGTGCAGCGGTTCTTGGCCTCGGTGAACCAGCTCAGCAGGTGGGTGGTGTCGTGCAGGGCCACGTTGCCGGGGGCCCAGGAGCGGGCCAGCGCGCCCCGGAAGGTGTCCGCGACCAGGTCGGCGTCGCGGTCCCGCCACGAGGCGGCACCGGCCAGGACCGTACGGGTGTCCATGTTGACCAGGTTCGGCTCGCGCAGCAGCAGGGCGATCTGCTCGAAGTCCAGCCAGCAGAAGTCCTCCAGCACGGGGACGTCCCCGTCGACCTGCACGATCATGTTGCGGTTGCGCTTGGCCAGGAACCAGGACGCCTGCTCCGACTGCAGGACGTCCGACAGGACCCGTCCCGAGCGCGGCGCCGTGAAGTACTCCAGGTAGGGGACCGACCTGCCGCCGTGCGCACCGGTGAAGTTGGACCGGGTCGCCTGCACGGTCGGCGAGAGCTGGAGGCCGTTGACGTTGCCCGGCTCCATCTTGACCTGGAGCAGGAAGTGCGGGACGCCCGCGAACTCCTTGACCAGGATGCCCAGGACGCCCTGCTCCGGCTGGACGATGATCGGCTGCTGCCAGGCACCCACCTCCCGGCCGGAGTCCGCCACGTCCAGCCCCTCGACGGTGAAGAACCGCCCGGTGCGGTGCACGAGGTTGCCGGAGTCGGGGTCGGTACGCCAGCCGTCGAGGGCGTCGAGCGGGATCCGATCCACCCGGTAGCCGTGGGCGCGGCGCCGCCCCGCGTACCAGTCCTGGAATTCAGCTATGCCGGAGAACACGCGGCCACCTTCCGTGCGGAAAATTCCATCCCATTCCCCCAGAGGAATGCCTGCTTTCCGAGGAGAACAGCCTTTGAGTGGAATCGCATGGCGCCGATCCTGCCAGACGATTTCCCTTCCGGTCACCCTGCCGGGGCTTCTGTATTCCCTTGCGAGCGGGACATGACCGGTATTCGAGCGGGGCCCGAGCGGCGGTCGGATCATCACAGGTCGGAGCCGACCGAAAGCCGCCCCGGGGACCACCCGGGCGAAGCGGCCGAACCTCCCTCGCGAAGGACGGAAGACTGTGCAGCAATATCCCCAGGCAGGGCTGGCCGAGGACGCGTTCGCCGACGTCGCGCGCGCCTTCGAGGAGAACTTCGCCGCGGGCGAGGAGGTGGGCGCGGCCGTCTGCGTCTACCACCGGGGCCGTCCGGTGGTGGACCTGTGGGCCGGCTGGTCCGACCCCGACCGCGCCGACCCCTGGCGGGCCGGCACGGTGGGCGTCCTCGCCTCCCCGACCAAGGCGCTGGTCACCGCGGCCTTCCTGCACCTGTGGCAGGAACAGAGCCTCGACCTCGACGAACCGGTCGCCGCGCACTGGCCGGAGTTCGCCGCCAACGGCAAGGGGGCCATCACCCCCCGCATGATCCTCTCCCACCGCTCCGGGGTGGTCTGCCTCGACCACGCCCCGCTCTCGCTGGCGGCCCTGCGCGCCCACACTCCGGTCGCCGAGGCACTGGCAGCGGCCCGCCCCGAGTGGGAGCCGGACACCGCGCACGGCTACCACGCCACCACCTACGGGCACCTGCTGAGCGAACTCGTGCGCCGCCGCACCGGCCTGACCGTGGGCCGCTACTTCGCCCGCCACCTGGCAGGACCCCTGGGCCTCGACGCGTACATCGGGCTGCCCGCCGGCTCGGGCGCCCACCTCGCCACCATGCTGGAGTCCAAGGCGGAGGCCCTGATGGCCGGCGCCGACCCCGGCGAGGTCGTCGAGCTGCGCGAACCCACCACGCTCACCTACCGGGCGACCATCGGCAGCATGTCCCAGGATCCGGCCGACCCGGCCGTCGAGGACCCCTCGTACGGCGGCCTCGCCAGCGCCCACGCCCTGGCCCGGCTCTTCGCCGCGCTGGTCGGCGAGGTCGACGGCATCCGCCTCATCGGCCCCGGCCTCACCGCCGAACTGGCCCGCCCGCACTCCAGCGGCACCTGCGAGGTCATGCTGACCCCGCTCACCTGGGGGCTGGGGGTGCAGCTGGCGGACAGCGCCGTATTCCCCGCCGACGCCGGACTGAAGAATTCTTTCGGGCTGAGCGGGGCGAACGGCGTCTTCACTTTTGCCGACCCCGAGCGCGAGCTGGCATTCGGATACGTCCCGAATATGGGCTCCGCAGTGATGGGAAGCATGGACGGCAGGATCCGCAGGCTTGTCGAGGCCGTATTCCGCAGCGTCGACCGAATTCTGTGAACCACCGCACCGTCCGAATCTGAAGGAGTCCTCATGCGGATCCTGTTCCCGGCCGCACCGGGATACGGGCTGATGCTGCCCCTCGTACCGCTCGTCTGGGCGGCACGCGCGGCGGGCCACGAAATCCTGATCGCCACCACCGCCCACATGGCCAAGGCGGCCGCCTGGGCCGGGGCGCCGGTGGTCGACGTGTTCCCCCTCCGCGACGTCGGCGAGGACCTCGTCGCCGGCCCCGACGCACCCGGCTGCGAGGACGGTCCCGGCCTGCCCGAGGGGTACTGGGAACTCGCCCGCGCCATGCGCCCGTTCGAGCTGTTCACCCTCGCGATGACCCGGGGCACGGTCGACGCCGGCCGCGACTTCGGCGCGGACCTCGTCGTCTACTGCTCCGACCACCAGGCCGGCAAACTGGCCGCCGTCGCCCTCGGCGTGCCCGCACTGGAAGTCGGCAACCGGGTCTCCTGGTCGATGCGCGACCCGGGCGTGCGCGAGGCCGCCCGAACCAATGCCCGCTTCGGTGTCGTCCCCGACGACAACCCCGTCGTACTGCGGCTGCGCGAGGAACTCGGCCTCGGCGAACGCGAACCGGACCTCCTCGGCCGGATCGACCCGCGCGCCCCCAGCCTCGGCGGCCTGGAGCACGAGGAGGCCGACCCGTACGACGGCGTGCCGTGGCTGCCGATGCGCTACGTGCCGTACAACGGCGGCGCCGTCCTGCCCGACTGGGCGCTGCGCAAGGCCGCCAGGCCCCGCATCTGCCTCACCCTCGGCACCGTCGCGCCCCTGCTGCCGGGCGGCACCGACGCCCTGCGGCTGCTGATCGACGCCCTCGCCGCCCTGGACGCGGAAGTGGTCCTCGCCGACGACGAGACCGACCTGAGCACGCTGGGCCCACTGCCCGCCAACCTCGTCCCGGCCGGCTTCGTACCGCTCTCCGGGATCCTGCGCGACTGCGCGCTCGTGGTCCACCACGGAGGATCGGGCACCACCGCGGCCGCCCTGCACTACGGGGTACCGCAACTGCTGGTCCCCAGCGGCGCGGACAACGAGCTGTGCGCCCGCCGGGTGACGGACCGCGGGGTGGGCCTGGCCGTGGCACCGGCGACGGCGGACGCCGCCCGCATCGCCGCGGCCGCCGCGCGGCTCCTCACGGAGGAGTCCTTCCGGCACGCGGCCGGACAGGTGCGCCACGAGATGGCCGGACAGCCGTCCCCCGCCGAGCTGATCGACCGCATCACCGCAGGAGTGGCTGCCTGAGCTGTCCTCGTGCGCCCGCCGGGGATGACGGGACAGCCCTGAGGGGGTGTCTCGCCGATCAGGCCGGGCTCGCGCCGCATGGCACGGAGCCCGGGCCCGGTCCCGGCGGTCCGGGCTCCGGTACACGCGCGAACGCCCGCGGGCGGGGCACCTCCTCAAGTGCCCCGCCCGCGTTTTCCGTTGCCGCGCGAGGGCGCCGGCCGTGGCGTCAGCCGCGCACACCGGACCGGTCGAGCGCGGCCATCGCCCGCTCCAGGACCGAGATCCGCTCCTGCGTGCCGCCGGCCATCGAGGAGATCATGATGCCGAGCGTGGTGACGCCCGCTTCCGCGTACTGCCGCATCCGCTCCGCCACCCGGTCCACCGGCCCGGTCAGCGCGGTCAGCTCCACGAACCCGGCCGGCACCGCCGCCGCGGCCCCCGCCCGGTCGCCCTCGCCCGCCAGCCGGCCCACCTCGGCGGCCCCCGCCCCGAAGCCGAGCCGCGTGGCGAGCGCGATGTAGAAGTTCCGCTCCGGCGCCCCGATGCCCATCAGGTAGGCGTAGTGGGCCCGCAGCAGGTCGACGCAGCCGTCGGTGTCCTCGCCGATCGCGGTCGCCAGGCAGGGCATCACGTCGAAGCCCTCCATCGGCTTCCCGGCCCGCGCCCGGCCCGCCTCGATGTGCGCGACCGACTCGGCGACCTGCTCGGGAGCGGCGAACACCCCGATCCAGCCGTCGGCGATCTCGCCGGCCAGCGCCAGGTTCCCCGGACCGACCGCCCCCAGGTACACCGGTACGGGCGTACCCGCCGGCTCGGTGATCACGTGCAGCGGGGCCGCACCGGAGCCGGAGGGGGGCAGCCGGTAGTGCCGGCCCTCGTAGCGGACCGGCTCGCCCGTCAGGGCCCGCCGTACGATCTCCACGTACTCCCGGGTCCGGACCAGGGGTTCCGCGAAGGGGACCCCGTACCAGCCCTCGGAGACATCGGGGTTGGACACTCCCAGCCCCAGCCGGAACCGACCGCCCGAGAGCGACTGCAGGGTCGCGGCGGTCAGCGCGGCCAGCGCCGGGCTGCGGGCGGGGATCTGCATCACGGCGGAGCCGAGCGCGATCCGCTCGGTCCGCCCCGCGACGAGCCCGAGCACGCTGGCGGCGTCCGAGCGGTAGCCCTCGGGGGCCAGGGCCACGTCGTAGCCGAGCCGTTCGGCCGCCACGGCCAGCTCCGCGGCGCCCTGGTAACTCAGGTTCACGCCAAGCTTCACGGTCTGTCGTCCTCTCAGATCAGCAGGTGGGCGCCGCCGTCGGCGAGCACCACCTCGCCGGTGGTGTAGGCGGCCCGGTGCAGGCCCACCACCAGCTCGGCGATGTCCTCCGGGGTGCCGGTGCGGCGCAGCGGCACGGCCTCGCGCACCCGCTCGCGGATCTCGGTGAAGGTCTCCGTCCACGGGGTGTCGACGAGCCCGGGAGCGATGGCGTTGACCCGCACCTCGGGGCCGACGGCGGCCGCCAGCAGCCGGGTCATGTGGTTGACGGCGGCCTTGCTGACCGCGTAGGGGATGGAACTGCCGGCCGGCCGGACCCCGGCGACGGAGGAGATGTTGACGACGTGGCCGGCGCCCGAGGCGCGCAGCAGCGGCATCGCGGCCACCGTCGTCTGCCAGGTGCCGACGACGTTGACACCGAGGATGGTGCGCCACACCTCCCCGGTGGCCGCCTCGAGATCCTGGTGGGGGATGCCCCGGGTGACACCGGCGTTGTTGACGAGCAGGTCGAGGGCGCCGTACTCCCCGGCCACCTCGTTCAGCAACCGCCGTACCTGCTCCTCGTCGGAGATGTCCGCCTGGACGAACCGTGCGTCGGGCAGGGACTCGGCGAGCCGGCAGCCCGCGTCGGCGCTCCTGGCCGCGTTGACCACCACCGCCATCCCCTCGTCGGAGAGTCTGCGGGCGACGGCGGCGCCGATCCCGGACGAGGATCCGGTCACCAGGGCGACGGGCTTGCGGGACATGGCGGGGGGTTCTCCCTTCGGAGGGGGGCCGGTGGGCGCGGAGCGGCTGCTCAACGGGCCGCGGGCCGGGCGGGCCGGGTGTCCGGGACGTGCTGGTCGTGCTGGACGTGCTGGACGTGCTGGTCGTGCTCGACGCGGCGGGAGCGGTTGCGCACCGACCCGTCCGTGATCTCCAGTACGTCGCGGACCAGGCAACTGGGGCCGACCTGCGGTTCCTTGACCCCGGGCCGGACGGTGAGCACCAGCGCGTAGAACACGGCGTCGAAGTCGCCGTCCTCGCGCGGGCTGAGGTCGATCATGTTGAACCAGTGCCGGCGCTGTACCGGGTCGTCGGCGAACCGCTCGTGGAAGGCGTGCAGTTCGGCGACGATGCCGGCCGGGGTGCGGGCCGGGGGGACCCCGGGGGTGTGCTGGAACTCGCCGTCCTCCGTGAAGGTGCCGGCGTACTCCTCGAACCTCCCGCCGTCGAGGAACTGGACCTGGCGGGCGTAGTGCTGCCCCACCGCGGCGTAGAGGTCGGCGAAGCGGCTGGCGGCGGACGTCATCGGGTACTCCAGACGGCTCGGGTATGACGGAGCGGGCGCCCGGGCACAGGTGCTGTGCGCCGGGCGCCCGCGAGCGTCGCCGATCCTGCGAGCACTTCCTCAAGGCCCGCTTGAAACGCCGTCAAGCCGCGTACGGCGACCGCGACCGCGGTCGTCGGGTCGCGTCAGGCGTGGCAGACCGGCGGAGCCCCCCGGTAGGCGGCCATCTCCTCGAACATGGTGTCCATTTCGGTGATGACGGCCGACATGTCCAGTGCCCCGCCGTGGGCCCGGCCCCGTTCCTCGGCGAACGCCCGGTACAGATTGGGCACGATCCGCTCCGGATCGAGCAGGCCGGCGAAGGGCCCGAGGTCGGCCTCCCGGGCCACCTCCGGCGCCGTCAGCCCCGCGGACACGCCCTGGCGGGCCAGTTCCTGCAGCCACCGCAGGTACGCCTCCGTGGTGTCGAGCACCTCGATGCCGCCGACGACGCCGTGCCCGGCCACCACCACCGCGGGGTCGAGCGCCCGCATCCGCGCGACGGCCCGCAGCGAACCGGCAACCGAGCCCATCGGCAGGAACGGCGTCACCCCCGACATCACCACGTCCCCGGTGAACAGCACCCTCCGCTCGGGAACCCACACGGCGGTGTCGTTCGTGCTGTGGGCCACTTCCAGGTGGATCAACCGGGCCGTCACCGCTCCTACGTGCAGGGTGAGTTCGTCCCGGTAGGTGACCTCGGGGAGCACCACCTGAAGTGCCCCCCACTCCACCTGGGGCCACAGTCCGGCCAGGTGCAGGCCGGCCGCGGCCATCTCCCGACGCGTCTCGTGGTGCGCGTGCACGACTGCCTCCGGGAACACGAAGTTGCCGAAGGTGTGGTCACCGTGCGAGTGGGTGTTGACCACGGCGTACGGGACCGGCCGCCCCTGCGCCACGACCGCCGCCCGCAGGCTGCGGGCGCGCGCCTCGGTGGCCGCGGTGTCGACCAGGACGGCCCGGCCCTCGGAGACGATCAGCCCGGCGTTGTTCACGCACCAGCTGCCGTCCGGCTGGACGTAGGCGAACACCCCGTCGGCGACCTCGCCCAGCACCCCTGCCCTGTCCGCGCTCACGTCAGGACGTAATCGCGCAGCGACAGGTCAGTGGCGTTCGACAGCAGCTCCTGGTGGAGGCTCTGGAGGCGGCCGGACGGCTCGACGCCGAGCTCGTTGATCAAGGCCTTCCTCAGGTCGCGGAAGACCTCGAGGGCGCGCCAGCCCGACCCCGACCGCTGGTGGGCGATCATCAGACAGGCGGCCAGCTTCTCGTGCAGCGGATGTTGTTCCACCAGCTTGCGCAGTTCCGGAACGAGACTTGCGCTCTTACCGAGCCAAAGATCGGCGAGAATTCGCTGTTCCAGAACACGCATTCTTACTTCGTTGAGACCCATGAGTTCCATGGCGAGCACGCGGCCCACGGGTACGTCCATCAATGCCGGACCGCGCCACAATTCCAACGCCTGGTGGAGGTATTTCGAGGCGGCCTCGGCGTCTCCGCGCTCCAGCGCGTTGTCTCCGGATCCGGCCAGTGACTCAAATTCGATCAGGTCGAACGACTTCGGCTTGACGGAGAGCTGGTAGCCGTTGAACCGGGTGGCCAGCAGATCCTTCGGGGTGCGCTCGGAGCCCTCGGGCAGGGCTTCCACGATGAGTCTGCGCAGGTGGAGGACGTAGGTTTGCAGGGTGGTCATGCCGCTGCGGGGGATGTCCTCACCCCACACCTCCTCCATCAGGGTCGGCACCTGTACGACCCGGCCGCAGCGCAGGGCGAGGAGGGCGAGCAGTTGCCGCGGTTTTCCCGCGGTCGGCACGATGGACTGTCCGTTGAATTCGACGCTCAATGATCCAAGAACGCTGATTTCCGCGAACGGTAGCGACTCGGACGGTCGAGAGGAATCTTTTGACATTCTGTAAAACCCCCGATGGCAAGATCGGGCCATGCGTGGGGAGCCGGCCCGACGTCTCGCCAGGCTACGACTTCGACAACCCAAGATCAAGTAAAGTGTGAGCGGTCGGAGAGGTTCCGGATCGGCCATTGGCCACGCCGGATTCACATCTTCCGCGCCGTCGTGATAAAGCGCGCGGGGGCGGTGATCGGGCACCTTCGCAGACCGTACCGACCGGTCTCCATGCCCGCCCTCCGCCCACGCCGCCGGCCGGTCACCGCGCGCTGTGACATATGTCCCACGCCGGGTCGGCGGCTCGAGCGCGGCTGTAGCAGTGCCCTAGGGGACCTGTAGCGGTGCCCGATCGGGTCGGCCGACGTTGTCTCCTCGCACCGACCGCAAGGAGAGCCGGCCCATGCCCCAGCAGACACAGTCAGCGCCCGAACCGGCCCTCCCCGCCCGGGAAGTGAGCGCCCTCGCGGCCGGCCGTGCCGAAGCCGCCGAAGCCGCCCGTTCGTTGGACCCGGACGTCGTACGGGCGCTGCTCGACGCCGGCTTCGCCCGCCACTTCGTGCCCGTCGCCCACGGGGGAAGTGGCGGTGGCTTCGGCGCCCTCACCGACGCGGTCACCGCGATCGGGGCGTCCTGCCCGGCCACCGCCTGGTGCGCCTCCATCGCGCTCAGCCTCTCCCGGATGGCCGGATTCCTGCCCGAGGAGGGCCGCAAGCGCATCTGGCAGGACGGCCCGGACGTCCTGGTCGCCGGCTCGGTCTCGCCGCGTGGCCGGGCCCTGCCGGCGGACGGCGGCTGGCAGTTGACCGGGACATGGCCGTACGTCAGCGCCGTCGAGCACTCCGACTGGGCGCTCGTGCTGGGCCTGGCCAAGACCCCGGACGCCCCGGCCGAGCGGCGGATCTTCGCCGTACCGCGCTCGGCCTACGCCGTCGAGCGGACCTGGTCCGACATCGGCATGCGGGCCACCGGCAGCCACACGCTCACCGTCGACGACCTCCACGTGCCCGGGGAGATGTCCTTCCCGGTCGACGACCTGATGGCCGGCCGCCCCTCCGCCGACGGCGGCGTCAGCGGCGGGGCCGGCGCGGCCGTGCCGGGCGTACCGCTCGCCGCCGTGAACGGGCTGTTCTTCTGCCTGCCGATGCTCGGCGCGGCCGAGGGCGCCCTCGCGCACTGGTCGGCGTACGCGCAGGACCGGCTGCGCGCCGAGCGCCCGGGAGTGCCCGGGCCCGGCCGCGCCTTCTACGAGGAGACCCTCGCCCGGGCGGGCGGCGAAATCGACGCCGCCCGCCTGCTGCTGGAGCGCATCGCGGCCGTGGCCGACTCCGGCCGGGAGATCACCGCGCTGGAGACGGCGCGGGCCCAGCGGGACTGCGCGCTGGTGGCCGACTTGCTGGTCGGAGCCGTGGACCGGCTGTTCCGGGCCTCCGGGACGGCCGGGCACAGCGAGAGCTCGCCACTGCAGCGGCTGTGGCGGGACGTGCACTCCGCCGCCGGCCACATCGTGCTCCAGTTCGGGCCCAACGCGAGTGCGTACGCCGCGCAGGCGCTGCCCGCCGGCCCGTCCGAGCCGTAGCCGCGGCGCCACCCGTTGTTCCTGTGCCCCGGCGGGCCGGCAGCCCCGCCGGGGCACCCGCGGTCAGGCGGCGGCGGGCGGGCCGGGCGGGAAGGGGATCTCGGAGAGCAGGGGCAGCAGCGACTCCTCCTCGTAGTCGAGGTGGGCGTTCAGCTCCTGCGACATGCGGGCCAGTTCCTTGCGGAACCGCTCCGGGTCCGCCCCGCTGATGTCGGCCAGCAGCACGCTCAGCTCGTGCTGCAGCCGCGCCACCGTGACGTGCTCCGTCCGCAGCCGCTCGAAGACGTCCTTCAGGTGCGGGTTCTGCGCCGCGAGGGCGGGGAACATGTGCGCGTCCTCGCCGGTGTGGTGGATCTCCAGCGTCTGGCAGAACGCCAGGCAGTGCTGGCGGATCTGGAGCCCGAGGCCCGGCGCCGGTGCGGACCCCTCGCCCTGGTGCGCGGCCACGGCCTCGAAGTAGGCGTCCACCTCTGCGCTCACGTGCCGCAGCTGCCCGCGCAGCCACACGTGCACCTCGACCAGCTTGTCGGCCAGGCTCCGGATCTCGGCCGGGCCCTCGCCGGGTGCGGGGTCGCTGCGCTCCAGCACCACCACGGGCAGCACGCGGCTGGTGTTCTCCTGGTACTCGCCGTAGCCCGGCTCCGCCGCCACGACGTGCGCGAACAGCCGGTCCCGGCGCTCGCCCTCGGCGGGCACCGCGACCGCCTCGAAGGACTCGGCGCCGATCTCCACCTGGACCAGCGGGTTGGCGAGCACGTTGTGGTACCAGTCGGGATGCTTCGGCCCGCCCAGGTTGGAGCCGATGACCAGCAGGTGCTCGTCGTGGCGCACGTACCCGAGCGGGACGGTCCGCTCCTCACCCGACTTGGCGCCGGTGACCGTGAGCAGCAGCAGGTCGCTGCCCTCGAAGTACCCGCCGACCTTTCCCTGGTTGGCGCGGAACTCGTCGATGACGGACTGGTTGAAGGACATGGCGGGGTGGGACTCCTCGGGTGATGGGATCTGCGGGGGAGGGGCGATGAGGGGAAGGGAGAAGGCGCGTGCGCGGACGTCGTTCCGTACGGCACGCCGTGCGACGGCGGGCGGGAGGACGGACGGCGACACGGCTGGACGCGGGGGATACGGCACGGCCGGTTCGAGTGGCGGTGCGGGCGCGGTGAGGCGCCTGGATCAGGCGGAGCCTGTGAGAAGAGAACGCATGTGACGGTCCCTGATGTGCGGGTGGTCGCCCGGTCACCGGCCGGCCCAGTTCTCTTTGGCCGGCGCCACGCGCCACGTTCCTCATTAGAACGACCGCCCCGCGATCTTGTCAACGCGGTCCTAGCCGCCCGCTGGCCGGATTCGAGCGGAATCCAGGCGGCCCGCACCACACTGGCGCACGACGACGACACCACAGGGGGGCGCGATGCTCAGCTCGGCCATGGCACGACGACGGTTCCTCGGCATCGGCGCGGCGGCGGGCGCCGCAGCGCTGATCGGCGACGCGCGCTGGGGCGGCACGGCGGTCGCCGCCGAACGCACCGGCCCGTCGGCGGCCCGGACGGGCCGGCCCGACGTCCTGAACCTGCCGAACGGTTTCCACCCGGCCGGCATCGGCATCGGCCCGGCGCCCTACGCCTACTTCGGTTCGCTGCTCGGCGGCGCGGTCTACCGGGCGTGCCTGCTCACCGGCCGGGGAAAGGTCATCAACCCGGGCCTCGGAGAGGGGTACTACGCGGTCGGCCTCCAGGTGGACGACCGGCAGCGGGTCTTCGTCGCGGGCGGCTGGGGACGGCTCATCACCGTCCTGGACGGAATCACCGGGAAGGTGATCGAGACGTACGAGGTCGGCAACGCCGACACCTTCGTCGACCACGTGGTGCTCACGCCGCGCGCCGCCTGGTTCACGGACTCCTTCAGCGGACAGCTGTTCCGCCTGCCGCTCGGTCCGCGCGGGGAGCTCCCGGCGCGCGACGCGGTGACGACCTTGAAGCTGGGCGGCGAGTGGACGCAGGGCCCCTCGGACGGGCTCACCGCCACGGGCATCGCGGCCACCCCCGACGGATCCGCGCTCCTGGTGGTCAACATCCACGCCCACGGCGGCAGCCTGTTCCGCGTCGATCCGGTCACCGGCGTCGCCCGCCGCACCGACCTGGGCGGTGTCACGCTGCCCACGACCAACGGCATCCTGGTGCACGGCCGGACCCTGTACGCGCCCCGCATGAACGACCTCGCGGTGATGCGCCTGGATCCGACCGGCCACAACGCCCGCCTGGCCCGTACGGTCACCGACGCGCGCTTCGAGACCCCATGCGCGGCGGCCGTCCACGGCAACCGCCTCTACCTGCCCAACTCCCGCTTCCCGCAGCCCCCGGAGCCGGACCTCCCCTACAACGCGGTGGCGCTCACCCTGCCGCTGTAGCGGCGCCGCCCCGGGTGTCCCGCGCGTGCGGTGGTTGAGGCGTCAACAGTTATCCACAGGGCTTTCGGGATCGGATCATGCACGGGACCTTCGTGACATGACGAACAACAACGAATTCCGCCGCCCGTCCGACCGGTCCTTCACCAGCCCGGCCGGAGCCGTCGACGCACCGCAGATCACCCTGCGCAGCCCGGCCGAACTGGCCGATGCGCTGCCCTACATGCTCGGCTTCCACCCGTCCGACTCGCTCGTCATGGTCGCCGTGCACGGCGAGGGCGGGCGCTTCGGCGGCCGCCTCCGCGTCGGCATCCCCACCACGCCCGCCGAATGGGAGGACACTGCCCGACAGGTCGCCGACTGCCTCATCCGGGGCAGTGAACGGCGCGGTGCCAAGCCCGACGGCATCGTCGTCTATCTGTGCCAGGAGCCGCGCGGGGAGGAGACGGGCCAGGGGGTGATGACCCGGCTGCGGCCGTTCGCCCAGCGGGTCCGGCTGGCCTGCGGCGGGCTGGACGTGCCGGTGCTGGAAGCCCTGTGCCTGTCAGCCGGCCGCTTCTGGTCCTACGTCTGCCCGGACGAGCGGTGCTGCCCGGCCGAGGGCAGCCCGCTGGCCCCGGTCGGCACCTCGGTGATGGCCGCTGCAGCCACCTTCGCCGGGCTCCAGGTCCGCGGCTGCCTCGACGAGATCGAGGGCAGGCTCGCACCGCTGCGCGGGCCCGTGGCCGAGGAGGCGGAGCGGGCCCTCGACCGTGCTGCCGCCGCCCTGGTGCCGAGGATCCTCCACGGCGCCACCAGGGAGGAGGTCGGCGCCGAGACCATCACGCTGGCACAGACGCTGATGCGGCGCATGACCCAGGCCCCGCCCGCCGAGGGCGGCCCCCAGGGCGACGACTGGGACGACGCGCTGCTCGGCCACGACGAGGCCGCCTCCCTGATCCTCGGCCTCCAGGACCGCGAGGTCCGCGACGTCGCGGCCGAGTGGATGGAAGGGGAGGAGGCGGCTCCCGCCCTGCGTCTGTGGCGTGCCCTGGCCCGCCGCTGCGTCGGCGCCTACGGCGAGCATGCCGCGGCCCCCCTCACCCTGGCCGGGTGGGTCTCCTGGTCCACCGGTGACGAGCCGACCGCCCGGATCGCCCTCGGCCTCGCCCTGAGGGCGGACGCCGAATACCGCTTCGCCCAGCTGCTCCACCACGCCTGCAACGAGGGGATCGACCCCGAGGGGCTGCGCCAGTGCCTGAGGGAGGAGCGGCGCCGCCGCGAACCGAGGCGCAGCCGGTCCTCCGCCGTCACCCGGCCGCCCGGACGGAGGGGCAGGACGGCCTCGCGCCGCGGATCCCGCCGCACCGCGGGGAGCGGGCAGTGAGCGCGCGCCGGCCCTCCTGCGGCGGTCGTCCGCGGTTGCCCCGCGCCGCCTCGGGGCCGCCATCACGGCGCGATCTGCGTCCCCGGAGCGCCCGTCCGGAGTCCGGGCCCGTGACCCGGGCGGGGGCGGGGGCGTTCAGCTGGGGGGTGGTGCCGCCCCGGCCGCGCCGCCGCCCAGCTGAACCCACCGGAGCGCAGACAAGGCGACACATGTCTCACCCCGCACCTCCCCGCCCGACCGGCGTGCCCGTGGCCCGCAGGCCCGAGCTGCCGCCCGTGCACGGCGCCGTCATCTGCGTCGCCGCACCCTGTCTGGTCATCTCTCCCGAACACGGCCAGCTGACCGGGCAGGGGATCGACGGGATCTACCGCTCCGGGCGCCGGCTGCTCTCCCGCTGTGTGCTGCGCGTCGGCGGCCGGGACCCGGTCGCCGTCCAGGGCCGCAGCCTCGGTGCCGACCGGGCCGCCTTCACCGCCACGGTGCGCACCGGGGCCGAGCCCGGACCCGATCCGGACATCGGTGTGGAACGGATCCGCCACGCGGACGGCACCGAACGGATCACCCTGCGCAGCTTCACGGCCCGGCCGGTACGCCTCCCCGTGGAGCTGCTGCTCGGCTCCGACCTGGCGGAACTGGCCGCGGTGGCCGCCGGACGGGCCGGCCCGGAGCTGCCCGCCGGGGTGCATGCCGCCGGCCTGCGCTGGAGCACCGGCGCAGCTCAAGCCGTCACCACGGCAGACCCGGCCCCGGACGACGCCGTGGCCTCGGCCGGGCTGCTGCGCTGGCAGCTCGAACTGGGCCCCGGGGAATCCCGCACCATCGAGCTGCGCACCACACAGGACCGGGTGGGGCGGGCACCCGCCGGCCAGGTGGCGAACCCGCTGGCCGACGCCCGGGCCGAGGGGGACGACCCGAGGGCCGAGGCATGGTTCCGCACCAGCGTCGAGGACCTGCGCGCGCTGCTCTCGCGGGACCCGGATGGTCCGGGTGACGCCTTCGCGGCGGCCGGGGTGCCCTGGCGGCTGGGCCTGGCGCCGGCGGAATCGCTCTGGGCCGCCCGGATGGCGCTGCCGCTGGGGACCGGGCTCGCCGCCGCCACCCTGCGCATCCTCGCCCGCACACAGGCCGAGGGGCACGGCGGCGAGGCCGGGAAGATCCCGGGGCCCCTGCGCGGAGCGGGCCCGCAGCTGCCGCCCGCGTGCACCGGCACCGAGGCGACCCTCGCCTTCCCCGCGGTGCTCGCCGAAGCCCGTCTCTGGGGCCTGCCGGAGGACGAAGTCGCCCGACTGCTCCCGGCCGCCGAACGGTGCCTCGACTGGCTGCGCGGCGCCTTCGGCAAGGACGGCTTCCTGGCCGATCCCGATCCTGGGCCGCGGCGCTGCGAGACCCAGGCCCACGCCCACCGGGCCGCCGTGCTGGGCGCCGACCTCCTCGCCGGGTGCGGACGACCCGGCGCCGGGGAATGGCGGGAGCGGGCGGCCGCGCTGCGCGAGCGGTTCCGGGACGGGTTCTGGATCGACGGACCGGACGGCGGCCGGCCGGCATCGGCCCTGCATCCCGACGGGCGGCCCCTGCCACGGCTGACCGGGGCCGCCGCGCATCTGCTCGACACCGGGTTGCTCAGCGGCGGCCGGCTCGCCCCCGGGCTCCTCGACGCGGTCCGCGCCGAGCAGCTGGCCCGGCTGCTCGGTGCCCCCGCCATGGACTGCGGATGGGGGCTGCGGAGCATGGCCCGCCAAGAGCCGGGGCACAACCCGTACGGCCACCGCTCCGGCGCGGTACGGGCGTACGAGAGCGCCGTGGCCGTGTCCGGACTGGCCGCGGCGGGCTTCGAGAAGGAGGCCGCAGGCCTGCTCAAAGGCCTCCTGGACGCGGCAGAGGCGTTCGGGTACCGGCTGCCGGAGATGTTCGCGGCCGAGCAGCGCACCGCCGGCAGCGTTCCCGTTCCGCACCCGGCGGCCTGCCGCCCCGCCGCCGTGGCCGCGGCCGCGGGGGTCCACGTACTGACCGCCCTCGCCGGCATCCGCCCCGACGCCCCCTCTGGCACCGTCGCCCTGGTACCCCTTCCGGGCGCCCCCCTCGGTGCGATCCGGCTCGCGGGGCTGCGGGTGTCGGGAGCGCCCTTCGCGGTCCGGGTCAGCCGGCTCGGCCTCGCCCTGGTGGAGGAGGCCGCGGATGCGCTCCAACTGGGTGGCTAGGTCGTGTCGTCAAAGTCCCGCCTGGCCGGGCCTCGTGCGAGCCGCACCGGTCCGCTCGGGCCCGCAGGCGGTGGGCGTCCCCCGTCGTGCCCGCCCGGCGCCCCCGCCGGCCCGCGGGCCATTGCCTTCAAGGTCACCAAAGCGCTGTTTATCGTCAGGCAGACGACTATGATCGCGGCATGTCGCCCTACGACCCGTCGGCCTATCCGCCCTTCGCAGTCACCGTCGACCTGGTCGTGCTCACCGTGCGGCGCCACGCGCTCTGCGCGCTGGTCGTCCGGCGGGGTGAGCAGCCGTTCCAGGGGCGCTGGGCGCTGCCCGGCGGATTCGTCCGCGGTGACGAGGACCTCGCGGCCGCCGCCGCCCGGGAACTCTCCGAGGAAACCGGCCTGTGCGCGCACGACCCCGCCATGCCGGGCGCGGGTAACGGGGCACACCTCGAACAGCTGGCCACCTACGGCGATCCGAAGCGGGATCCGCGCATGCGGGTCGTCAGCGTGGCGCATCTGGTGCTGGCTCCGGACCTCCCCGCGCCCCGGGCCGGCGGTGACGCCAACAGCGCCCGCTGGGCTCCCGTCGACGAACTGCTGGCCGTCGGCGAGGAGAGCGCCGCGGGGCTCGCCTTCGACCACGCCCGGATCCTGGCGGACGGCGTGGAGCGGGCCCGGTCGAAGATCGAGTACTCCTCGCTGGCCACCGCCTTCTGCCCGTCCGAGTTCACCGTGGGGGAGTTGCGCCGGGTGTACGAGGCCGTGTGGGGCGTGGCCCTGGACCCGCGGAACTTCCACCGCAAGGTCACCGGCACCCCCGGCTTCCTGGTGCCGGCCGGAGGGACGACCACCCGTCAGGGAGGCCGTCCGGCCCAGCTGTTCCGCGCGGGCGGGGCGACCTTGCTCAATCCCCCGATGCTGCGCCCGGAGGTCTGACGCCGCGGCCCACGCGCCGCCGGTGCTGCAGACGCCGCGGCCCCCGCGCCGCCGGTGCTGCAGACGCCGCCGACCGGGCCCCCGGTTCGGGGTGAACCTGACGGAACCAGCGGCATGCCATCGGATCGGTTGCGCCGAAAATCGGACATATCGCGTTATCTTGCTTGCGGTAATCATCCTGCCGCAGAGCGGTCTCACCCCTCGCGAGAGAAGCGATGCTCCAGGCCATCGGACTCACCAGCAAACCACGCACCGACGCCCCGCCCCTCGTGGACGACCTCACCTTCGAGGCCCGCCCGGGGCACGTGACCGCCCTGCTCGGCGAGCCGGGATCGGGCAAGACGACCGCCCTGCGGCTCATGCTCGAACTCGAACCGGGCCGCGGCGTCACCTACTTCCGCGGCCGCCCGCTGCACCGGATCCCCCACCCCGGCCGTGAGGTCGGAGTGCTGCTCGGCGACGTCCCCGGCAACCCGGCCCGGACCGTCCGCAACCAGCTGCGGATGCTCTGTGCCGCCGCCGGGGTGCCCGCGTCCCGGGCCGACACCATGCTCGAGGTCGTCGGCATCGCCGGCCTGCGGGACCAGCGCCTCGGCTCGCTGTCGCTCGGCATGGAGCGCAGGGTCGCCCTGGCCTCGGCGCTGCTCGGCGATCCCTGCACCCTGCTCCTCGACGAGCCGGCCGCCGGCCTCTCTCCCCGCGAACGCGGCTGGCTGTACGGCCTGCTGCGCGGCCACGCCTCCCTCGGTGGAGCGGTGCTCTTCACCACCGACGACGCCAAGGAGGCGGCCCGGAGCGCCGACCGGGTCGTCAGCATCGAGGCGGGCCGCCTCGTCGCCGACCAGGAGGCCGCGGACTTCGCGCGGACGCGGCTGAGGCCGCGCGTCGCCGTGCGCACCCCGCACGCGGCCCGGCTGGCCGACGTACTGGGCCGGGAAGCCCGGGCGGCCCAGCGGACGGTGGAGATCGTCGAGGAGAGCGGCAGCCGCCTGTCGGTGTACGGCAGCAACTGCGCCGAGGTCGGCGAGGCGGCGTTCCGCCACGGCGTACTGGTCCACCAGCTCGCCGACGAGACCGGCGTCGCCGGCGCGTCGCCGGCCCCGGTCCCGCACGCCCGGGCCGCCGCGACGGCAGAGGCGGCCCCCGCCGGGGCCGCGCCGGGTCCCGCCGCCGACTCCGGCGGCCGTTCCCGGGGCGCACGCTCCCGGCGGCCGGCCTCGGCCGTGCGGCGCGTGGGCGGACCGCTGCGGCCACTGCGCTACGAGCTGCTCCGCGTCTTCGGCACCGCCACCCCCGCCCTCACCGCCACCCTCGTCGTCGTGGTCTCCGTCCTCACCTCCCTCGTGCTCGCCCGGGCCGGCCAGACCCCGCAGAACCGGCTGCTCGCCGCCTGGCCCGAGTTGCTGCCGCTGCCGCCCGCCGCGCTGGGCGCCGGGCTGCTCGGAGCACTGGCCTTCGGCGAGGAGTACCGCTATCCCGCCCTCGCCGCCGACCGGGGCACCGTGCCGCGCCGGCTGGGGCTGCTCACCGCGAAGCTCGGCGTCTGCGCCGCCCTCGGATTGCTGCTGGGCGCCCTGGTGGTGACGGCCGACGCCGCCGCCCTGGCGCTCGTCTTCGACAGCGGCCCCCTGCGCACCCCGGCGGAGTGGCTGTCCCCGGCCGCGAGTTGGGCCGGCCTGTTGATCGGCTGCGCCTGGGCCGGCGTACTGGCCTCCGGCGTCTTCCGGTCCGCCACCGCGGGACTGGCGGCGGTGCTCGCCGTACCCGTGGGAGTGGTTCCGCTGGTGCGCAAGGCGCTGGAAGGCTCGTCCGCGTACCCGGTGACCGGACTGGGACCCCGGCTGCGGGGCCTGTCCTGGGTGCAGTGGCCGCCGGAGGCGGACCGGCTGCTCGTGGCGGCTCTGCGGGTGATGACCCAGCCCGTCGCGACCGCACTGGTGTTGTCGCTGATGGTCCTGTTGTGCGCCTATGGGTTCACCGGACTGCGCAGCAGGGTTCGTTGGTGATCGTTCGGTGCCGGAGCAGGTGCGGACGGGACCGTTGCAGTCCATGTCGCGTCAAGCGGACCGCAACTCCACGTAATAGGCCCGGTTCTTTACGATAAGTCGTCAATTGCGTAGGTGGCACTGATCACCCTTTCGTGTGCTTTTCACCAAAGACCTCAAGGGTCGTGGAGGCACGGCCGACAAAGGATTCGTGAGTACCCTTGCGCACACCATGATGACCGCCGCCCGCCACGCCGACTCCGGCCTCGCCGGCGCGGGCGAACTCGACCGCTACCCCTACGCGGAGGCCCCCGGGTCCGACCGCGTCGGAGCACCCCACTGGGACGGCGCCGACGTCGAGTTGAGCCGCGTGGGCCGCCGCGCGGCAGGCAGCCGCGGCCGCGGACTGCACGGCCAACTCGTCCAGCAGCTCGGCCAGATGATCGTCTCCGGCGACCTCGGCGCGGACCGCCCCCTGGTCCCCGAGGAGATCGGCCAGCGCTTCGAGGTCTCCCGCACGGTCGTCCGCGAATCGCTGCGGGTCCTGGAGGCCAAGGGCCTCGTCAGCGCCCGCCCCAACGTCGGCACCCGGGTCCGCCCCGTCGCCGACTGGAACCTGCTCGACCCCGACATCATCGAGTGGCGGGCCTTCGGGCCCCAGCGCGACGACCAGCGCCGCGAGCTCGGCGAGCTCCGCTGGACGATCGAGCCGCTCGCGGCCCGCCTCGCCGCCGGCCACGGCCGCCCGGACATCCAGCAGCGCCTGGCCGACATGGTCGAGATCATGGGCCACGCCCTCGGCCAGGGTGACTCGATCACCTTCGCCCGCGCCGACAACGAGTTCCACGCGCTCCTCATCCAGGTCGCCGGCAACCGCATGCTGGAGCACCTCTCCGGCATCGTCTCCGCCGCCCTCCACGTCTCCGGCAGCCCGATGACCTCCTGCGACCGCCCGAGTGAGACCTGCGTCGCGCACCACGCACGGATGGTCGAGGCCCTCGCCGCGGGTGACGCGGTGGGTGCCGAGAACGCGATGCGCCAGCTCCTGACGGTTCACCCGGAGGTCGAGCGCGTGGTCCCCGCCCCGCGCGAGCACTGACGGGCGGGTGCGCGGGGGTGTACGACACGTCGCCGGGCCCGGCCGGGCCCGGCGACACCGGCGTGCGGAGCCCTTCCGGAGCCGCCGCTTCACCTCCGGAAACCGAGGGGTGTGACCGTATGACCGGCATCCGCGCAAGCGGAGTGTGACTCGGGCCACGAAGATTGGGCGTAACGCTCCGCGAGGTCGCGCGATGACTTAAGAGGTGATGGCCGACGGAGGGAAGACAGCAGCCCTTGGGGGTGCTGTGCAGCTCCCCGGCCCCTGCCCGCGCCGCCGGCCCATCCCCGGTCGGTGGTCGTCGGCTCCGGTCCAGCACCACCAGGCCCGGGGTCGGAAGCCGTTCCCATCGTTCCGAGAGGTTGTTCGTGTCGGCCAGCACATCCCGTACGCTCCCGCCGGAGATCGCCGATTCCGAGTCTGTGATGGCGCTCATCGAGCGGGGCAAGGCCGAGGGGCAGATCGCCGGCGATGACGTGCGTCGGGCCTTCGAGGCTGACCAGATTCCTGCGACCCAGTGGAAGAATGTTCTGCGCAGCCTCAACCAGATCCTCGAGGAAGAGGGTGTGACGCTGATGGTCAGTGCCGCGGAGTCGCCCAAGCGCACCACCCGCAAGAGCGTCGCAGCGAAGAGCCCGGCCAAGCGGACGGCCACCGAGCCCGTCAGGAAGACGGCGGCCAGGACGACGGCGGCGCAGCCCGCCGCCCCCGCGGCCGCGGGGGCCGAGACGGCGGACCCGCAGGCGCCGGACGCCCTCGTCGAGGAAGCCGCCGCGGAGCCCGTGGCCAAGAAGGCGGCCGCGAAGAAGACGGCCGCCAAGAAGGCCGCGCCCGCCAAGAAGGCTGCTGCGAAGAAGACCGCCGCGAAGAAGACCGCGGCCAAGAAGGACGCCGACGAGGCCGGCGACGACGAGAGCCCGGAAGAGGGTCCCGACGCGGTCAAGGCCGAGGGCGACGAAGAGGACGAGGGCGGGGAGAACAAGGGCTTCGTCATCTCCGACGACGAGGACGACGCCCCGGCCCAGCAGGTCGTGGTGGCCGGTGCCACCGCCGACCCGGTCAAGGACTACCTCAAGCAGATCGGCAAGGTCCCCCTCCTCAACGCCGAGCAGGAGGTCGAGCTCGCCAAGCGCATCGAGGCGGGTCTGTTCGCCGAGGACAAGCTGGCGAACTCCGACAAGCTGGCGCCCAAGCTCAAGCGCGAGCTGGAGATCATCGCCGAGGACGGCCGCCGCGCGAAGAACCACCTGCTGGAGGCCAACCTCCGCCTCGTGGTCTCGCTCGCCAAGCGATACACCGGCCGCGGCATGCTCTTCCTGGACCTGATCCAGGAGGGCAACCTGGGCCTCATCCGTGCGGTCGAGAAGTTCGACTACACCAAGGGCTACAAGTTCTCGACCTACGCGACGTGGTGGATCCGCCAGGCGATCACCCGCGCCATGGCCGACCAGGCCCGCACCATCCGCATCCCCGTGCACATGGTCGAGGTCATCAACAAGCTGGCCCGCGTGCAGCGCCAGATGCTCCAGGACCTGGGCCGCGAGCCCACCCCGGAGGAGCTGGCCAAGGAACTCGACATGACCCCCGAGAAGGTCATCGAGGTCCAGAAGTACGGCCGCGAGCCGATCTCCCTGCACACCCCGCTGGGCGAGGACGGCGACAGCGAGTTCGGCGACCTCATCGAGGACTCCGAGGCCGTCGTCCCGGCCGACGCGGTGAGCTTCACGCTCCTGCAGGAGCAGCTGCACTCGGTGCTCGACACCCTGAGCGAGCGCGAGGCCGGCGTGGTGTCCATGCGCTTCGGCCTCACCGACGGGCAGCCCAAGACCCTCGACGAGATCGGCAAGGTCTACGGGGTCACCCGTGAGCGGATCCGCCAGATCGAGTCGAAGACGATGTCGAAGCTGCGGCACCCGTCCCGCTCGCAGGTGTTGCGCGACTACCTGGACTGAGCCGGGCGGGCGGGCCGCGGCGGCGGAGGGCGCCGGCCGCGGCGCTGCCGGCCGTGGCGGGGGCCGCGCGGGTGCGCTCGGCCGACGGGCATCCCACTCTGGGTGGAGTCATGCACACTCGGAGTCAGGAGGCCCCATGCGTCGTCCCTTTTCCCGTGTCCTGGCGGGCGCGCTGACCCTGGCGGCGGGAGCGGCCGCGGCACCGCTTGCCCAGATGCCCCAGGCGGTCGCGGACAGTGTGGTGATCGGGGGGAAGCCGGTGAAGGCGGCCGACAGCCCCTGGGTCGTGGCCCTGGCCAGCCGTGACCGGTTCGGGGGTACGCGGGACGGACAGTTCTGCGGGGGCGTCGTCGTGGCCCCGACCACGGTGGTCACCGCGGCCCACTGCCTGGGCCGGCAGGTGCTCGGCGGCCCCGTGGAGTCCGTGTCCGACTTCCGGGTGATCGCGGGCCGTACGGAACTCCGGGCGGCCGACGGCCGGGAGATCGCGGTGCGCGGGGCGCGGGTGAACCCCGACTACGACCCGCAGAGCAACGCCGGGGACCTCGCCGTACTGGAGCTGGCGGAGGCCGTGCCGGCCCACAACGTGCTTCCCATGGCGGAAACGGGACACCCCGCGTACCAGCCGGGCACCGAGGCTGCCGTCTACGGCTGGGGCGACACCAGCGGGTTCGGTGACTACGCGTACGCCCTGCGGGCCGCGCCCGTGACGGTGCTGGCGGACGAGGTCTGCGGGCGCGCCTACCCCGGGGACGCTGACGGACAGTACCGGGCCGAGTCCATGGTGTGCGCGGGGGACGACGGGGGCGGCAGGGACGCCTGCCAGGGCGACAGCGGCGGGCCGCTGGTCGCGCAGGGGAGGCTCATCGGGCTGGTCTCCTGGGGGCGGGGCTGCGGGCGCGCCGACAGTCCCGGCGTGTACACGCGCATCGCCCCGCTGGCCGGCTTCGTGACGGCTCCGGAGAGGGCCGCGCAGCCGGAGGGGGCCCGGAACGCCGCGTGGGGGCCCCAGGGGGGCTCCGGGACGCAGGCAGGGTCTGTACGGGGGCATCGTGCGCGGTAGCGGCCGCGGACATGAGGACGGGCGGTACCCCTGGGTCTCAGGGGTGCCGCCCGTCGACCGGCCTGGCCGGTCCTGGCTCGTCGGATGCGAGGTTCGGCCTGTGTGTCAGCGGTCCTCGGGTTCGGCGTGGGCAGCCGGAGCGGACGTGAGCCGCTCGGTCTCATCCTGTATTTCCGCGGCGATCTTCTTGAGTTCCGGCTCGAACTTGCGACCGTGGTGGGCGCAGAAGAGCAGTTCACCGCCGCTCAGCAGGACGACGCGCAGATATGCCTGGGCGCCGCAACGGTCGCATCGGTCAGCGGCCGTCAGCGGGGTCGCGGGTGTCAGAACAGTAGTCACGTCGCCTCTTCTCTAGCTCGACGAGCTGTCGTACCAGGGTCAACATCCAACCAGGCCGAAAACGTTCCCGCTCGCGGCTTTTCCTCGAAACTTCCTTCCGAAGCTGGCCGGCTGTTGCCGGTTGGCGGCGAAGGAGCCGTATTGCGTTGCTTTACGGTTTCGCGTTGTCACTCGTGCGCTTGTTGCAGTTCCATCCTCCCCGGCGTGAGTGCCAGGTTGTTCATGAGGACGTGCCCGAACCCTAAATGGTTCATGCGCGGAAGGGAACGTGATGTTTCCTTCACCCGCCCGGGGGATCGAACAGTCGTGCGGATCTGCACTAGGCTGAGGAAACCGCGAGGGTGGCGTTGCATCGGCTCTACCTGGCCTCGGTACCCTTCGACGGGCACCCGAGCCACCCCTGCGCCCGACCGGGCCAGAAAAGAAATTCAGCGAGGAGCGAACTGCGTGACCGCCGACACGTCCGTGCCTTCCAGCGCGCTGCTGTCCGGAGCAGACCGGGACGGTTCCAACTACACCGCGCGGCACCTGCTCGTCCTCGAAGGGCTGGAGGCCGTCCGCAAGCGACCCGGCATGTATATCGGCTCCACCGACAGCCGGGGCCTCATGCACTGCCTGTGGGAGATCATCGACAATTCCGTCGACGAGGCCCTCGGCGGCTACTGCGACCACATCGAGGTGATCCTCCACGAGGACTCCTCGGTCGAGGTCAGGGACAACGGCCGCGGCATCCCCGTGGACGTCGAGCCCAAGACCGGCCTGTCGGGTGTCGAGGTCGTCATGACCAAGCTGCACGCGGGCGGAAAGTTCGGCGGCGGCTCGTACGCGGCCTCCGGCGGCCTGCACGGCGTCGGCGCCTCTGTGGTCAACGCCCTCTCCGCCCGCCTGGACGTCGAGGTCGACCGGGGCAGCTCCACGCACGCCATCAGCTTCCGCCGCGGCGTCCCCGGCATGTTCACCGAGCAGGGCCCCGAGAGCCCCTTCGACCCGTCGAACGGCCTGCGCAAGGTCAAGCGCATCGCCAAGGGCAAGACCGGCACCCGGATCCGCTACTGGGCCGACCGCCAGATCTTCCTCAAGGACGCCCGCCTCGGCCTGGAGACGCTCTACCAGCGCGCCCGGCAGACCGCCTTCCTCGTCCCCGGCCTGACCCTGGTCGTCCGCGACGAGCGGGCCATAGACGGCGCCGGCAAGACGGAGGAGACCTTCCGCTTCGACGGCGGCATCAGCGAGTTCTGCGAGTACCTCGCCCAGGACAAGGCCGCCTGCGACGTGCTGCGGCTGACCGGATCGGGCACCTTCAAGGAGACCGTCCCGGTCCTCGACGACCGCGGCCACATGACCCCCACCGAGGTCACCCGCGAGCTCGGCGTGGACATCGCCCTGCGCTGGGGCACGGGCTACGAGACCAACGTCAAGTCCTTCGTGAACATCATCGCCACCCCCAAGGGCGGCACCCACGTCACCGGCTTCGAACGCTCGGTGACCAAGACCGTCAACGAGGTGCTGCGCTCGGCCAAGCTGCTGCGCGTCGCCGAGGACGACGTGGTCAAGGACGACGCGCTGGAGGGCATGACGGCCGTCGTCACCGTCCGCCTAGCCGAACCCCAGTTCGAAGGCCAGACCAAGGAGGTGCTCGGCACCTCCGCCGCCACCCGGATCGTCGCCGCCGTGGTCGCCAAGGAGCTCAAGGCCTTCCTGACCTCCACCAAGCGCGACGACAAGCAGCAGGCCCGCGCCGTGATGGAGAAGATCGTCGCGGCCGCCCGGACCCGGATCGCGGCCCGCCAGCACAAGGAGGCCCAGCGCCGCAAGACCGCGCTGGAGACCTCCTCGCTCCCCGCCAAGCTGGCCGACTGCCGCAGCGACGACGTGGACCGCAGCGAGCTCTTCATCGTCGAGGGGGACTCCGCCCTCGGCACCGCGAAGCTCGCCCGGAACTCCGAATTCCAGGCGCTCCTGCCCATCCGAGGCAAGATCCTCAACGTCCAGAAGTCATCCGTCTCGGACATGCTCAAGAACGCCGAGTGCGGGGCGATCATCCAGGTCATAGGGGCCGGCTCCGGTCGGACCTTCGACATCGACGCCGCCCGCTACGGCAAGATCGTGCTGCTCGTCGACGCCGATGTGGACGGCGCGCACATCCGCTGCCTGCTGCTGACGCTCTTCCAGCGGTACATGCGGCCGATGGTCGAGGCCGGCCGGGTCTTCGCGGCCGTCCCGCCGCTGCACCGGATCGAGCTCGTCCAGCCCAAGAGGGGCCAGGACAAGTACGTCTACACCTACTCGGACAACGAGCTGCGCCAGACCCTTCTGGAGTACCAGCGCAAGAACATCCGGTACAAGGACTCGATCCAGCGCTACAAGGGCCTCGGCGAGATGGACGCGGACCAGCTGGCGGAGACCACCATGGACCCCCGCTTCCGTACCCTGCGACGGATCAACATCGGCGACCTGGACTCGGCCGAGCAGGTCTTCGACCTGCTCATGGGCAATGAGGTGGCCCCGCGCAAGGAGTTCATCACGAGCTCCGCGGCGACGCTGGACCGCTCGCGCATCGACGCCTGAGCACGCGGGCACCGGAGGCCGGCGGCGCCTGACACGGGCGGGCGCCACGGCACACCGGTCCCCTTCGCTGCATCACCTGTTGGAGTGAAGAGCACCGGTACACCTGTCCGGAAACCGTCCATTCCGCACATCCTTGGGCACGCGGCCAATGCGGCAGCGGACAAGGAGAGTTCGGTGGACAAGCACGAAGGTCGTGATGCCGGAACGATCCGGCTGGACGACCCCTGGTACGACGCACTGGCCGTCGGCTGGGGCGAGGGCGCGGAGCCGTCCCCGCCGCGGCCGGCTCCTGCCGGCCGACCGGCGGCCAGCGCATCCGACATCTACCTGGAAGTGCAGCGCAGCGCCGCCTTCCAGGAGGTCCGGAGCCGCTATCGCCGGTTCGTCGTCCCCGCGACCGCCGGGTTCTTCCTCTGGTACGTCGCCTACGTGGTCGCCGCGACGGCCGCGCCCGGCCTGATGGCCCGGCCCGTCCTGGGCGCGGTCAACGTGGCCATGCTCGCGGGCCTCGGCCAGTTCCTCAGCACCTTCCTGCTCACCTGGGCCTACGCCCGGCACGCACGGCTGCGCCGGGACCGGGCCGCGCTCGACCTGCGCTGGACGGTCTTCGAGCAGGAACGCGGCCAGGAGCGGTCCCGGGCGAGGAGGGCGGGCCGGTGACGACCGAACACCAGACCCTCGCGCTGATGCTGTTCAGCCTGTTCATCGCGGTGACCCTGGGGATCACCACCTGGGTCAGCCGCAACCGGCACGGTTCGGCCGAGGAGTTCTACGCCGGCGGGAGGCTCTTCTCCCCGATGGAGAACGGGTTCGCCATCGCGGGCGACTACATGTCCGCGGCCTCGTTCCTCGGCATCTCCGGTCTGATCGCCCTGTTCGGCTACGACGGCCTGCTCTACTCGGTGGGATTCCTCGTCGCCTGGCTGGTGGTGCTGTTCCTCGTCGCCGAACTGGTGCGCAACTGCGGGCGCTTCACCCTCGCCGACGTGGTCGCCGCCCGGATGAGCGAGCGCCCGGTGCGGATCGCCGCCGGGATCTCCTCGGTCGCCGTGTCCGTGCTCTACCTCGTCGCGCAGATGGTCGGCGCGGGCAGCCTCGTGGGGCTGCTGCTCGGGAACTCCAGCGCCGCGGCCCGGACCCTCACCGTGATCGGGGTGGGCGCCCTGATGGTGGTCTACGTGTCCTTCGGCGGCATGCGGGCTACCACCTGGATCCAGATCGTGAAGGCCGTGCTGCTGATGGGCGGGGCGATCACCCTGACCGTGCTCGTGCTGCTGCGCTTCCACGGTGATTTCGACCGGCTGCTCACCACCGCCGCCGAACGCAGCGGGTACGGAATCCGGTTCCTCAGTCCCGGCCTGAAGTACGGCGGGGACTGGACCGCCCGCTTCGACTTCATCAGCCTCGGCCTCGCGCTGGTCCTGGGCACCGCCGGACTGCCGCACATCCTGTCGCGCTTCTACACCGTGCCCACCGCCCGTGCGGCCCGCCGCTCGGTGGTGTGGGCGATCGCGCTGATCGGCGGCTTCTACCTGATGACCATCGTGCTCGGCTTCGGCGCGGCGGCCCTGGTCGGGCCGGACGAGGTCCGGGCTTCCAACGCCTCGGGGAACACGGCCGTTCCGCTGCTCGCGGCCTTCCTCGGCGGGGGCGCCGAGACGACCGGTGGCGCGGTGCTGTTCGCCTTCGTCGCCGCCATCGCCTTCGCCACCATCCTGGCCGTGGTCGCCGGCATCACCCTGGCCTCGTCCGCCTCCGTCGCGCACGACCTGTATGCCTCGCTCAAGCGGAGGCGGGCCAAGCAGCGCAGCGAGGTCTCGGTGGCCCGGGGCGCGGCCGTGGGCATCGGGGCCGTGGCCATCGCCCTCGGCCTGCTCGCCCAGAACCTCAACGTGGCGTTCCTGGTGGGGCTGGCCTTCGCGGTGGCGGCCTCCGCGAACCTTCCGGTGCTGCTGTACTCGCTGTTCTGGCGCGGTTTCACCACGCGCGGAGCCGTCTGGTCGGTGTACGGGGGTCTGGTTCCGGCGGTGCTGCTCGTCCTGGTCTCACCCGTGGTGTCGGGGAGCCCGGAGTCGCTGTTCCCGGGAGCGGACTTCCAGTTCTTCCCGCTCCAGAACCCGGGGATCGTCTCGATCCCGCTGGGCTTCCTGGCCGGCTGGCTGGGCACGGCCACCTCGAACGAGGAGCCGGACGAGGCGAAGCACGCGGAGACGGAGGTCCGCTCCCTGACCGGCGCCGGAGCGGTCTGAGCCGAGGGGTCAGACCGGTCCCTCCGAGGGGAGCCAGGTGTAGCGGTGTTCCGGACGGCCGGTCTCGCCGTAGCGCAGGGCCAGCGTGACGCGGCCGTTGCGTTCGAGGAGCTTCAGGTAGCGCTGGGCGGTCTGGCGGCTGATGCCCGCGCGGTCGGCGATCTGCTGGGTGGACAGCGGGCCGTCGGCCGTGCGCAGGACTTGGCGGACGAGCTCGGCCGTGGTGGGGGAGTGGCCCTTGGGGAGCTCGTTCACGCAGCCGGCACCGGCCAGGGCTCCGAAGATCCGGTCCACTTCGGCCTGTTCGGCCTCGCCGCCCGTGTCCAGGGTGCGGCGCAGTGAGCCGTACGCCTCCAGCCGGGCGCGCAGCCCCGCGAAGGTGAAGGGTTTGACCAGGTACTGGAGGGCTCCGAGGCGCATGGCGGACTGCACGGTGGCCAGGTCACGGGCAGCGGTGACCATGATCACATCGGTGCCGTGGCCGCGCTGGCGCAGGCGGCGGACCAGGTCCAGGCCGTTCTCGTCGGGGAGGTAGTGGTCGAGGAGGACCAGGTCCACCGGGTGGGTGGAGAGCAGGTCCAGGGCTTCGGCCGCCGAATGGGCCCGCGCCGTCACCCGGAAACCGGGAACCTTCGCGACGTACGCCGCGTTGATCCGGGCAACACGCATGTCGTCGTCGACGACCAATACGTGGATCGGGGTCTCGTTCACCGCAGGGCCTCCGGGAGTACGACGGAGAACTCCGCCCCTCCGTCCGCTGCTTCACCGGCCCGGGCGCTGCCGCCCTGCCGCTCCGCGAGACGGCGTACGAGGGCGAGGCCCAGCCCGCGCTCGCGGTGGGCCCGGGGCTGCTTGGTCGACCAGCCCGCAGTGAAGATCTCCTCGCGGCGCGCGGCGGGGACCCCGGGGCCGCTGTCACGCACCCGCAGCACGGCGGTGCGGCCCTCCGCGCGCAGCTCCACCTCGACCAGGGGCGCGGCTCCGCCGGCGGCGGCGTCCAGGGCGTTGTCCACCAGATTGCCGACGATCGTGACGAGTCCGCCCGGGTCGACCAGGCGGTCGGGGAGGAGGGTGGCTGCGGCCAGCCGCAGGGGGATGCCGCGCTCGGCGGCGACGGTGGCCTTGCCGACGAGGAGGGCGGCCAGCAGCGGGTCGTGGACCTTCTCGGTGACCTGTTCGGCGGTCGTGCGGTGCACGCCGACCACTTCCGTCACGAATTCCACCGCCTCCTCGTGCAGGCCCAGCTCCAGCAGGCCGAGGAGGGTGTGGAGGCGGTTGGCGTGTTCGTGGTCCTGGGCGCGCAGGGCGTCGATGAGGCCATGGGTGGAGTCGAGTTCGCGGCTCAGGTGCTCCAGTTCGGTGCGGTCGCGCAGGGTGGCGACGGCGCCTCCGTCCGCGGTGGGCCTGCGGTTGGCGACCAGGACCCGGGGGCCTTGGACGGTGAGCAGGTCACGGCCCGTCACACGGCCGGAGAGTACGTCGGCGGTGCGGCCGGCGCCGAGGACGTCGTCCAGCGGGCGTCCGGCGAACGTACCGGTGGCGTCGGGGGCGAGGCCCAGCAGGCGGGCGGCCTCGTCGTTGACGAGGCGGACGCGGCCGTCGGGGGCGAGGGCGATCACTCCTTCGCGGATGGAGTGCAGCATGGCCTCGCGCTCGGCGAGCAGGCCGGCGATGTCGGAGAAGGCCAGGTCGCGGGTCTGGCGTTGGATCCTGCGGGAGAGGAGGTAGGCGGCGAGGGCGCCCGCGGCCAAGGCGCCGCCGGCGTAGGCGAGGAGCCCCGGGATGGCCCCGAGCAGACGGTCGCGGACGCTGTCGTAGGCGATGCCGACGGAGACCGCGCCGACGATCTCGCCGTCGGCGGCGACGAGCGGGACCTTGCCGCGGGCGGAGCGGCCCAGGGTTCCGTCGTCGATCTCCATGACCTCGCGGCCGGCCAGGGCGTCGGCCGGGTCGGTGGAGACGGGCAGCCCGATCCGCTCCGGGCTCGGGTGCGAGCGGCGGATGCCGTCCAGGTCGAGGACGACGACGTACTCGGCACCGGTCGCCCGGCGGATCCGCTCGGCCGAGGCCTGCACCGGGCTGTCCGGCGACGCCGCCGAGTTCAGGAGGCCGGCGGCGATCGAGGGGTCGGCCGCGGTGCTCTGCGCGATGGCCAGGGCGCGCCGCATGGCCTGGTCGTCGAGCTGGGCGCCGAGAGGTGCCAGGAACAGGCCCGTGGCCAGCACGACGACCCCGGCGGCGATGGCCAGCTGGGTCAGGAGGATCTGCGAGACCGCCCGTCTGGGCAGCCCGAGGCGCCGAGCGCTCATGTGGGGGAACCGCATGGACAGCAACGGTAGGTCGGCCCCGGCAGAAGCGGAACGCTTGCGCCCTTGTAGTCGGTGAGACACCCCTCAGGGCATCGGCTGGGGTGGGCGTGGGCCGTGGTACTGGCCGCTCGGCCGCATGCGCAGCGGGCGCTCCTCATACTCCTCCAGCGCGTGGGCGATCCAGCCCGCGGTGCGGGCCACCGCGAAGACGGTCTCGCCGGCCTCGGCCGGCATTCCGCACGACACCGTCAGGACCGCCAGGGCCAGGTCCACGTTGGCGTGCAGCCCGCCCTGGCGGGCCATGACCGCGGCCACCTCGCGGGCCGCCGCCAGTGCGGGGCCGGCCTGCCCCAGCCCTTCCAGCCGGGCGAACAGCGCACCCGCCCGGGGGTCCTCGCCCCGGTAGAGGCGGTGCCCCAGGCCCGGGACCCGATGCCCGGCCCGCAGGTACTCGGCGACCACCGGAGCGGCCCCGCCCTGTTCCAGGACCTCCACCAGCATCCGGTGGGCCAGCCGCCCGGCCGCGCCGTGCAGCGGCCCTTCGAGCGCGCCCAGCCCGGCAGACACCGCCGCGTACGGATGTGCGCGCGCCGAGGCCGCCACGCGTACGGCCAGCGTGGACGCGGCCAGGTCGTGGTCGACCAGCAGCGCCAGCGCCAGGTCCAGCACGGCGAGCGCGTCCGGGTCGGGCTCCCGCGGCGTCAGCCGGGACCACAGCCGGCGGGCGATGCGGCCGTCGCCGGCCCACGCGGTGCCCGCCGCGGGCAGGGCGCCGACGAGTGTCGGAATCAGGCAGCGCGCAGCGCCCAGTACCGCATCCTCCGACAGGTCGAAGCGCAGCGGATCAGCCACCGCGGCGGCGGCGACGGCCACCCGAAGCCGGTCCACCGGGCCGCTGTGCGCCGGCAGGGCCTCCACCGCCCGCCGGGCCGCCTCCAGCGCCTCCGGGGGAGCGGTGAACCGGGTCCCGGGGGCGAGGTTCCCCGTCCAGAGCCATTCGGCGACCTCCTCGAAGCGGTACCGCGAAGCCAGGGCCACGGCGTCGACGCCCCGGAAGTAGTACCGGTCGGGTTCGATGAGGGTGAGCGCCGTGCGGACGGAGAGTTCCCCCGCGGCGGGGGCCGCCGCCTCGCGCCGGCTGCGCCGGGCCAGTGCCTCCACCTCGGCGGCGTCGAAGCTGCTGCCGCGCCCGGCCGGATCACGGCGGCTGGCGAGCTGGCCCCGGCTGACGTAGGCGTACACCGTCGCCGGCTTCACACCGAGCACCCTGGCCGCCTCCTGCGTGCTGAGCCTGCGTCCGCCGTCCGTCTGGTCACTCATGAGGAACACCCTACAGATTGCTTGCAATATTGATTCAATCAACATTGACAAGGATTCAGTCCATCATGGATGGTCGATGCATGAACACCACCGACAGCACCATCGAAGGACCGCGGGGCCTCGCGGGAGTCGTGGTCACCGAAACCGAGTTGGGTGACGTCCGGGGCCGCGAGGGCTTCTACCACTACCGCCAGTACTCGGCCGTGGAGCTCGCCGCGAGCCGCAGCTTCGAGGACGTGTGGCACCTGATGTTCCGCGGCACGCTCCCGGCGGACGCCGCCGAGCGGGCCGCCTTCACCGCCGAGACCGCCGCGCTGCGCCGGCTCCCCGAGGAGGTACGGGTCGTCCTGCCGGACCTCGCCCGCGCCACCCGGCTCTCCGGCCCGCTCGCCGGGCTGCGCACCGCGCTCTCGCTCCTCGGAGCGTCCGCCGGATTCCGGCCGGTGTACGACCTGACCCCCGAGCGGCGGGCCGCGGACGCGCTGGCCGCCTGCGCCGCCGTGCCGACCCTGCTGACCGCCCTGCACCGGCTGGGCCAGGGCCTGGAGCCGGTCGAGCCGCGCGAGGACCTCCCGTATGCCGCCAACTACCTCTACATGCTGACCGGCGACGAGCCCGATCCGGTCCGGGCCCGCGCGGTCGAGCGGTACCTGGTGTCCACCGTCGACCACGGCTTCAACGCCTCGACGTTCACCGCCCGGGTGATCGCCTCCACCGGCGCCGACGTCGCAGCCTGCCTGACCGGCGCCGTCGGCGCCCTCTCAGGCCCGCTGCACGGAGGCGCCCCCAGCCGCGCCCTGGACACCCTCGACGCGATCGGCACCGTGGACCGGATAGGGCCGTGGATCCGGGAACGGGTCCTCGCCGGCGACCGGATCATGGGCTTCGGGCACCCCGTCTACCGCACCGAGGACCCCCGCTCACGCATGCTGCGCGACATCGCCCTCGGCTTCGGCGGCCCCCTCGTGGACTTCGCCGTCGAGGTCGAGCGCCAGGTGGAGGAGATCCTCGCCGAACTCAAGCCGGGCCGGGAACTGCACACCAACGTGGAGTTCTACGCGGGCGTGGTCATGGAGCTGTGCGGACTGCCGCGCGAGATGTTCACTCCGACCTTCTGCGCGGCCCGGGTCGTCGGCTGGAGCGCGAACATCCTGGAGCAGGCCACCGATTCGAAGATCATCCGACCGGCCGCCCGGTACACGGGCCCCACCCCGCCGCAGCCGGTGCCGCTCCTCGACTGACCGGGCATGGCTACGATCGACCGGGTGAACAGCAGGCAGCCCATCCCCGTCGTCGTCCTCGCCGGATTCCTCGGATCCGGGAAGACCACCGTGCTGAACCACCTCCTCGCCGGCCGTGGGGGCACCCGTATCGGGGTCGTCGTCAATGACTTCGGCTCGATCGAGGTCGACGCGATGTCGGTGGCCGGCCAGGTCGGGGACTCCATGGTCTCCCTCGGAGGCGGCTGCCTGTGCTGCGCCGTCGACGGCAGCGAGCTGGACGCGTATCTGGAGAAGCTCTCCGCTCCCGTCCACAGGATCGACGTGATCGTCATCGAGGCGAGCGGCCTGGCCGAACCCCAGGAGATGATCCGCATGCTGATGGCCAGCGAGAACCCGGCCGTCCGGTACGGCGGCATGGTGGAGGTCGTGGACGCGGCGGAATTCGACGTGACCCGGGCCCGGCATCCGGAGACCGACCGCCACCTCGCCGTCGCAGACCTGGTGGTACTCAACAAGACCGACCGGGTCGACGCGCGCGAACGGATCAGGATCGAGACCGAACTCGCCGCGCTCTGCGCGCCCGGCACCCCGGTCGTGGGCGCCGACCACGGCCGCATCGACCCGGAGCTGCTCTTCGACCGCCGGCCCTGGACCGAGACCCGGGGGCAGCTTTCCTTCGAGGACCTGCTCGCGGAGGAAGACGGCCACGACCGCTGCGCTCATGCGCACGCCGCGTACGAGAGCACGGAGTTCAGCTCGCAGCAGGCCCTCTCCCCGCGCCGGTTCATGGACTTCCTCGACCGGCGCCCGGCCGGGCTCTACCGGATCAAGGGCTTCGTGTGGTTCGGGGTACCCGGACACGAGGAGCGCTACGAGCTCCAGGCCGTCGGCCGCTTCCTCCGCTTCGCCCCGCAGCCCTGGACGCGGGGCGAGACACGGCAGACGCAGCTGGTCCTGATCGGCTCGGGCACCGACGGTGAGGGACTGGTGCGCGAGTTGGAGGCCTGCCGCGAGGAGGCCCCGCAGGACGCGAACCCCGACAGCATGTGGGGTGTCCTGCGGTACGTCGACCGGCCCGCGCAGGATGAGGGCGACGCCCCCGGGCCGGACACGTCCGAGACGCTCCTGACGTATTGATCACGCAGCGCCCGGGCGCGCCCTTCCCGCAGGCTTCCCCCGAGTGCGGTCCCGAGGCGGCTTCCCGGGCGGTCAACGAGGCGCGCTCCACCAGACGACGTTCTCGCCCGTCCAGGTGCGCGAGCTTCATGTGCTCGGCCCGCTGCGGGCGAAGCCGCTGAGGTCCTGGTCGAGCACGAGCGGAGGCCTGCCGACGGTGGCCCGTTCGCTGTTCAGCAAGTGCAGGGACGACGCACTGGGCCGCCTGGACGCCTTGCGCCGAGGTGCGGGCGCCGGGCACTTTCGGGTCCGGCCCCACCGGAGCGCTCCCCGAGGGCCGGGGGCCGCGGGTCGGCTGCGCGGGCCGCTCCTGCTTCGCAACGGCCCGGACGAGGGGTCGGCCGACGCCGCGGTACGCGAGGGGGACGCGGAGGCGGTGGCGCTCGCGGCCCGGAAGGACGGCCCTTCCCCGCCCTGTCCGAACTCGTCGTCGAGCCACTGCGTCGCGTCTCCTCCGACGTGTGACGGCCCATTCGCCTGACACAAGAGGAGACCCGCGGGACGGGCGGCGGCAAGAGTTGCTCCGCAGGGGCCCGCCCGAGCCGCGCCTACTCGGCGGCGCCCGGACCGCCGGAGCCGTCCGGGTACTCCGCCTCGCCGGTGAGGCAGGCGTGGCACAGGCAGCGGTCCGGGTGCGGACTCTTCGGCGCCGTCTCGGCACGGTACTGGCGCGCGTACCGCTCCAGCACCGCGGAGGCGTCCACCACGTGCTCCTCCGTGGCGAAACCGCGCGCGTAGCGTTCCTCGCGCAGCCGTTCCAGGACGCGCGGCGTGTGGACGAGCTTGGGCCGGAAGCCGTACAGGTGGCGCGTCGCCGTGTCGATGACGATCCACCGGCCGGTGTGCCGTTCACGCCCGGCCACCGTGACCCGGTCGCCCCCCGGACCCCAGTACACCCTGGCGACGTACACCTTCGCCCCGCCCTTGAAGCACTTCGTCCCCGGGTGCAGTTCCTGGCCGCCGACCCCACAGCGACGCCAGGCCACGACGTTCGCGGCCACCAGCCAGACCGGCTCCGCCGATCGGTCGGCGGACTCGTCCACCCGCTCCACCCGCTCCATCCGCTCCACCCCTAGGCGACCTCCACGCCGTACTCGCGCAGCAGGTCCCCCAGGCCGCCACGGTAGCCCTTGCCGCCGATCACGAAGTCCCAGTCGCCGTTGGGGCGGCGCCGGAACGAGCCGAGCACCAGCGCGGTCTCGCCGGCCCGGCCGTCGGAGACCTCCAGCTGCCCGGCCTCCGCGCCCGCCGCGTCCAGGAGCCGGATCCGGGCCTCGGTGAAACCGGCCAGGTCGGCATGCGGATCGGCCTCCGGGTCCACGGCGGCCACCAGCACCAGCCGGTCCGCTTCGCGCGGCAGGGCCTCGAAGGAGACCTCCAGCGCCGCCTTGTCCGGTGCCGCGTGCGCCCTGGCCCGTACCGAACCGTCCGGCGTGCGTGGATTGTTGAAGAACACGAAGTGGTCCTCGCTCAGCACCCGGTTGCCCGTGCAGACGAGGGCGCACACGTCCAGGGCGACCCGGCCGGACCACGTCATGCCGAGCACGTTGTGGTCGGCCGGCGGGGCCGGCTCGGGAGAGCGCTGCGCCGGGACCGCGCCCGCCGGACCGCCGCCGAGGCGCCCGCGCAGCCCGTACTGGTGCAGGAGCTCCACCAGCTTGTCCCCGGGAACCAACTCCAACGGCTTGCCGTTGGAGAAGGTGTACGACGTGGGACCGAAGGACGAGGTGGTGACCAGCACCCCCTTGTTCGCCCCCTTGTCCTGGACCGTGCCGTACAAGTCCCGTACCGCCGTGGGCGGCACGGTGTTCCGGTAGCGCTTGACCTGCACCACGATGCGTCCGCCCGTGATCGGGGAAGGGTCATTCGCCTCGATGTCCACCCCGCCGTCACCGGACCGCTGGGTGGTCACCGCCTCCATGCCCATCGCCCGGAAGAGCTCCGCCACCAGGTTCTCGAAGGCGATCGGGTCCATCACGAAGAGGTCCGGCTCGTCCTCGTCGCCGCCCGCGTGCCCGCCGTGGCTGACGACTCCTCCGCCGACCTCGTCGGGCCGGCGTCCCGGGCGTACGGCCGTCAGCTGGTCGGGGCGCGCCGACAGCTGCCCGCGCAAACCCTCCACCAGGCAGTCCACCGCGCTGACCTGCTCCAATCGCAGCCCCGCGAAGGCGGAGCGGGCCGCCGACACCGAGCCCAGGACGATCCGCGCCTCCTGCCCCGTCACCGGATCGTGGTCGTCCACGAAGCCGTTGACCACCACGGACTCCAGTGCGCCGAACTCGTCCGCCGCGTACAGCTCCCGCACCACCAGCAGCAGGCACTGCGCCAGCAGGTCCCGGTACAGTGCGCGGCGCTGCGTCGCAGGGCGGGCCGTCTCCTTGTCCTGGTCCGTGCTCGCCATGTACCGGACCGACTTGGCCTCGGGCACCACCTGGAATCCGGGCAGCTGCCAGTCCAGCACCAGCTCCCGCCCGCCCCGGTCGTAGGCGGCGGCCAGCTGCCTGGGCAGCGCTTCTGGCCAGGCGGTGGAAGCGTAGAGAGCGGCCGAGAAGTACTCCACGGCGGCGTCCGCGTCCCCCGCGCGCAGCGCCCTGCCCAGCTCGGCGAGGCCGTTGTTGTGCTCGCGGATCCCGGCGAGCTGCTGCGCGGCCCACTGGTCGTACTGCCCGCGGTACGCCGCCAGTTGCTGCTGACGCTGCAGTTCCGCGGCGTGAGCCGCCTGCCAGGCCTGGGTGTAGCGGGCGTGCGCGTCGCGCTCCGCCTGCGCCCGGCGGTTCGAGCCGAGGGTCCAGCCGGTGTTCTGGTGCTGGAACTGCTCGATGCGCGGCATCGGCAGCGGATGCGCGAGGTTGCCCGGGGCGAAGGGCTCAAGCTGTTCGGACCTGACCAGAGCGGCCGTGCGGAACGCGGGTGCCCGGCATCCCGCGGCCAGCAGGCCTTGCAGGGCGGCGACCTCCGCCTCGATGCGCTCCGTACGCCGTCGTGCCTCGGCCTCCCGGTGCTGGCGGTACGCGGCCTGCTGCTCGCGCTGCCCCCGGGCCGCCTCGCGTTCGTACGCCCGCTGTCGGCGTTCCGCCTCGCGGTGCTGGATCAGCTGTGTCTGCTGCATCCGGCGCTGGGCCTCGGCCCAGTCCCCGATCAAACCGCCCGACCGACGACTCATCAGCTCTGTGTTCTCCCGCCCCACCCGACAGTGCCAAGAGGGAAAACACTAGTCGCCATTCGGGTGGTACGTCCCCCGGACGTACCACCCGAATGGTCTGGAACCTCCTACAGCGCGGGTCCCGCCAGCGCCGCCACGGCCGCCGGCAGGGGCGCCCCCGAGCCGTCCCGGCGCGGGTCGTGGGCCGGCAGCTCGGCCGGAGTGCCGTTCGCCGCCGCCGCGCGGGCGGGGGCGGCGCCGGCCCAGGCCAGCACCAGCAGGTCCTCGCCCTTCAGGAACCGCTGGCAGCGCACGCCGCCGGTGGCGCGGCCCTTGCGCGGGTACTGGTCGAAGGGGGTCAGCTTCCCGGACAGCAGGGAGTCGTCCAGGGTCCCGTGCGCGCCGGCCACCGTGAACACCACGGCGTCCCGGCCCGGGTCGACGGCCGAGAAGTGGATCACCTTGGCGTTCTCGGAGAGCTTGATGCCCGCCATGCCGCCCGCCGGGCGGCCCTGGGGGCGCACCTGGCCCGCGGGGTAGCGCAGCAGCTGGGCGTCGTCGGTGATGAAGACCAGGTCCTCCTCGCCCGTGCGCAGCTCGACCGCGCCGACGATCCGGTCACCGTCCTTGAGGGTGATGACCTCCAGCTCGTCCTTGTTGGCCGGGTAGTCCGGCACGACGCGCTTGACCACGCCCTGCTCGGTGCCCAGCGCCAGCCCCTGCGAGGACTCGTCCAGCGAGGTCAGGCAGATCACCTTCTCGTCCGCCTCCAGTGCGGAGAGGAACTCCGAGACCGGCGCGCCGCCCGCGAGGTTCGGCGCGGCGTGCGTGTCCGGCAGCTGCGGCAGGTCGATCACGGAGAGCCGCAGCAGCCGGCCGGTGGAGGTGACGACGCCGATGTCGGCGCGCGCGGTGGCCGCGACCTGCGAGACGATCAGGTCGTGCTTGGCCCGGGCGCCGCCCTCGTCCTGCGGCAGCGGCTCGCCGTTCGCCGTACGGGCCAGCAGGCCGGTCGAGGACAGCAGCACCCGGCACGGGTCGTCCGCGACCTCCAGCGGAACGGCCGACACCGCGGTGCCCGCCGACTCCAGCAGGACCGTACGGCGCTCGGTGCCGAACTTCTTCGCGACGGCAGCCAGTTCCGAGGAAACCAGCTTGCGCAGCTCGTTGTCGGACTCCAGGATCCCGGTCAGCTCGTCGATCTCGCCCGTCAGCCGGTCGCGCTCCGACTCCAGCTCCAGGCGGTCGAACTTGGTGAGCCGGCGCAGCGGGGTGTCCAGGATGTACTGGGTCTGGATCTCGCTCAGCGAGAACCGCTCCATGAGCCGGGCCTTGGCCTGGGCGGAGTTCTCACTGTCGCGGATGAGGCGGATGACCTCGTCGATGTCGATCAGGGCCACGAGCAGGCCCTCGACGAGATGCAGCCGGTTCCGGCGCTTGGTGCGGCGGAACTCGCTGCGCCGGCGGACGACCTCGAAACGGTGGTCGAGGTAGACCTCGAGCAGTTCCTTGAGGCCGAGGGTGAGCGGCTGCCCGTCCACCAGCGCCACGTTGTTGATGCCGAAGGACTCCTCCATCGGCGTCAGCTTGTAGAGCTGCTCCAGCACGGCCTCCGGGTGGAAGCCGTTCTTGATCTCGATGACCAGGCGCAGGCCGTGGGCCCGGTCGGTGAGGTCCTTGACGTCGGCGATGCCCTGGAGCTTCTTCGAGCCGACCAGGTCCTTGATCTTCGCGATGACCTTCTCGGGGCCCACCATGAAGGGCAGTTCGGTGACGACCAAGCCCTTGCGGCGCGCCGTCACGTTCTCCACGGCCACCGTCGCGCGGATCTTGAAGGACCCGCGGCCGTTCTCGTAGGCGTCCTTGATGCCGGAGAGCCCGACGATCCGGCCGCCCGTGGGCAGGTCGGGACCCGGTACGAAGCGCATCAGCGCCTCCAGGTCCGCGTGCGGGTGGCGGATCAGGTGGCGGGCGGCCGCGATGACCTCGCCGAGGTTGTGCGGGGGCATGTTGGTCGCCATCCCGACCGCGATCCCGGACGCGCCGTTGACCAGCAGGTTCGGGTAGGCGGCGGGCAGCGCCACCGGCTCCTGCTCCTGGCCGTCGTAGTTGGCGGTGAAGTCGACGGTGTCCTCGTCGATCGACTCCGTCATCAAAGACGTGGCGTCGGCCATGCGGCACTCGGTGTAGCGCATCGCGGCCGGCGGGTCGTCGTTGCCGAGCGAACCGAAGTTGCCGTGGCCGTCGACGAGCGGCAGCCGCATGGAGAAGGGCTGTGCCATGCGCACGAGGGCGTCGTAGATCGACGCGTCGCCGTGGGGGTGGAGCTTGCCCATCACCTCGCCGACGACGCGGGCGCACTTCACGTACCCGCGGTCGGGACGCAGGCCCATCTCGTTCATCTGGTAGACGATGCGGCGGTGCACCGGCTTCATGCCGTCCCGGGCGTCGGGCAGGGCACGGGAGTAGATCACCGAGTACGCGTACTCGAGGAAGGAGCCCTGCATTTCGTCGACGACGTCGATGTCGAGGATCTTCTCCTCGAAATCCTCCGGCGGCGGGGTCTTCGTGCTGCGGCGGGCCATCGCTGCGCGGCTCCTTAACCAAGAATGTATGTGCTGGGTGTCTGGCTGGTCTGGCGGGGTCTGGCTGGGTCCTGCCGTTGGCCGGCAGGGGTACGACGCCGACCATTGTGGCCCGGGGGACCGACAACGCCGACTCCGACCCAGGTCTGGCCCGGGAACTTATCCGGTGGCCGACGCGCTTGCATACAGTGGCAGGTCTGACGGAAATCTCTGCATCGCGATCGAAGGGACCACATGCCCATGGGTCACACGGCCACAGCCCAGGCCGGCTCCGGCGGCCTGACAGCGACCGAGCACCGGCTGGCCAACGGCCTGCGCGTGGTGCTGTCCGAGGACCACCTGACCCCGGTCGCCGCGGTATGCCTCTGGTACGACGTCGGCTCGCGCCACGAAGTCAAGGGGCGTACCGGCCTGGCTCACCTCTTCGAGCACCTGATGTTCCAGGGTTCGGCGAGCGTACCGGGCAACGGACACTTCGAGCTGGTCCAGGGTGCCGGCGGCTCCCTCAACGGCACCACCAGCTTCGAGCGCACCAACTACTTCGAGACGATGCCGACCCACCAGCTGGAGCTCGCGCTCTGGCTGGAGGCGGACCGGATGGGGTCGCTGCTGGCCGCCCTGGACGAAGAGTCCATGGAGAACCAGCGCGACGTCGTCAAGAACGAGCGCCGCCAGCGCTACGACAACGTCCCGTACGGCACCGCCTTCGAGCGGCTGACCGCCCTGGCGTACCCGGAGGGCCACCCGTACCACCACACCCCGATCGGCTCCATGGCCGATCTGGACGCCGCGTCCCTGGAGGACGCGCGCACCTTCTTCCGTACGTACTACGCGCCCAACAACGCGGTGCTGTCGGTCGTCGGCGACATCGACCCCGAGCAGACGCTCGCCTGGGTCGAGAAGTACTTCGGCACCATCCCCTCCCACGACGGCAAGCAGCCGCCCCGCGACGGCTCGCTGCCCGACGTCATCGGGGAGCAGCTGCGCGAGGAGATCGTCGAGGAGGTTCCGGCGCGCGCGCTGATGGCCGCCTACCGGCTGCCGCACGACGGCACCCGCGAGTGCGACGCCGCCGACGTGGCGCTGACCATCCTGGGCGGCGGCGAGTCCTCGCTGCTGCACAACCGGCTGGTACGCCGCGACCAGACGGCCGTCGCCGCCGGCTTCGGCATGCTCCGCCTGGCCGGGGCGCCGTCGCTGGGCTGGCTGGACGTCAAGACCTCCAGCGGGGTCGAGATCCCCGCCATCGAGGCGGCCGTCGACGAGGAGCTCGCGCGGTTCGCCGCCGAGGGCCCGACCGCCGAGGAGATGGAGCGCGCCCAGGCGCAGCTGGAGCGCGAGTGGCTGGACCGGCTGAGCACGGTGGCCGGCCGCGCCGACGAACTGTGCCGGTACGCGGTGCTGTTCGGCGACCCGCAGCTGGCCCTCACCGCCGTACAGCGTGTCCTCGACATCACCGCCGAGGAGGTGCAGGCCGTGGCCGCGGCCCGACTGCGCCCGGACAACCGCGCGGTGCTCGTCTACGAGCCCCTCGCGGCCGAGGGCGAAGAGGGCGAAGAGGGCGAAGAGAACGCCGACAGCGACGAGAACGAGGGGGCGGAGCAGTGAGCGACACCGCAGCCGTCACGATGACCTTCCACCCGCGGCCGCAGGCCGGGGAGCCGCAGCCGTGGGCCTTCCCGGCCCCCGAGCGCGCGACGCTGTCCAACGGGCTGACCCTGCTGCGCTGCCACCGCCCCGGCCAGCAGGTCGTCGCGGTCGAGATCAACCTCACCGCGCCCCTCGACGCCGAGCCCGAGGGCCTGGACGGCGTGGCGACCATCATGGCGCGCGCCCTGTCGGAGGGCACCGACAAGCACTCCGCCGAGGAGTTCGCGGCCGAGCTGGAGCGCTGCGGAGCCACCCTCGACGCGCACGCCGACCACCCGGGCCTGCGGGTCTCCCTGGAGGTGCCCGCATCCCGGCTGGCCAAGGCGCTGGGCCTGCTCGCCGAGGCGCTGCGCGCGCCCGCCTTCGCCGACGCCGAGGTCGACCGGCTGGTGCGCAACCGGCTCGACGAGATCCCGCACGAGCTGGCCAACCCGCAGCGCCGCGCCGCCAAGGAGCTCTCCAAGGAGCTCTTCCCGGCGTCCCTGCGGATGTCCCGGCCGCGCCAGGGCACCGAGGAGACGGTCGCCCGGATCGACTCCGCCGCCGTACGCGCCTTCTACGAGGCCCACGTACGGCCCGCCACCGCCACCGCGGTGGTCGTGGGCGACCTGACCGGCATCGACCTGGACGCCGTGCTGGCCGACACCCTGGGCGCCTGGACCGGCGACACCGCCGAGGCGCGCCCCGTGCCGCCGGTGACCGCCGACGACACCGGCCGCGTGGTCATCGTCGACCGGCCGGGCGCGGTCCAGACGCAGCTGCTGATCGGGCGCATCGGGCCGGACCGGCACGACCGCGTCTGGGCGGCCCAGGTGCTGGGCACGTACTGCCTGGGCGGCACCCTCACCTCCCGCCTGGACAAGGTGCTGCGCGAGGAGAAGGGGTACACCTACGGCGTGCGGGCCTTCGGCCAGGTGCTGCGCTCCACCGCCGACGGCAAGGGCGCCTCCATGCTCGCCATCAGCGGATCGGTGGACACCCCCAACACCGGCCCCGCGCTGGAGGACCTCTGGAAGGTGCTGCGCACCCTCGCGGAGGGCGGTCTGACCGACGCCGAGCGCGATGTGGCCGTGCAGAACCTGGTGGGCGTGGCCCCGCTGAAGTTCGAGACGGCGGCCTCGGTCGCCGGCACGCTGGCCGACCAGGTCGAGCAGGAGCTGCCGGACGACTACCAGGCGCAGCTGTACGCGCAGTTGGCCGAGACGGGCACGGTGGAGGCCACCACGGCCGTCGTGCAGGCGTTCCCGGCGGACCGGCTGGTCACGATCCTGGTGGGCGACGCCGCGGTGATCGAGGAGCCCGTGCGGGCCCTCGGGATCGGTGACGTCACGGTCGTCAGCAACTGACGTCGCAGGCGCCCGTATGACGGGCAACTGACGCACTTTTCAAGGGGCTCCGGCGGTTTTCCGCCGGAGCCCCTTTTGTCCGTTTAGTGGTGAGGTTGCTTGTATGCGGTGTGGCGTACGCAACAAAAAGGCGCGTCTGTTTGGCGATTGACTGATGATCCGCCTAGCGTCATCCGTGCTGTCCGTCAGTTGTGCCCGCCGCACCCGCGGCACCGGACAGCGATCGCCGAGTCCCCGTCAGGCGCGAGCCTGGGGAGCCGGGGACCCACATCAGTCCCTGGGGTGAATCGGACCCCCTCGCAAGAGGAGGCCCGTAGGAGACCTTCCTGCTCCGAACCCGTCAGCTAACCCGGTAGGCGAGAAGGAAGGAAAGGATCAAACCCTTCATGGCGTTTGGCAGTCGTCCCGCTGGTACCGGCAAGCACCGTGGTTCCAGCCGCCTGAGCAAGAAGACCGCCGGCTACGCCGGTATCGCCGCGATCGCCACCACGGGTGTGGTCGGCTCCCTCGCAGCCCCGGCCTTCGCCGCGGACAACCACAGCAGCTCCGCCCCGGAGAACGGGCTGGGCGCCGTCGTCGTCGCCGAGGACCTCGCGGGCGACATCCAGGACCAGGCCGAGGCCCAGCACCGCGCCGCCGAGCACGCCGCCGCCAAGGCGCAGGCCGAGGCCGACGCCAAGCAGAAGGCCGCCGAGGCCAAGCGCCTCGCCGAGGCCAAGGCGAAGGCCGAGCGCGAGGCCGCCGAGCGCGCCGCCCGCGAAGAGGAGCGCAAGCGCCTCAACACCTTCGTCTCCCCGCTGGACGACTCCTACGTCAGCACGCAGTACAAGGCGGGCGGCGGCATGTGGTCCTCCGGCAGCCACACCGGCATCGACTTCCACGCCGCCTCCGGCACCTCGGTCCGCGCGGTGGGCTTCGGTACCGTCGTCGAGGCCGGCTGGGGCGGTGCGTACGGCAACAACGTCGTCATCAAGCACAACGACGGCACCTTCACGCAGTACGGCCACATGTCCTCGCTGAACGTCTCCGTCGGCCAGCAGGTCACCCCGGGCCAGCAGATCGGCCTGTCGGGCTCCACCGGCAACTCCAGCGGCCCGCACCTGCACTTCGAGGCCCGCGCCGGCTCGCAGTACGGCTCGGACATCGACCCGATCGCGTACCTGCGCTCGCACGGCGTCAGCGTCTGACCCGTTCCGCGGCTCACCGAGCACCGCGCACAGCTCCACGAAGACCCCGCCTCCCGAGCCGGGGTCTTCGTGTTTTCGCGTTCCGGCGCAATGTTTCGGATTTCCGCCCGCTCTCGAAATCTTGCTGTGCTGCAATAGAGTCGTTGTGTGCGCGTGGATGCGCACGGGGGGCTGGCGGACGGAAATAGGCGGAGGTTCGGTCTTGCGTATTCCTGCGCACGCGGTATGCACGGCAATTCGCGACGACATCGTCTCCGGGGTGTTCGAACCGGGCGGTCGGCTGACCGAGGAGGTGCTGGCCCGCCGGTACGGGGTCTCGCGGGTGCCGGTGCGCGAGGCGCTGCGGACGCTGGAGTCGGAAGGTTTCGTGACCACGCGCCGCCACGCCGGGGCCTGTGTGGCCGAGCCGACCGCGCAGGAGGCGGCGGACCTGCTGGAGCTGCGGATGCTGCTGGAGCCGCTGGCGGCGTCACGGGCCGCCCGGCGCCGCACCGACGCACACCTCAAGGTGCTGCGGGGGCTGGTCAGGCTGGGTCAGGAGCGGGCCAGGCGGGGTCAGGGCGAGGACCTGCGGGCGCTCGGGGGCTGGTTCCACGAGACGCTCGCGCAGGCCTCCGGCAGCCCCGGGCTGATCGCGCTGCTCACGCAGATGCGGCACAAGGTGGCGTGGATGTTCGTGGTCGAGGCGCCGGCCCGGCCCGCGGAGTCCTGGGCGGAACACGGCGCGATCGTCGACGCGGTGGCGCGCGGCGACGCCGAGCGGGCGCGGACCCTGGCCGCGATCCACGCCGATCGCGCGGCTGCCGCGCACCGGCTGAGGCGGCGGCCGGTGAGCACTTCGCAACCTGCCGTAAACATGTCGGGCGGTCCGCATTAACAGAGGCCGTATACAAAGGGTGGAATCGCGGGAATTCGGGGCGCGGACGACGGGGTAATTCGCCGTGCCGAATTCCAGCGGTGCGCGGGCGGTCGAGCCGCATTCTGTGAATTCCGGCCGATTGTGCGGCCAGGTCGGGAGTGCCGGTGTCCCTGGGGGGTCCGCCCATCGACGCCGAAGCCGCGGCCCCGGGAGGGGCCGCGGCTTCGGCGCCGGTGCTCTGTGGGGCGAACCCGAAGGGTCAGACCGTCTCGGGGAGCTCTTCGAGGCCCTCGGCGACCAGCTTCGCGAGGCGGTCCAGGGCGGCCTCCGCGCCCTCGGCCTCGGATGCGAGGACGATCTCCTCGCCGCCCTGGGCGCCCAGGCCCAGGACCGCCAGCATGGAGGCGGCGTTGACGGGGTCGCCGCCGGACTTCGCGATGGTCACCGGGACGCCGGAAGCGGTCGTCGCACGGACGAAGATCGAGGCGGGACGAGCGTGCAGGCCCTCGGCCCAACCGACGTTGACGCGGCGCTCTGCCATGGTGATGCCCTTCAGGTTCTTACGGTTGTCTAGACCAGTCTCTCACGGCGCCCCGAATGCTCGGACCGACCCTCGGCCTGAATTCCTTGTTCTCGCCGCTGAACGAGCGTCCCCAGCTTGCACCGGTTCGTCCCGGCTTGCCTACTACGCCGCGCGAGCGCTGTCCGGCCCGGTCCGGCCGTAAGGTATGCGCATGACCATAGAGTCGGACCCGTCCTACCCGGCCCACTGGGAAGCCGATGTCGTCCTGCGCGACGGCGGCACCGCCCGGATCAGGCCCATCACCACCGAGGACGCCGGCCGGCTCGTCAGCTTCTACGAGCAGGTCTCCGACGAGTCGAAGTACTACCGCTTCTTCGCGCCCTACCCCCGCCTCTCCGACCGCGACGTGCACCGCTTCACGCACCACGACTACGTGGACCGCGTGGGCCTCGCCGCGACCATCGGCGAGGATTTCATCGGCACCGTCCGCTACGACCGCATCGGCCCCGACGGCCGGCCCGCCTCCGCCCCCGCCGACGAGGCCGAGGTCGCCTTCCTCGTCCAGGACGCGCACCAGGGCCGCGGCGTCGCCTCCGCGCTCCTCGAACACATCGGCGCGGTGGCGCGGGAGCGCGGCATCCGCCGGTTCGCCGCCGAGGTGCTGCCCGCCAACACCAAGATGATCAAGGTGTTCACGGACGTCGGCTACCAGCAGAAGCGCAGCTTCGAGGACGGCTCCGTCCACCTCACCCTCGACCTCGAACCCACCGCCGAGTCCCTCGCCGTGCAGCGCGCCCGGGAACAGCGCGCCGAAGCCCGATCCGTCCAGCGCCTGCTGGCCCCCGGCTCGGTGGCCGTCGTCGGGGTCAGCCGTTCCGGCGCCGGGGTGGGCGCGGCCGCCCTGCGCAACCTGCGCGACAGCGGCTTCCACGGCCACCTCTACGCCGTCAACGAGGCCGTCACCCGCGACCTCCTCGACGGGGTGCGGGCCTACCGCACCGTCGAGGCCATCGGCGCCCCCGTCGACCTCGCGGTGATCGCGGTGCCGGCCGACCGGGTCCCCGACGCGGTGGCCGCGTGCGGCGAGCACGGCGTGCAGGGGCTCGTGGTCCTCTCCGCCGGATACGGGGACAGCGGCCCGGCCGGCCTCGCCCGCCAGCGCGAGCTGCTGCGGCAGGTGCGCTCGTACGGGATGCGCCTCATCGGACCCAACGCCTACGGGGTGATCAACACCGCCCCGGACGTGGAACTCAACGCCTCGCTGACCCCCGCGCCGATGCCCGTGCGCGGCCGGACCGGCCTGTTCACGCAGTCCGGGGCGATCGGGATCGCCCTGCTCTCGGCGCTGCTGCGGCGCGGCGAGGGCCTGTCGTCCTTCGTCTCCGCGGGGAACCGGGCCGACGTCTCCGGCAACGACATCCTCCAGTACTGGTACGAGGACGAGGCGACCGACGTCGCCCTGATGTACCTCGAAACCCTCGGCAACCCGCGGAAGTTCACCCGCCTCGCCCGCCGGACGGCGGCCGTCAAACCGGTGGTCGTCGCCAAGGGCGGCCGACACACCCCCGCCGGGCACGTCGTCCCCGGCACCCGGCTGTCGGAGGACACCGTCTCCGCCCTCCTGCGGCAGGCCGGCGTCATCCGGGTCGACACGGTCACCGAGCTGGTGGACGTCGGCCTGCTGCTGTCCTCGCAGCCGCTTCCCGCCGGACCCCGGATCGCGATCCTCGGCAACTCCGAGTCCCTCGGGGTCCTCACCTACGACGCCTGCCTGGCCCAGGGCCTGCGCCCGCTGCCGCCCCTGGACCTGACGACCGCCGCGTCCCCGGAGGACTTCCGCACCTCCCTGGCCTCGGCCCTCGCCTCCGACGACTGCGACGCGGTGATCGTGACCGCCATCCCGTGGGTCAGCGAGCACGCCCTCGCCGACGACCTCGCCGACGCGCTGCGCGAGGCCGTCGCCGGCACGCCGGGCAAGCCGGTGGCGGTCGTGCACGTGGAACTGGCCGAGCTGGTGCAGGCCCTGTCCGCGACCCGCGGGCCCGCCGACGAGCCGCCGGCCCACCCCGCCGACGCGACGCCGGCCCACCCCGCCGCCGACGCCCTCCGGACCCCGGCCGCCCCCGCCGCCCCCGGCCGGGCCGCCTCCACCCCCGAGCCGGACCGGATCCCCAGCTATCCCGCCGCCGAGCGCGCCGTCAAGGCCGTCGCGGAGGCCGTGCGCTACGGGCAGTGGCGCCGCGCCCTCGCCGATGCCGGGCAGGTCCCCGAGTACGAGGACATCGACGAGGCCGGCGCCGCCGCACAACTCGCCGGGCTGCTCGCAGACGTCGACGGCGGCGCCGTGCTGACCCTCAGCGACTGGGACGCCCGCGAGCTGCTCGCGCGCTACGGGATCCGCGTCCTGCCCACGCTCCCCGCGCCCAGTCCCGACGCCGCCGTCCGGGCCGCCGAGGTCCTCGGCTACCCGGTCGCCCTCAAGACCACCGCCCCGCACCTGCGCCACCGCGCGGACCTGGGCGGCGTACGGCTCGACCTCACGAACGAGGCCGAGCTGAGGCGCTCGTACGAGGAGCTCACCGACGCGCTCGGCAAGCCGGCCGAGCTCCAGCCCGTGGTGCAGCCCATGGTGCCGCGGGGCGTCGACACCGTCGTGCGGTCCGTCATCGACCCGGCCGCCGGCGCCGTCCTCTCCTTCGGACTCGCCGGGGTGGTCTCCGAGCTGCTCGGCGACACCGCCCACCGGCTGGTCCCGGCCACCGACCGGGACGCCGCCGCACTGATCCGGTCCATCCGGGGGGCACCGCTCCTCTTCGGCTGGCGCGGCAGCGACCCCGTCGACACCCCCGCCCTGGAGGCGACGCTCCTGCGGCTGTCCCGGCTCGTGGACGACCACCCCGAGGTGATCGCAGTCACCCTGGAGCCCGTCGTGGTCGCCGCCGAGGGCGTCTGCGCCCTCAGCGCGACCGTCCGCGTCGCCCATCCGCCCGCCCGCGGTGATCTCGGCCCCCGGACGCTCCCCAGTTACTGAGCGGGTACGGCGCGGTAGGAGGGCAGCCGGGGGGCCTTACCATTGACCCCATGGCGAAATCCGGTACGACGACCCAGGGGCTGCGCACGGCGATCGAGCGCAGCGGCTACTACCCGGCCCTCGTGGCCGAGGCGGTGGAGGCCGCGGTGGGCGGCGAGCCGATCTCGTCGTACCTGGTCCACCAGGAGACGACCTTCGACTCCAACGAGGTGCGCCGCCACGTCACCGTGCTGGTCCTGACCGGCAACCGCTTCATCGTCAGCCACACCGACGAGCAGGCCGCCGACGCCGGGTCCCCGTCGCCGTACGCGACGACCTCCACCGAGTCGGTCAAGCTCTCCAGCATCTCCTCCGTGGTGCTCAGCCGCGTCGTCGCCAACCCGGAGTCCTACACCCCCGGCACCCTGCCCCGCGAGGTCGTCCTGACCATCGGCTGGGGCGCCGTCTCGCGGATCGACCTGGAGCCGGCCGCCTGCGGAGACCCCAACTGCGACTCCGACCACGGATACACCGGCAACTCCACCGCCGACGACCTCAGCCTGCGGGTCAGCGAGGCCGGCGACGGACCGGAGGCGGTGCGCCAGACCCTCGTCTTCGCGCAGGCGCTCAGCGAGGCGACAGCGGCCACGTCCTCCCCCTCCGCCCGCTGATGGCTTACTCGGCACCGCAGGACTGGACCGAGCCGGAGCTGCTGGACCTGGCCGGCGCCCCCGTCCCGGAGTACGGCGCCGGGTCGCTCGCCGATCTGCTGCCGACGCTCGTGGCCGGACAGGGCGTCCCCGGCTACACCGCCGCCATCGCCGAGCTGACGCCGGCCGACCGCAACTGCGTGTTCCTGGTCGACGGCATGGGCTGGGAGCAGATCAAGGCCCACCCGGACGAGGCCCCGTACCTGGCCTCCCTCCTCGGCAGCTCGCGCGGCGGCACCGGGCGCCCGATCACCGCGGGCTTCCCGGCGACCACCGCCACCTCACTGGCGTCCGTCGGAACCGGGCTGCCGCCGGCCCGCCACGGTCTGCCGGGCTACGCCGTGCGCAACCCGGCCACCGGTGAGCTGATGAACCAGCTCCGCTGGCAGCCGTGGGCGCCGCCGAAGCCGTGGCAGCCGTACCCGACGGTCTTCCAGGAGGCCGACAAGGCCGGTGTGGCGACCGCGCAGGTGTCCTCGCCCGCCTTCCAGACCACCCCGCTCACCAAGGTCGCCCTGAGCGGCGGCACCTTCCTCGGCCGGATGACCGGCGAGGAGCGGATGGACCTGGCCGCCGAACGCCTCGCGGCCGGCGACCGCTCGCTCGTCTACACCTACTACAGCGAGCTCGACGGGGCCGGCCACCGGCACGGCGTGGACTCCGACGCCTGGCGCGGCCAGCTGATGTATGTGGACCGGCTCGTCCAGCGGCTCGCCGAGCAGCTGCCCGCGCGCACCGCGCTGTACGTGACCGCCGACCACGGCATGGTCGACGTCCCCTTCGACGAGGACTGCCGGATCGACTTCGACGAGGACTGGGAGCTCGGCGCCGGCGTGGCCCTGCTGGGCGGCGAGGGCCGGGCCCGGCACGTGTACGCGGTGCCGGGAGCCGAGGCCGACGTGCTGACCGTGTGGCGCGAGGTGCTCGGCGACCGCTTCTGGGTCGCGAGCCGCGAAGAGGCCCTGGACCTGGGCTGGTTCGGCCCGCCGGGGGAGTGCGACGAGCGCGTGCTCGGCCGGATCGGCGACGTGGTCGCGGCGGCCCAGGCCGATGTCGCGATCACCGCGTCGCGCAACGAGCCGAAGGAGTCGGCGCTCGCCGGAATGCACGGCTCCATGACCGCGGAGGAGCAGCTCGTCCCGCTGCTCGAAATCCGCACCTGACCGGTCACGCCGGCCCCGTCACTCCACCCACGATCCGAAAGGTCCGTACTTCCCATGCCCGAGCTGGTGTTCTTCTCCGGAACGATGGACTGCGGAAAGAGCACACTGGCTCTCCAGATCGCCCACAACCGTGATGCGCGGGGGCTCCAGGGCGTGATCTTCACCCGTGACGACCGGGCGGGCGAGGGCAAGCTGTCCTCGCGCCTGGGACTGGTGACGGAGGCGGTCGAGGCGCCGGAGGGCATGGACCTCTACGCGTACCTGGTCGCGCAGCTGTCGAAGGGCGGCAGGGCGGACTACGTGATCGTGGACGAGGCCCAGTTCCTCGCCCCGGAGCAGATCGACCAGCTGGCGCGCATCGTGGACGACCTGGACATGGACGTCTTCGCCTTCGGCATCACCACGGACTTCCGCACGAAGCTCTTCCCCGGCTCCCAGCGCCTGATCGAGCTGGCGGACCGGATCGAGCAGCTCCAGGTCGAGGCCCTGTGCTGGTGCGGAGCCCGCGCCACGCACAACGCCCGTACGGTCGGCGGCGTGATGGTCGTCGAAGGCGAGCAGGTCGTGGTCGGGGACGTGAACCGCCCGGCCGAGGAGATCGGCTACGAGGTCCTCTGCCGCCGCCACCACCGCCGGCACATGACCTCCGCCGCGGCCCACGCCGCCGCCCTCTCCCCGGACGTCCTCCCGGTCAACAGCCGCTGATCGAATCGATCAGCCGGGGCGGTGGCGGGCGCCGATGCCCTGGGGATCGGTCGTGCGGGCCAGGGTGCGGCGGGCGGGGTCGGTGTACGCGCGGTCGACGGACTCCCGCAGCAGGGACAGTTCGTTGTCGACGGCCGGCCGGGACACGGCCGGCACGGCGTGGAGGAGGCCCTCCAGCAGGGCGCCGAGCCGCCGGCAGACCTGGACGGACGAGGTGCCGTACTCCCGGATCTCCGTCACGGCCAGCTGGAGGTAGTCCTCCCAGTCTCGGCCCTGGACCACCAGCCGCGGGGTGCCGTGCGGGTCGCCGAGCACGTAGCGGTCGCGCAGACCGGTGCGGCCGACCGTGTGGAGGAACGCCTCGATGTGGTTGAGCACTTGCACCGCGGTGGTCGGGTCGTTCACGGCGGGGGAGAGCGCCCGGACGGCGATGTCGACGAGGACCCGCAGCGCGAACGCCGGGTCCTGTTCGATGGTCCGCTCGGAGCCGAAGGCGATCAGTCCGGTCACCCGCCGCGGATCCGGTGCCGATGACCCGCCGTGGACCTCGACGACGACCGCGCCCGGCGGTACGTAGTCCCCGACCAGGCGGGTGAGCACGAGGACGCAGTCGTGGCGCGCCGCCAGGGCCGTCAGCCGCCCCGCGTGGCACGCCTGGATCACGCCGCCTCGCTCGGACCGTACGTAGGCGACCGGTCCGCCGTCCGCCGCCGGTACGGGGTCGCCCCCGCGCGGCGCGGGGCCGAGGACCGCCGCTTCCCCGCGGGCCAGGACCGTTTCGCCCATCCGTCCGACCAGTTCGGCTATGGCCACGGGCCGGAGGTTGTGGGTGAACCGGTTGAGGTAGACGAGCAGCAGCAACAGGCTGACGGACACGGCGGCGCCGGCCAGGGTGACCCCGATGTCTGGCACGGAGTCCGCCTCGATGGTGCGCAGCAGGGCGAAGGAGAAGGAGAAGGTCCCGGTGAAGGTGGCCAGCACCGCCTTCTGCAGCCGGTCCCGGTACCACAGGCGCATGTAGCGCGGGGACAGGGTGCCCGTCGCCTGCTGGACCACGAGCACGCCGATCGTGACGACGAACCCGAGCAGGGCGATCATCGCACCGACGATGGCGGTGAGCACGCCGGTGGCCGTGGGGGCGGAGTACCGCCAGCCGGCCGGGAGCCCGCTGGTGTCCACGGAGACGGCCCATTCCGCGAGCAGTACGCCGAGGAGCAGACCGAGCAGCGGCACGATCCAGAGGCTGGCCTTCGTGTACTGCAGCAGCCGGAACCGGGAGGCCCAGGACATCAGGGGCCGCAGCGGAATTCCGGTCGCCGGCCGGGCGGCGTCGTACGTCGGTACGGCACGGGTGACCTCCGACCTCCGGTTCGCGGTTCGGGACGGCCTTCAGCCCCACGGTAAGGCCGCTCGGCGCCCTCCGCACGCCGCCGCCGCAGGCCGCCGCCCCACCGCCGCCGGACGTGCTGCCACGCCGCCGCCGGACCCGTCGCGGCCCCCCGGTGCTCCGCAGGAGCGGCCCGGACATTCCTGCCTAAGCTGACCGTGTGACATCGGATCGGCCTTCTCCCGTCCGTGTTCCGGCCGGGCCGTACCCGCGGACCGAAAGGTGTTCCCGATGGACGAGTACCCCCTGATCGAGAACCACGGCCTGATCGGCGATCTGCAGACGGCCGCCCTGGTGGCCACCGACGGGACGATCGACTGGTTCTGCTGTCCGCGCTTCGACTCGCCGAGCGTGTTCGGGGCCCTGCTGGACCGGGAGAAGGGCGGGCACTTCAGGGCCGCCCCCCTGAACGCCACGTACACGACGAAGCAGTTGTACCTCCCTGACACGGCTGTTCTCGTGACGCGCTTCATGACGGAGTCGGGCGCCGGCGAGGTCATCGACTTCATGCCGCCGACGGGGAGGACGGCCACCGACCGGCACAGCATCGTCCGCATGCTCCGGTGCGTGCGAGGCAGCATGACCTTCGAGGTCGACATCGCGCCGCGCTTCGACTACGGCCGGGCGCCCCACACCCTGCACACGACCGAGCACGGCGCGGTGTTCGTGTCGGAGGGGATGGAGCTGACCGTTCACGCCGTCCGCGAGCGGGAGGACGAGCGGTTGCTGACCAGCCTGTCGAAGGAGCACGACCTGCACTTCTCGCTGACCCTGCAGGCCGGCCAACAGCGGGGGGTGGTACTGGAGTCGGCGGCCGGCGGGCCGCCGCGCGAGATCCTGCCCGCCGACTTCGACATGATGTTCGTCGAAGCCGTCGAGCACTGGCGTACCTGGCTGCGCCAGTCCCGGTACACCGGCCGGTGGCGGGAGGCCGTCGAGCGCTCCGCCATCACCCTGAAGCTGATGACGTACGCGCCGAGCGGCGCCCTGGTGGCGGCACCCACGGCGGGGCTGCCCGAGCAACTGGGCGGCGAGCGCAACTGGGACTACCGGTTCACCTGGATCCGCGACGCCTCCTTCTCCGTGTACGCCCTGCTGGGCCTCGGCTTCACGGAGGAGGCGACGGCGTTCATCGGCTGGCTGCGCGACCGGGTCAGGGAGAAGGCCGGCAGCGACGGGGACACCGGGCCGATGAACGTCATGTACCGCGTCGACGGCTCGTCCGACCTCTTCGAAGAGACCCTGGAGCACTGGGAGGGCTACCAGGGCTCCCGCCCCGTACGCATCGGCAACGGCGCGGCCACCCAACTGCAGCTGGACATCTACGGCGAGGCACTGGACAGCATCTTCTTCGCCCACCAGCACGGGATCCAGCTGGACCACCGGGCCTGGACCTCGCTGCACACCCTCCTCGACTGGCTGACCGACCACTGGGACCAGCCCGACGAGGGCCTGTGGGAGACCCGGGGAGGCCGCCAGGACTTCACTTACGGCCGGGTGATGTCCTGGGTCGCCTTCGACCGCGCCGTGCGCCTGGCGGCCTCCAGCGGCCGGCCCGCGGCCAGCGGCCGCTGGGTCCAGGCCCGCGACGCGATCTACGAGCAGGTCCTCCAGCGGGGCTGGGACCCGCAGCGCAAGGCATTCGTGCAGCACTACGGCAGCGCCGTCCTCGACTCGGCCCTGCTGCGGATGCCGACGGTCGGCATCATCACCCCCGACGACCCGATGTGGACGACCACCCTGGAGGCGATGGACCGGGAACTGGTCACCGACAGCCTCGTCTACCGCTACAACCCCGAGGCATCGCCCGACGGGCTGCGCGGCTCCGAAGGGACCTTCTCGCTGTGCACGTTCATGTACGTCGACGCGCTCGCCCGCGCCGGACGCACCGACCAGGCACGGCTGGTGCTGGAGAAGATGCTCACCTACGCCAACCACCTGGGCCTGTACTCGGAGGAGATCGACCTGACCGGGCGCCAGCTCGGCAACTTCCCGCAGGCGTTCACCCACCTGGCGTTCATCGACGCGGCCATCACCCTGGACGCGAACCTCAACCGAGCTCGGACCCGGGCGGCGTGAGCGGTACGGGACCGAGCAGTACGAGGAGGTCTCCCTCCGCCGGGGTGACGGCCTCGGCCTCGCCGGCCGGGACGAGCCGGCCGTCGGCCCGCACCACGAACAGCGTCTCGAAGTCCGGCGGGGCCGGCCGGGTGGCCGGCTGCACCAGGTACCGGGCGCCCTGCCGGTAGTGCTCCGCCAGGACGTGCCGGACCAGCCGGGAACCGAAGAGGACGTCGCCGCCCGTGTAGGGGGCGATGACGCCGCGGCTGGTGTGCGGCGGGCCGACGCGGTAGACGGGGCCTTCGACGTTGCCCTGCACCATGACCGAGGCCAGGGCGTTGAAGTCGTCGTCGTCCGTGAGCAGGAAGACGGCGGTGACGCCCTCCAGCCGTGCGCGCGGGTTGGTGGCCGTCGCCAGCAGCTCCCCCTGAGCCAGTTCGATCCCGGCGTCCTTGATCCGCTCCCGTTCGGCCTCGTCACCCGCCCACATGAGGACGTCGAGGCCGGCCGACCGCAGCGCCTTCCCCATGTCGACCACCCAGCGGTCTCCGCCCACCAGCAGGGGGCGTGTGCGGGAGGGGCGGACGACACCCAGTCTGCGGGCCACGGGGGCGGCGGTCAGCGCGTAGAGCAGAACCGTTCCCACGATCACCAGGAAGGTGACCGGGAGGATCTTCGAGGCCCCGGGCAGGCCCTTGTCGGACAAGGTGGCTGCGAACGCGGAGGCGGTGGAGGCCGCCACGATGCCGCGCGGCGCCATCCAGGCGAGGAAGCCCCGCTCCCCCCGGGTGAGCCCTGAGTTCCGGGTCGACAGGAAGGCGATCACCGGCCGCAGGACCAGGACGAGGAACGCGATGAGGATGAGGGAGGGAAGGAGCACGGGCGTCAGGGACGCCGGGGTGACGGTCGACGAGATCGAGATGAAGAGCAGCCCGATGATCAGCTGGACCAGCGTCTCGAAGAAGGGGCGGCGGGCGGGCATGTCGAAACCCGGGAGGTTGGTGACGGCCAGCCCCGTGACGATCGCGGCGATCAGCCCGGTGTCGTCGCGGACGATGTCGCAGCCGGCCGACACCGTGATCACCACGGCCAGCTGGGCGAGCGTGCCGAGCGTCTCGCCGAGCCGCATGATCCGCAGCGTCAGCCACAGCAGGGCGGCGCCCACGGCCCCGCCGATCAGGCCGACACCCATGCTGATCAGGAACTGGCCGATCTGGTAACCGCGGCCGATGTCGATCCGGTGGGAGGAGGAGACGGCGTGGAAGACGAGCGCGCCGAGGATGCCGCCGATCGGGTCGATCAGCGTCCCTTCCCAGACCAGGATGCGCCGTACCTTGTCCGTCGGCCGCACGTACTCGAGCAGCGGACCCACCACCGTCGGGCCCGACACCACGAGGATCGTGCCCAGCATCGCGCCGGTGGCGAGCGACATGCCGAACAGGGCGGGGGAGACGAAGCCGACGGCGAGGAAGGTGCCGAGGACGCCGACCGCCAGGAGCCTGCCCACGATGCCCCGGGTGCGGCCGGTGAGCCGGCGCAGGTTGAGTCCGAGACCGGCGTCGTAGAGGATCACGGCCACGGCCAGGGAGACCAGCGCATCGAACTCCGCGCCGATGAGCTCGTCCGGATGGATGACGTCGGTCAGCGCCCCCGCGACGAAACCGGCCGGCAGCAGCAGGATCAGCGCCGGCACGCGCAGCCTGTTGGCCAGGATCTGCGAGACCGCGGCCAGCGCCACCGTCAGGGCGATGCCGAGGAGGATCTGGTCCTCGCTCACGGGGCCGGTGCCTCTCGGACGAGGCCCGCCGGGGACCGGCGGCCGTCAGCCACCATCGCTCCTCCCGCCCGGTCCGGCGCCGTCGCGCCGCAGGTCGGCGTCGGTGAGCGACTCCAGCTCGCCGTGCGTGTCCAGCCAGTACAGGAGGGCGACGGCCGGGGCGACGATCACCAGGGCCACGAGCGTGACGAACGCCAGCCACGTCAGGGTGGAGGGGGCGCCCGCGGCGTCGGCCACGGTCAGCGAGGTGGGGATGAGGTAGGGCCGCTGGGCCATGCCCCAGGCGAGGACCGCCGCGGCGACGACCCCCACCGCCGTGACGCGTACCCAGATGCCCGGCGGGCGCAGCAGCAGCCATGCCGTGGCGAACGTGGCCGCCACGGCCAGGAGGACGAACAGGAGCCCCAAGCCGTGGGTGAGGCCGTGCCAGATGTGCGGGGCGTCCGAGCGCGTGACGAACAGCGCGACCACGGCCAGTACGGCGACGACGGCCAGCGCGGCCAGGGCCCGCCCCCGGAAGTGGTCGACCAGATCGGGCACGTCGAAGCGGCGGGCGTCACCGGAGAGGAACACGGCGCCGAGGAAGGCCGTCGTCGCGATGGCCAGCAGCCCGAACACCAGGGAGGTCGGGTTGGACCAGGCCCTGGCCGAGGCCTCCGTGCCGAGCGCGACCCGGCCGGAGGCGATGCCGCCGACGGCCGCGCCGAGGAAGAAGGGCGTCACGAGTGAGGACAGGGCGAACAGGACCCCGAACAGGCGCCTCCCGGCGATCCGCCGGGAGGCCTTGCGGAAGGCGAAGCCAGCGCCGCGCAGGACCATGCCGACGGCGGCCAGGGCGAGCGGCAGCCACATCGCGGAGAAGACCGTCTGGAAGAAGACCGGGAACCCGGTCCACATGATGACGAAGATGAAGATCAGCCAGACGTTGTTGACCTCCCACACCGGAGCCATGGCGTGGTCGATGAGCCACCGGGTCCGCTTGCCCCGCTCCGCCCCTCCCGCGGCCAGGTCCCAGAAGCCGGCCCCGTAGTCGGTGCCGCCCGCACAGGTGTACGCGGTCACGGCGAGCAGCAGCACGAAGGCGATGACGTCGGCGCTCACGGGCGGCCGTCCCCGGACGTGGACGGGACGGGCGAGCGCGGGCCGTACGGAGTGTCCGCCTCCGGGCCCTCACCCGGGCCCTCCGCCTCCTGTTGCGCGTCGGCGAGCCGCCATCGGGTGCGCATCTTGAGGAGGACGGCGAGGAACGCGCCGAAGACGAACACGTACACCACGATCACCAGCCCGAACGTGATCCACAAGGTCGTCGAGCGGGTCGCCGTGACCGCCTCGGCGACCCGCATGTTCTGGTAGACGATCCACGGCTGGCGCCCCACCTCGGTGGTGACCCAGCCGCACTCCACGGCGACGACGGACGCGACGCCCGCGCAGGCCGCGCTGCGCCAGAACCACTTGGATTCCGGCAGCCTGCGGCGCCGCCACCAGACCAGCGCGTACCAGAGGGCGAGCAGCACCAGCACCGACCCGATCACGACCATGAGGTCGAAGGCCCAGTGGGCGATGGTCGCCTGGGTGGCGTTCGGCCGGTCGCTCGCGGGCACCGAGGTCAGCCCCGTCACCTTGGTGTCCGGGCTGAAGCCCGCCAGGACGGAGTCGAGCTGGGGGATCTTGATACCGCCCGAGACGGTCCCGTCCGGGTGCAGACGGCCGAAGAGGTACTCGGGCATGTGGGTGTCGGTCTCCCAGACGATCTCCATGGCGGCGAACTTCACCGGCTGCTTCTGGAACACCTGCCGGGCGATGGAGTCGCCCAGGAAGAACTGGATCGGGGTGGCGATGGCCGCGACGGTGAAGGGCACGGTGAAGCCGAGCCGGTGGTAGTGGTCCCGGCGGCCGCGCAGCCAGCCGACGGCGTACACGCCGGCCACCACGTACCCCGCGGTCAGCAGCATCGCCACGACGAAGTGCCAGTACTGCGGCCCGAACATCGGGGTGAAGACGGCCTTCCAGATGTTCACGTCGACCGGGTTGCCGGCGGAGTCGAGGGAGAAGCCCCGCGGGGTGTTCATCCACGAGTTGGCGGCCAGGATGCCGAACGCCCCCATCAGGGCGGCGGCCGGCAGCGGCAGTCCGAGCAGGAAGTGCGTACGGGGTTTCAGCCGGCGCCAGCCGTACAGGTAGACGGCGATGAGCACCGCTTCGAGGAAGAAGGCCCACGCCTCGACGCCGAAGCCGATCCCGAACACGTCACCCCACTTGCCCATGAGCCCCGGCCAGAGCAGGCCGAACTCGAAGGACAGGACGGTGCCGGTGACGACTCCGACGGCGAACTGCACCGCCATGACGGCCGACCAGCGCCGTGCCAGCAGCAGGGCCGTGGGGTCGTTGTGGCGGAGCCCCCGGTAGTGCATCAGCAGGGTGATGAACGGCAGGGCCACGCCCATCGGCACCAGGATGATGTGCGAGGCGAGCGTGAAGGCCATGAGCTGTCTGGCCGGGAGCAGCTGGGCCGGGGCGTCCGCCGCCAGCAGGAGAACCGTGGTGTGCATGCGTGCCTTCGCTGCTAGGAAGCCGGGCCGTCCAGGCCGTCTCTTTCGGATCTTGCCGGGCCCGCGTCGTACGGCACCGCGCCCAGCCCCGTTGTCGGGGCTCCCGAGCGCGTCCGGTCCGAGAGGGACGACCTAGCCGCCGGTGGCGAACCCGGGGAAGAGGGTCATTCCGCCGTCGACGTAGAGGGTGGTCCCCACCACGTAGTCCATGAGGTCGCAGGCGAGGACGACGACCGCGTTGGCGATGTCCTCGGGATCGCCGATCCGGTCGTACGGGATCAGTTTCAGCAGGTCTTCGCGGGCCTGCGGGGTCTCCCAGGCGCTGCGGTTGATCGGCGTCCTGATGGCTCCGGGGGCGACCGCGTTCACCCGGATCTTCCGCGGTGCGAGCTCCTGGGCCAGGGTCTCCATCATCATCTGCACGCCGCCCTTGGAGGAGGCGTAGTTGACGTGTCCCGCCCACGGGATGAGCTGGTGCACCGAACTCATGCAGATGATCTTCCCGGCCGCCCGGGACACCTCGGGCACGACGCCGCGCCGCACGAACTCCTTCGTCGCCTCGCGGGCGCACAGGAACTGCCCGGTCAGGTTGACGTCCAGGACCTTCTGCCACTGCGCGAGGGTCATCTCGGTGAAGGCGGAGTCCCGCTGCAGACCGGCGTTGGCGACCATGATGTCGATCGTCCCGAACTCCCGGACCATCCGGTCCACCATGGCGACGACCTGGTCCTCCTGCGACACGTCCGCCTCGTACGCCGCCGCGCGCACGCCGAACGAGGTGATCTCCCGGACCACCTCCTCGGCGGACTCCTGATCGGCCACGTAGTTCACGACCACGTCGGCGCCGGCCCTGCCCAGCCCGATGGCGGTCGCCTTCCCGATACCGGAGTTGGCGCCGGTGACCAGAGCCTTCTGGCCCTTGAGCAGTTGAGCCGGAACCACACCCTGCGGTGTGCCCACGGTGGAATCCACGTTGTGCTGCCTCCTCGACGAGCCGGCCCCGGCGTGCCCCGGCCGCGGCCGGCCGGACCGACCGCCCACGTAATCACCGGCAGTGGCGGGGGGCCTGCCGGGCGGGTCCTGGTTGGGCCGTTCGGCGGAGGTTCTTCCTCCGGTCGGCGCAGGTCGGCGCGGCTCGGGCGAGGACCCGCGCGAGGGCCCGCGCGCGGCCCGGGGAGGCGGTCAGTTCAGCCGGGACAGGAGGTGGTCGCCGACCCGCAGGGCGTTGGCGATGGCGGTCAGGGACGGGTTGACCGCGCCGATGCTCGGGAAGAAGCTCGTGTCGACGACGTAGAGGTTGTCGAGGTCGTGGGCCTTGCAGTTGACGTCCAGCGCCGAGGCGGCCGGGTCCGTGCCGAAACGCACGGTCCCCGCCTGGTGCGCGGTCGCCCCGATCGGCATGCCCTTGTGCAGGTAGATGCTGTGCGGCAGCAGGTGGTGTTCGTGCATGCCCAGGTGCCCGAGCATGCTCTGGAGCTTGTGCCTGAGCCGCCCCAGACCCTCGATGTTGTTCTTCTCGTCCAGCGAGAGGTGGATGGCGCCGTCGGCGTCCAGGGTGACCCGGCTGTCGGGCAGCGGAAGGTCCTCCCCGCACAGCCAGAAGTCGACCGCGTGGTGCGCCAGCACCTCGAAGGGCATGTCCGGGGTGACGGCTCCGGCCCAGCGCGGGGCCTCACCGTGGATCTGCTCGGCGTCCGACTTGCCCAGCATCTGGATGCCGCCCAGCGGGAAGTCCCAGTCGTCCGCACCCAGATACCAGTCGTGCAGCGCGAGCGTCTTTTGGAACTGCGTGGGGTTGGGCTCCTTCGACACCGCCATCAGGGCCAGGTTGTTGTGCCGCATGTAGTGCCGGCCCACCACGTCCGAACTGTTGGCAAGACCCCGCGGGTGACGGTCGTTGGCCGAGGCCAGCAGCAGGGCGGCGGAGTTGACCGCCCCGCAGGAGACGACCACGACGTCCGCGCAGAAGCGGGTCTCGGACCCGTCGGCGAGCCGGACCACGACCGCCGTGACGGTGCGCCCGGTCGCGTCGGTCTCCAGGCGGACCACGTGGGCATGGGTGACCAGCTCGACGCCCGGGTGTTCCAGGGCGGGCTCCACGCAGATCACCTGGGCGTCGGACTTGCCGCGCACCAGGCAGGGGAAGCCGTCCACCCGGTTGCAGCGGATGCACACGCTGGAGGGAACGGCCCGCCCGTCGGCGTCCTGGACGAGGTCGACACCGATGGGCAGGTGGAAGGGGTGCAGCCCCCGCTTCTCCAGGTCTTCGCTCAACTGCTGTATGCGCGGCTCGTGTTCGACGGGCGGGTAGGCGTACTGCGCGCTCGCCGGCCCCTCGCCGGGGTCCTCGCCGTGCCGTCCGTGGACGCGGTAGAGGTGCTCGGCCTGCGTGTAGTACGGCTCCAGGTCCTCGTACCGCAGGGGCCAGGCGGGGGAGATGCCGCCGTGGTGCCGGATCTCGCCGAAGTCCTCGGGCCGCAGCCGGAAGAGCGCGGCCCCGTAGAACTTGGTGTTGCCGCCGACGTAGTAGTTGACCTCGGGCGGGAACTCGTTGCCGTGCTCGTCGAACCAGAACTCCGGCGCCCGGTACTTGCCCTTGACGAACACGGCGGTGGACTCCCAGTTGTCCCGCTCCCGCGGCAGGTAGCCGCCGCGTTCGAGGAGGAGCACACGCTTGCCGGAGGGCGCCAGCCGATGCGCGAGGGTACCGCCCCCGGCGCCGGTGCCGATGATGATGACGTCGTAGTGGGGAGAGTCGCCCACGTCGACCACCGTCCTTGGGCTCGTGGCCCCGCCCGGCGGGCCGGACCTGTCACTCCGCGGAGCGGAGGCCAAGCATCCCCACCCATTCGAAGCTAGCCGCCCGTCCACCTGACGGCGACCCGGAGGAGACCCCCGCGGTTCGGCCGCGGCGGGCGGCCCCGGCCGCGGGCCGCCCGTTCACAGCACGGCGATCGGGTTGACGGGCGAGCCGGTGGCGCCGGGCAGGCGCAGCGGGGCGACCACGCACAGGAAGCTCCACCGGCCGGTCAGCGCGCAAGTCCCCGCCAGCTCCTCGAACTGCAGGTAGTCCATGAGGTGCACGCCCATCGCGTGCACCGCCAGCACGTGCACGGGGAAGGCGACGTCCGCCACCGCGCTGGGCGCGGTGTCGTTGTTCCCGTCGCCGCCCAGGACGGCCACCTCCCGCTCGGCCAGGAACTCCATGGCCTCCGGGTGCAGCCCGGCCCTGGCCCGGGCCGCCTCCCACGCCCCGAGCTCCCCGCGGCGACGCCGGTGCCCCACCCGTACGAGCAGCAGGTCCCCGGGGCCGACCCGGACGCCCTGGGCGGCCTCGGCCGCCGTCAGGTCGTCCGCCGTCACGTGGTCCCCCGGCTCCAGCCAGGGCACGCCCCGCAGCAGTGGGACGTCCAACAGCACACCCCGCCCGGCGATGCCCTCCCGGACCAGGTCCACGGAGAGCGAACGGACCTCCGCGGCCGTCGCGCCGACGGCTGGGACACCGCCGTAGAACTCGCCGTCGTACAGCACGTGGTTCAGCGCGTCGAGGTGGCTGTCCGCGTCACCGTGGACGTTCATGGCGAACCGGTCGAGCGCGAAGTGCAGTCCGTCGGCCCCGGCCTCCCCGGGGGCGGGGCCGGTCATGCGGTGCTTCGCCGGCTCCGGGTTGTCCGGGCCCGGCCGGGTCTCGATCGGCGCGGCCAGGGACACCGTGCGGCCCAGCCGGACCTCGGCCGCGGCCGCCGCGACACGGGCGGGCGTCAGATGGCGCAGCGCCCCTCGGTGCGCCCCTCGGCGGCCGCCGTCCGCGCCGCCCTGCACGCCCGCCCGTGCCGCCCGGCGCAGCCGTTCGTGGAGCGTCCGGAAGTCCTCCCCGCTCATGGGCCGTGCGACGGGCGGTTCCGGTTGCCCGGTCATCGGAACGCCGCCCCACCGGCGGTCACCCACGGGCGCAGGCCCCAGCGGAGCGCATGGCCCGCCCCCGGCTCCAGGACGGTGAGAGCGGTACCCGTGCGGAAGGCGTCCGCGGGGCACGACATGGCTTCCACCGCGACACCGCGCCGGCGCCGCTCGGGCTGCCCCAGGGTGTCGCCCGTGTAGACCTGCACGTACCGGGTGCCCTCGCCGAGCCACAGGTCCGTGCCGCGCCGCCCCGACGGGTGCGCCAGCCGGACCACGGCGCGGCCGGTCCCGTCGCGTTCGAGTCCGGTGAAGGCGGTGTCCAGCGCCCCCGCGCCGATGGGACGGGCGGTACGGAAGTCGTACTCCGTCCCCTCGACGGGCGCCTCACCCGTCGGCAGGCCCTCGTCGTCGGTGGTCAGCCGGCGGCCGGCGGGCACGGTCAGCAGCGCCGTGTCGACGAGATCGGTGCCGACCGTCAGGTACGGGTGCTGCCCCACGCCGTACGGAGCCCTCGTGCTGCCGGTGTTGACGGCGCCGACCAGGACCTCCAGCCCGTCGTCGGTGAGCCGGTATTCGGCGGACACCTCCAGCAGGAAGGGGTATCCGGGCTGCGGATGGAGGGTGGTGCCGACCCGCACCGCTTCGCCGGAGCGGGCCAGCAACCGCCACGGGACCCAGCGCAGCAGCCCGTGGATCGCGTTGTGCCTCTCCGGCTCGCTCAGCGGAAGGTGCAGGTCCGCGCCGTCGAAGCGGTAGCGGCCGCCGCCGACCCGGTTGGGCCAGGGCACGAGCAGCTGCCCGCGCCCCGAGGTGACGGGCTCGTCGGCGGCGAACCCGTCCAGCAGGGGCACGCCGTCGGCCTCGTAGTGGCGCAGGGCGCCGCCCAGTTCGACCACGACGGCGCGCTGCCCGCCGTGGCGCAGCTCCCACTGCTCACCTGTCGGGCCTGCGGACCGGGGTGCCTGCTCGGACACGGGAGCCTCCTCGGACGGGGCGGAGGGGGCCGACGAGGCGGTGAGGCCCAGTAGGGAGAGTGCGGCCGCCACCACGGCCCGCGGCGGCTGGTCGATCTCCACGACCACGGGGTGCTCGTCGGGCTGCGGTTCCTGGAGGTCGGCGAACTGGCTGTCCAGCAGGGCCGCCGGGAAGAAGTGGCCGTGCCGCGCCTGCAGGCGGGCCCGGAGCAGCTCCCGCGCACCGTGCAGGTACAGCAGGCGCACGCCGGGCCGCCCGTGCAGCAGCCGGTCCCGGTAGGAGCGTTTGAGCGCGGAGCAGGTGACGACCGCCGGCCGGTGCGCGGCGGCCTCCTGGTCCATCCAGGCGCCGATGGCTGCCAGCCAGGGGGCCCGGTCGGCGTCCGTGAGGGGTTGGCCTGCGGCCATCTTGGCGCGGTTGGCCGGGGAGTGGAACTCGTCCGCGTCCCGGTGGGGCCAGCCGAGCCGCTCCGCGAGCAGCCCGGCCACCGTGGTCTTGCCCGAACCGGACACGCCGACGACGAGCACCAGCGGAGTCGGCTGCCCGGCTTGCGCCGGCATCCGGGCTCAGTCCCCCGTGAGACCGGGTGCCGTGCACAGCGCCCAGACGATCAGGCCGTCGATCGCCAGGAGCACCAGGGCCCAGAACGGCGTGTACGGCAGCCACATGAAGCTCGCCACCATGCTGAGGCCCGCCAGCACCAGGCCCACGATCCGCGCCCACAGGGCGCCCCTGATCACAGCCAGTCCGGCGAGGAGGATCACGATGCCCAGCATCAGGTGGATCCAGCCCCAGCCCGTGAGGTCGAACTCGTAGGCGTAGTGCGGGGTGGGGATGAAGACGTCGTCCCCGGCGATAGCGGAGAGCCCCGAGAACAGCATCATCAGTCCGCCGAAGACCATCAGGAACCCGGCGAAGAGCAGCCAGCCGTTGCGGGCGCCGAAGCCGCCCTTGCGCGCGGCCGGGGCAGCGCTGTTCGGGCGGGCTCCGCCCACGTTACTCGTCATGACACGCTCCTTGCGATCCGGATCGGCGGGCGGCCGCGCCTGTCACCTCGCGGCGGGGCCCGGGGTGCCGACCGCCTTGCCCACCGGGGGAACTTCGGGCCCGGGCGGCAGCAGTTCGGTGACCACGAAGGCGACCACGGCCGAGATGATGACGACGGGGATCATCGCGCCGCTGCCGAGCAGCAGGACGACGAGGACCACGCTGCTGACCGGAAGCCGCAGCGCGCTGGTGGCCGCGGCGGCCATGCCGGCCGCGAGGCCCGGTACGACTCCCAGCCCGGGCAGCGGCGCGAACAGCACACCCGCGGCGGCGCCCAGGAACAGCGCCGGGAAGATGGGGCCGCCGCGCAGGCTGCCCAGACAGAGCGCGTAGGCAGCGCCCTTGCACAGCAGGACGGCGACCAGCGCCCCGATGCCCCAGGCCTGCGGATCGGCGGCCAGGCTGCCCATCACGGCCTGGCCCGAGGAGGCCACGTCGACGGGGGAGTTGCCGGTGACGAGCGCGTACAGCGCGCCGAAGGCGCCGGCCGCCACGGCGCATACGGTCGTGTGGGCCACCGGCCGCCTGGCCACGTACACCGCGGCGTACCGGCCGCCGGCCAGCACCACGTGCATGAAGACGCCCATGGCGGCCGCCAGGACCACCGACCACAGGACGTCGCCGGCGTCGAGACGGGGGAAGGGGGCGTTCAGGTCCAGCGTCAGGCTGCCCGACGACAAGCCCGTCCAGCGGCCGAAGCCGGTGAACACGAGCTCGCCGATCCCGCTGGAGAGCAGGGCCGGCAGCATGATCGCGAACAGCTGCGGTCCGCCCACTCCGGCCACCTCCATCAGCAGCACGGCGCCGACCAGCGGGTTGCCGAAGATCGCGGAGATGGCCGCGGCGGCTCCGGCCGCGGCCAGGATGACCGTGCTCTGCGGTGTGGCGGGCGCTTGGGCCAGGTCCCTGAAGAGCAGCGCGAGCCCGCCGCCGAGTGCGATGAGCGGCGCTTCCGGGCCGAGGGTCGCACCGAGCGGCAGACTGAAGACCGCCGCCAGGACGACCCCCGGCAGCGCCGCCGAGGTCGCGCCCCCGGCGTGCAGACCGGACGCGGGGATGTGGCCGCCCGCCCCGGGCAGCCTGGTCACCACCAGGGCGACCAGGACGCCTGCGACCAGCAGCAGCGGCAGGGGCCACCACCAGGGCGGCTCGTTCCAGCCGAGCGCCTCCGGGAGGTCGGCCCACATCACGTGCTCCAGCTGGTGGAGCGCGACCAGGAACCAGAACGCCGCGAGGGAGACCGGGATGCCGATGAGGGCGCAGAGGACGAGCAGCTTCAGGTAGCCCGGCGTGCGCAGCATGTCCCGCAGCCGGTCGCCCTCCGCGGATTCCCCGGCCGGTGCTGGTGCTGGGGTACGCGGTGCCGTCATGGGGCCATCCCCTTCCGTCCCCGGTGACCGACCGGCCTCTCAGCCGAGGAGTCTGCTCTTCTGCTGCGTGAACTCCTCCTCGGTGAGCAGCCCCTGGGCCTTCAGCTCGCCCAGCTTCTGCAGCTGGTCGAGCTTGCTGCTCATGTCGTCGCCGACGGGCGGGGGCGGGGCGGCCGGGGCGGGCGGCGGAGCGGCCTGCGGCTCCTCCTGCTGGGCCCAGCGGCCCGCCTGCCGCCGCGACACGCGGTTGGACACCGCGGTGGCGGTTCCCGCCACCACGGCGGTACGGGCGACACCGCGAAGAAGTCCGGGCATGGATCGTCATCTCCCAGGTTGTTCAAGGGGGGAGACGGCCGCGACGCGCGGCCGGTCCCCGGATCGGGAAGCAGGGCCGAGCCGTGCGGCCCGCGCTCACGCCTCCATCGCGTCGAGCGAGGCCAGCAGTGCCTGGACCGGAATCCGGCCGCTGGCCACCAGCTGGGCTCCGCCGCGCCGCAGGGCACGGGCGAACGGCGCCGCCCAGACGTTCTCGTACACCAGGATCCCGGCGGAGCTGTTCGCCTCCAGGGCGGCACCGGCCTCGTCGATGTCGTCCTGGCCGAGCAGGCCCGAGGCCGCGCCCTCGAAGACGGACAGGTCCATCTCGCCGCCGCCGACGTCTCTCAGCTCCAGTGCGACCACCGAGCCATCGGCATCCTTGCGGACGAAGACCAGGTCGAGGATGCGGATGATCCCGCGGTCCACCAGATCGACGAGCAGGGGGAAGCCCTCTCCGGTCATCTTGTTGCCTGGGAACTCGACGACCAGGTAGTCGACAGGCCCCATCATCTCGATGTCGTCGCTCATCACCACTCCTCGTGTGCGCCGCGGTGGGGGTGACCGCGCCGTGGGCCGGCCGCCCGATTCCGGTGGCGCATTCCGCGGCACACCGGCTCAGGGGCGGCCCACCAGCTCATTGCAGCACCCCGCCGACGCCTTCGCACCTTCGGCCACCGGGCCGCGACGGACGCGGGTGGACCGGTGTCGTGAACGGCGTATGGCAGTCGTGTTGCGGGCCGCGCCGTCCCCTTCACCCGGGCCGGGTGGTGCGCCTACGGTCGTACCCGAAGCGCCACCACGACCGTGTGCCCGAGTGGCCCAGGGGCCGGACTGCAAATCCGGTGACGCGGGTTCGAATCCCGCCACGGTCTCTACGACGGGGGCTCCGCCCGGTTCCAGTCCATCCGGGACCAGGGCAGGGCCAGTCCGTCCCGGCCCACGACCTGCCGGGGAGCCAGCGAGTCGATCGGCGCGGCCTCGCGGTGCCGCGCGTACACGGTGTCCACGTAGCGGTGGCCGGTGTCGGCGGCGACGAAGAGGACCGTGCGCTCCGGCGACCGGGCGCGCTCCCAGCGGGCGGCGAGGTAGCCCGCCCCCGTGGACAGTCCGGCGAAGACCGCGTGCCGGCGCAGCAGGTCGACACTGCCGGCCAGCGCCGCGTCGAACGAGATCCAGTGGAGCGTGTCGTACGACGCGTGCCGGACGTTCCCGAAGGGGATGGAACTGCCGATTCCCGCGATGATGATCTCGGGGTCGGCGACGTGCTCGGCACCGAAGGTGACGCTTCCGAAGGGCTGTACGCCGACCAGCTCGGTGCCGGGAGCGTCCTCGCGCAGGTAGTGGGCGAGGGCCCCGGTGGAGGCGCCCGACCCCACGCCGCCGACGACGGTGAGCGCCTCGCCGCCCGTGGACGAGCGGACCAGGTCGGCCACGGCCCGGTAGCCGAGGTAGTGGATCTCGTCGTGGTACTGCCGCATCCAGTGGTGGCCGGGGTGTTCGGCGAGGATCTCGTGGACGCGCTCCACGCGCCGCTTCTGGTCCAGCTTCAGGTCACTGCACGGCTCCATCTGCTCCAGCGTCGCTCCGAGGACGGCGAGTTGGGTGCGCAGGGTGTGGTCGACCGTCGTCGAGCCGACGATGTGGCAGTGCATGCCGTGCCGGTGGCAGGCCAGGGCGAGGGCGTACGCGTAGATCCCGCTGGAGCTGTCCAGCAGGGTGTCGCCGCGCCGCACCACTCCGGCGTCGAGCAGATGGCGGACCGCGGCGAGGGCGGAGACCACCTTCATCGTCTCAAAGCGCAGGCAGACGAGCCGGTCGTCGAGGCGTATCAGGTCCGGTCGGCCGATGGCCTCCGCGATGTGCTGGTCCACTCGGGGACTCCTTGGGCGTCGGGAACTTCGGGAGGGTCGGATCAGTCGGGCAGGGCGTGGGGTGGGGGAAGGTCGTGAACGTACGGGTGGCGGGGATGCCGTCGCTCTCCAGGGCCCGTACGCAGCCGCGGACCCGGTGGCGCAGCCCCGGGGCGGCCGGGTCCAGGAGCAGCCCGGCCACGGCGCCGCTGTGCGCGATCTGGACGCCCACGGCCCCGAGCCTGCGGGCGATGCCGACGAGCGCGTCGAACTCCGGGTGGCGCAGGACCCGCTGACCGCGCCGGGCGCTCGCGGTCGCCACCCGGCCGAGCAGTCCGGCGTCGCCCGTGGCCACGGCCCGCCGCAGCAGCACGCGCAGCCGCTCGAAGGCGCGTACGTCGTGGTCGTCGTGCACCCGGGCCGGGAGGGAGAGCGTGTCGACGGGCACGCCCCCGCCCAGCGCGCAGCCCACGACGACCAGCGGCGGCAGGCGGCTGCCGAGTACCTCCAGGACCCGTCCCTCGCGCTGGGCGAAGAGCACCGGGCGGGCATCGAGCATCAGCGGGTCGCAGGCCAGCTCGGCACGGACGGCGAGCCGGGCGACGACGGCGGGCGCGAGCCGCACCGCGTACGAGTCCGCGACCGCGCGGATGACGGCGATGACGTCGCTGGTGGAGCTGCCCATGCCCAGGCCCAGCGGGATGTCGCCGGAGATCCCCAGCTCCCCGCCGCAGGGCGGCTCCCCGCGCCGCCGGGCGCACTCCTCGACGGCCAGGGCCGCCGCGCGCGCGGCCTTCGTACGGTCTGCGGGCCGTACGGTGAGCGCCGTCGGCGGGCTGCCGGCCCGCAGGGTGAACTCCGCCCGGCTGCCCGGGCCGCTCATCGGCAGGGTGACCAGGCCGGCGCACCGGCGCCCGGCGGAGTCGAGGAAGGTGCCCTGGAGGATCTCGCCGTGGTGGCAGGAGGCGTGCCCGGCACCGCGTCGGTCGGTGCCGGGGTGGTCCCGGCGGCCCGCCGGGATCACGCCGGCCCCGCCGTGCGGTAGCGGTACAGCGTGGTCGCATCGGCGCTGAACTGGGAGAAGGGGAAGGGCTCCGCGGACACGGCGGTCACCCCGGAGCCGAGGAAGGCGCGGGCCACCGCGCTGCCGCTCTGGGCGTAGACGACGAGCGGGATCCCCCTGGCGCGGCAGCGGTCCAGGATGGTGTCGAAGGAGCCGTTGCTCAAGGTCATGCCGGTGGCGACGACGGCGTCGGCGCGCTCCAGCACCTCGTGCATGTCGCTGGTGACGGGGTCGCCCCACTGGGTGGCCTTGAAGTTGAAGTCGCAGGGCAGCGGTTCGCCGCCACGCTCGCGGATCGCCGCGACCAGCGGGTTCACCACCCCGATGAGGCCGACCACGGCGCCGCTGCCGATGTCCAGCAGTCCGGCGATCGCCGCGTCGCGGGCCCTCGCGCGGACCTCGGGGGTGCCGGCGGGCAGGGTGACCGGTTCCGCCCCGGAGTCGCGGTGCGGGCGCTGCCGGGCGAGGTAGGCGTCGAGGGCGGCGATCCGCAGGGGACGCGGCGCCTCCCGCAGCAGGATGTCGAGCGGGGCGCCGGAGGAGTCGCGGCAGACCGCGGGGTCGATCTCGCCGGCCTCGAAGGCACAGCCGCCGAAGGAGTCGCCGAGGCGGACCAGGACGTACTGGTTGAGGTAGGTGGTGTCGCCGCCGGCCAGCCGGGTGCCGTGGTGGATCCAGAACACGCTGGTCGCCACCAGCTCGGAAGGCAGCGGGCCGTGCTGGCCGGCCAGTACGGCCTCGATGAGGGCGTCGACGGTCGCCGCGGGAGCGGTTCGGGTCCGGGGCGGGGTCTGGTTCGTCATGGGGTTCCTTCTCGGAGAGCGGATCGGGGCGCGGAGCGGGGCGCGGAGCGCCGCGCGGCGTCGCGGATCGGACCGCGGTAGGTGACCGCCGGCCGGCCCAGGGCGTCGGCGGACAGTTCGGCGTCCACCTCGAAGAAACGGGCGAGGTTCCCGGAGGTGAGGACGTCGGCGGGGGCGCCGGAGGCGACCAGCAGGCCGTCGTGCATGAGCAGCAGCCGGTCGCAGTGGCGGGCGGCCAGGGTGAGGTCGTGCAGGGCGACGAGGACCGTCCGGTCGGCGCCGGCGAGGAGCTCCATCAGCTCCAACTGGTGTTTGACGTCGAGGTGGTTCGTGGGCTCGTCCAGGAGCAGTCCGTACGGCTGCTGGGCGAACGCGCGGGCGATGTGGGCCCTTTGCCGTTCACCGCCGGACAGGCCCTTCCAGGGGCGTCCGGCGAGCCCCGTGAGTCCGACGCGGTCGAGCGCGGCCGCGACGACGGCCCGGTCGTACGCGTCCGGTCCGCGCCAGCGGTCGCGGAAGGGGGTCCGCCCCAGCCCGACGACGTCGGCGACGCGCAGGTCGGTGTCGAGAGCGGAGTCCTGGGCGACGAAGGCGACCCGGCGGGCGATCTCTCGAGCGCCCAAGTCCCGTACGGGCACGCCGTCGTAGCGCACCGTACCCGCGTCGGGCACGCGCAGCCCGGCCAGGCAGCGCAGCAATGAGGACTTGCCCGAGCCGTTGGGGCCGACCAGAGCGACGGTCTCGCCCGGTGCGATGTCCAGGCCGATCCCGCGCAGGACGGGCGTGCCCGTGGCCGACCAGCTCAGCCCTTCGGCGGTGATCCTCACAGTTCCCCCCTCCTGCGCAGGACGAGGAGGAAGAGCGGGACCCCGATCAGCGCCGTGATCACGCCGACGGGCACCTCCCGGGGGGCGAAGGCCACCCGGGCCAGGGCGTCGGTCCACACCAGGAACACCGCGCCCGCGAGCGCCGCGTAGGGCAGCAGCACCCGGTGCAGCGGCCCGGCCAGGAAGCGCACCCCGTGCGGGACGATCAGCCCGACGAAGCCGATGGCGCCGACGGTGGCCACCGCGACCGAGGTCAGCACGGCGGTCACCACGAGCAGCAGCATCCGGGTGCGCCGTACGCCGATCCCGAGGGAGGCGGCGGTGTCCGCGCCGAAGGCGAGCCCGTCGAGGGCGTTCGCGCACAGCAGGGCGGCGGCCAGCCCCAGGGGTGTGACGACCGCGCAGACCACCACGGAGTCCCAGCGGGCCGGCGCCATCGATCCCAGCAGCCAGTGGGTGAGGGCACGCGTGGTGTCGGCGTCGGCCGACGCCATCAGGGTGAGCGAGGTCAGGGCGGTGAACAGTTGGCCGACGACCACCCCGGTCAGCACGATGCGGACCGAGTCGAGCCCCGTGCGGCGCAGCAGGAGCAGCAGTCCCGCGAAGGCGAGCAGCGCCCCGGCGAGGGCGCCGCCGGTGATGCCGAGGGTGCCGGCGCCGAAGCCGAGGACGACGACGGCGACCGCGCCCGCCCCGGCGCCCGAGGAGACCCCGAGCAGGTACGGGTCGGCGAGCGCGTTGCGCGTGACGGCCTGGAGCACCGTCCCGCAGACCGCGAGCGAGGCGCCGACCAGGGCGGCCATCAGGACCCGGGGCAGGCGCAGGTCCCAGACGAGCGAATCCAGCAGCGGCGGCAGCGGTTCGGTGCCCAGTCCGAGCCGCGCCCCGAGCACCCGGCCCAGGTCGGTCCATCCCACGTCGGCGCTGCCGATCCGGGTGGCGGCCGCCACCGAAGCGGCCAGTACGAGCCCCAGGGCGAGCAGCACCCCCGCCCGGGCCCGGAGCCGCGGGGGCGGCGCGGGCGGCGCGGCGACGGCCGCCCCGGGCGCGCGGGCCGCGGGATGCAGCAGGTCAGCGGACATGTCCGAGGTCCTTCATCCCGGCGGCCAGCAGGCCCAGGGCGTGCACGGAGCGCACGGAGGGGTCCAGCTCGATGCCGGGCACCTCGATGATCCTGTTGTCGCGCACCGCCGCCAGCCTGGAGACCACCGGGTCCTCGGCCATCGCCTTGCGCTTCTCGGCGGCGCTGTCACCGGGCCGGCCCCGCTCGGACAGGTCGCCGATCACGATGAAGTCCGGGTCGCGCTTGGCGACTTCCTCCCAGGACACCTCCGGCCAGTCCTCCTCCATGTCGTCGAAGGCGTTCCGCGCGCCGACGATCCGGCTCATCTCGCTGGGCAGCCCGGTCCGGCCGGCGACGTAGGGCATGCCGTTGAAGACGGAGTAGAGGTAGACGACGGTGGGCTGCTTGCCGTTCCGGGCCGTGCCGGAGGCGCCCTCGGCGGCCTTGGCGACGGCGGCGCGCTGCTCCCGGGCGAGCCCTGCGGCCCGCTCCTCGGCGCCGAAGGCCTTGCCGAGCTGCTCGTAGTCGGAGAAGAGCAGTTCGAAGGGGGACTTCCCGGCCTCGTGGTGCTGGGGGCAGTCCACGGCGCTGACGAAGGAGGGGACCCCCAGGGCCGCCAGTTCCTCCCGGGTGCCCGCCCGGTCCTTCGTGTAGAGGTCGGTGGAGCCGGCCACCACGAAGTCCGGTGTGGCGGCCCGTAGTTGCTCACCGGTCGCGATCTTCGGGGCGATCACCGGGACCTTCGCGTACGCGTCCCGGTACTGCGCGGGGATCTTCGTCTTGAGGTTGGCGGTCCCGGCCATCCGGTCCTGGAGGCCCAGTTCCAGCAGGGTCTCGGTCGAGGTCTGGTCCAGGGTGACGGCGCGCTGCGGGGACCGGTCGAAGGAGAGCTGACGGCCGCAGCTGGTGACGTCCGGCCGGGCGGCGGCCGCGCTCTGCGGGCTGCGGTCGGTGGTGGCCGAGCAGCCCGCGGCGACGGCCGTGGATACGAGGACGAGGGTCAGGGCGATGCCCGTTCGGGCTCGGTGGCGCATGGGTTCTCCGGTCTGCGAGGCGGTGTGGGCGTGGAGGTGCACCGGGCAGGAGTGCCGCGTTCACACAGTACTGTAATGGTTATCGTTTTCATTAACCGGATGAGGAGCACCACATCGTGGCGACCACACCTGCCCCCACGGAGTCCAAGAGCCGTCCGCCGGGGACGTGTTCCGTCCTGCGCGACATCGCCTTCCTGCGCCTGTGGGCCGGCACCACCGCCTCCGGACTCGCGACCTGGGCCCTGCCCTTCGTCCTCGGTCTCGCGGTCCTGCAACGCGAACTGGGTGCGGCCGGCCTCGGCCTCGTCCTGGCCGCGCGCACCGCGGGCTTCCTCGCCGCCGTGGCCGTCGGCGGAGTGCTGGCCGACCGGCACTCCCGCCGGGCCGTGGTCCTCTGGTCCGCCCTCGCCGCCGCGGCCGCCGCCCCCCTCCTCGCCGTCGGACTGGGCCGCTCGCTCCTGCTGATGACCGCCGCCGCCGCACTCGCCGGCGCCGGCCAGGGCGCATGCCGCCCCGCCTTCCAGGCGCTCACGGCCGAGGTCGTCGACCCCGGCCGCAGGCAGCAGGCCAATGCCGCGACGACCCTCGCGGTGCGCAGTTCCACACTGGCCGGGCCCGCCCTGACCGCGCTGCTCGCCGCCTTCGTCGACGTCGCGACCCTGCTGCTGGGGATCGGCCTGCTCTGGCTGGTCGCCGCACTCCTGCCGGGCCGGGGCGGCCCCGCCGCGGCCGGCGCACCGGGATCGCCCCGGCCGCAGCGGGCCTCGCTGCGCGCCGAGTTCGTCGACGGGATACGCGAGGCCCGCCGCCACCCGTGGTTCCTCGCCGGGCTCGGCGCCCTGACCGCCGTGATCGCGCTGGGCTACTCCGCCACCAGCGTCGCCCTGCCCCTGATCAGCCGCGACCGCTACGCCACCGAGTGGGTGCTGGCCGCCGCGATGACCGCCTACACCGTGGGCGCGCTCGGCGGCGCCCTGGCCACCGCCCGCTTCCGGCCGAGCTCCCAGGGCTGGGCCGCGTTCGCGGGCCTCGCCGCCTACGGCTTCGCACCGCTGAGCCTGGTGTTCCCGGTGCACCCGGCCGTGGTGATCGGCGCCTACGCGGTCGCCGGGATCGGGATCGAACTGTTCAACGTGCCCTGGTTCACCGCCACCCAGCGCGAGGTCGCCCCGGACAAGCTCGCCCGGGTCTCCTCACTGGACTTCCTCGTCTCCTACGGCCTCGCCCCGGTGGGCCTGGCCCTCATCGCCCCGGCCATCGACACCTTCGGGGTCACCGGGGTCCTCGGTGCGTGCGCCGCGGCCTGCTTCCTCGTCCCCGCGGCGGCCGCACTCGCGCCCACCGCCCGGCACTTCGGGCGCCCGCCGGTCCGGCACACCCCCTGAGCCGCGCCGAGCCGAAACTCAGGGCCGCGACCGTACGAGGACGAACACGGCACCCTCCGGGTCGGCCACGGTGGCCTGCCGCCCCCGCATGCCCTCGCGGGGCGGATCGACGACGCGCCCGCCGAGCTCCTGGACCCGGCGCGCGGCCGCGTCGGTGTCCTCCACCTCGAAGTAGGCCAGCCAGTGCGGGCCCCGGTCGTGCGGCAGCGAACGTCCCACGCCGTGCACGGCGGCGACGGGACGGCCCGCCAGGTTCAGGGTGAGGTGGTCGAAGTCGTCCGAGGCGGTGCCGTAAGTCTGCGCCTCGTGGCCGAACACGTGCTCGTAGAACTTGCCGACCGCCGAGGTGTCCTGGGTGATCAGCTCGTGCCAGACGGGGGTGCCCGGCCCGCCGTGCGGCCGGGCGGCCAGGCCGGGCTGCGCCTGCCACAGCCCGAAGACCGCTCCCAGCGGGTCCGAGCAGATCGCCACCCGCCCCGCGGCACCGGCGTCCAGCGGTCCCACCGCCACCGTGCCGCCGCACGCCCGGACCGACTCGGCGGTCGCGCCGGCGTCGTCCGTGGCCAGGTACGTGGTCCAGGCCGTCGGGAGGTGTGCGTCCGGCGGCATCTCGCCGATCCCGGCGACCTCGTGGCCGTCCAGCACGGCGCGGACGTACGGGCCGAGCTGCTCGGGCCCGGGCACGTACTCCCATCCGAACAGATCGGCGTAGAAATCCTCGGTGCTCCCGAGGCCGTGCACCATGAGGCTCACCCAGCACGGGGTGCCGGGCGTGCGCCGGGTTGCTTCCGCTGCCTCGGTCATGTCAGCCGTCTCCTCCGTCGTGCCGTCACCGGTGCTGATGGTTCCACTCCGACGGACGCGGCGCGCCCCGACCGCGCCGCATTCCGGTGGTCCGGAACTGAGTTGACCGGATCAGGGTCCCCCGCGATGACGGCCCTGTTACGCGGGTGCCGGGTGGGGAGGAAGATGGCCGACATGACTGCGAGAACTGCGATCCTCTCCGCCGCCGAACTGAGGGACGAGCTGGCCGGTGCCCGGCCGCCGGTCCTGCTGGACGTCCGCTGGCAGCTGGGCGGCCCCGACCAGCGGCCCGCGTACGAGGCCGGACACCTGCCCGGCGCCGTGTACGTCGACCTCGACCGCGAACTGGCAGGTCCGGCCGGGTCCGGCGGGCGCCACCCGCTGCCGGACCCGGAGGCCTTCGGCGCGGCGATGCGCAGGGCCGGGGTCGCGGCGGACACGCCCGTGGTCGTGTACGACGGCGGCCAGGGCTGGGCGGCCGCCCGTGCGTGGTGGCTGTTGCGCTGGACGGGTCACCCGAACGTGCGAGTCCTGGACGGCGGCCTTGCCGCGTGGACGGCATCCGGCGGCGCCCTCACGGCTGAACGAGTGATTCCGGTTGAGGGCGATTTCAAGCCAAGCCCGGGGGCGCTCGGGCTGCTCGACGCCGACGCGGCGGCCCTGCGGGCGCGCGAGGGCGTCCTCCTGGACGCCCGGGCGGGGGAGCGGTACCGCGGCGAGGTGGAGCCGATCGACCCGGTGGGCGGCCACATCCCGGGCGCGCTGTCGGCCCCGACCACCGAGAACGTGGGCCCCGACGGCCGGTTCCTGCCGGCGGACGCACTGCGGGCCCGGTTCGGGGCGCTCGGCGCGTCGAAGGGCACCCCGGTGGGCGTCTACTGCGGCTCGGGGGTCTCCGGAGCCCATGAGGTGCTCGCCCTGGAAGTGGCCGGTATCGAGTCCGACCTCTACGCGGGCAGTTGGTCGCACTGGTGCACGGACCCGGCCCGCCCGGTGGCCACGGGCCCGGACCCCCAGTAGGCGGGACGGGGCCGGCGTACATCGGGGCGTCCCCGCGGGTCGCCGAACGCGATGTGCCCGGCAGCTGCGGCCCCTCGTCACGTTCGCCGTCGGAGGAGGGGCCTCGGCGGACGCGCGGGCCCGGTCCGACCCGCTCGCACCGGTCCCGCCGTGCTGTGCGGCCCGCCGCTTCGGGCGTCGGCGCTATTCCTGCTTCTTGCGGCGGGTGCCGAAGACGATCTCGTCCCAGCTCGGCACCGCCGCACGGCGCCCGGGACGGACCCCGTCGGCCTCTGCCTGCCGGTCGGTGGTGCCCGTCAGCCGGTCGCGGTGGCCCGCCACCGTACGGGGCATCAGGACATCGGCGTACGCGGCGCCGGCGCCGGCCGACGCGGCGGGCGCCGGCGGCTCCTCCGCCTCCGCTTCCGCCTCCGCCGGTTCGGTGCGCTCCGGGACGACCATGTCCCCGCGGAAGCTCGGTACCGCCTCCAGCAGGCTGGTCAGCGTGTCCCGTTCCTCCTCCGGCTCCGGCACCGGCGCGGGCCGCGGCTCGGCCCGCTCCAGCTGCCGGTCCAGGGCACGGTCCAGCGGCCGGTCACGCGGCAGGCGCGCGATCCTCGGCACGAAGGGGAAGCTCGGCTCCGGCGTCGCCGGCAGGTCATCCGACTCGCCGATGAGCGAGCGCGCCTCGTCGTCCACGGCCACGACCAGCCGGCGCGGCGGGTCGTAGGTCCAGCTCGCCGAGTGCGGCTCGCCGGCGACCCGGTAGACCAGGAGGACCTCCCAGGTGCCGTCGTCGCGGCGCCACGAGTCCCACTGGACGGATTCCTTCTCGGCCCCGCGCAGGGTCAGACGTTCCTGCACGGCCTCACCGAGCTGCGGCCCGGTGTTCTCGCCGGGGCGGCGCACCGGCGTCTTGCGGGCGCGTTCGGCCATGAAGGCGCGCTCGGCGAGCACGGGACCCTCGAAGCGGCGTACGCGGTCGACGGGGATGCCGGCGAGTTGAGCGACCTCCTCCGCGGAGGCACCGGCTCGTATGCGCGCCTGGATGTCGCGGGGACGGAGGTGGCTCTCGACCTCGATCTCGATCTGGTTCAGGCGCGCGCGGTCGTTGCGTACGGCAGCCCGAAGCCGCTCATCGATCGGAAGCGTGTACTCCGTGCTGTCCGCAGCCTTGAGCACCAGTCGTGTGCCGTCATTGGAGACGGCCACGACACGCAGTTCGGGCATGGGGACCTCCCGGGTGGTGCCTGCCGACGTCACGTGCGTCGCTGCTTCCGCTAGTCGAGTGTGGCCTGCCCGGGTGCAGCCTGCCACAACCTTGCCGTGTTAAACCGGCGTGTCGGGCATGCGCCCTTGATCGCCGTTATGGCACGGTTACCTGTTGAGCACGCACAGTGACCGGACGGTTACTGTGCGCAGCAGGATCCGTGCCATGCCGCGGCATCGCCGGTCTTCGAGTGCCGCTTTCCGTCAGCCGGCCCCCTCTCCCGGGTCCGGACATCCGAAAGGAAGGACAGCCCCAGGGCTCGCCACAGTACTCCATTCGGGCCACCTGGGTGGACCGCCGCGCCGCCGAAGTTTCCTCGGACGGCGGGAGTTGGGCTGCCCGCTGTCAGGTCCCGCCTGCGTCCGCGGCCTGACGCCGGGTGTTCGGCTTCACGGAATCACCCGAAACGGAACTATCGCCTTCGCTCACCTGTCGGTAACTGCTGAAAGAGGAGGAGCGCGAGAGGTCGGGCACACGTGGGGCGGCGATGGGTCGGAGGACGACGCGTGCGGACCGCCCCGCCCCACCCGGACACGTCCGGGCGGCGGGGAGAAGGAGCGGCGGGGCGGCGCCGAGACCCCCGGTCCGGGACCTCCCCGACCCGCTCCCGTCCGCACGGCGACCGGAGTCCGGACCCCGCCCCGCCGACGCCGAGTCCCGCCGACGCCGAGTCCCGCCGACGCCGAAGACCGGCGGCGCGACGACGAGGCCGAGCGCCTCCGTGACCCGGGGACATCGCCGATCAGGCGCCCAGGACGCGCCGCAGGTAGTCGTTGCCGAAGACCCGGTCCGGGTCGAGACGGTCCCGCAGCGCGGTGAACTCGCCGAAGCGGGGATAGATCCGGGAGAAGTACTCCGCGTCCCGCGTGTGCACCTTGCCCCAGTGCGGACGCCCGCCGTGCGAGGTGAAGATGTGCTCGGCCGCGGTGAAGTAGGCCTGGTAGGGGGTGCCCTTGTACATGTGCACCGCGATGTAGGCCGTCTCGCGCCCGGAGGCCGTGGACAGCGCGATGTCGTCCGCCGGAGCCGTCCGCACCTCCACGGGGAAGCTGATCCGCAGCCGGGAGCGGTCGACCATCGCCCGCAGCTCCCGCAGCGCCTCGACCACCGCCTCGCGCGGAAGGGCGTACTCCATCTCCACGAACCGCACCCGGCGCGGACTGGTGAACACCTTGTACGGGATGTCCGTGTAGGTGCGCGCCGACAGGGCGCGGCTGGCCACGCGGGCGATGGACGGGATGGTGGCCGGGACCGCGCGGCCCAGCGAGTTCACGGCCTGGAAGAGGCCGTTGGAAAGCAGCTCGTCCTCGATCCAGCCGCTCACCGGTCCGGGCGGGGCGGCGGGGCCCTGGCTGCGGTTGTTGCGCTTGGTGTTGCAGTTGCCGGTGTGCGGGAACCAGTAGAACTCGAAGTGCTCGTTCTCCGCGAAGTGCTCCTCGAACTCGGCGGCCACCCGGTCGAAGCCCATGGGCTCCTCACGGGCGGTCAGGAAGAAGAGCGGCTCCACGGCGAAGGTGATCGAGGTGACGATGCCGAGCGCGCCGATGCCCACCCGGGCCGCCGCGAAGACCGCGCGCTCCTCGGCGGTCCCCGTCTCCGAACACGTCAGCACACTGCCGTCGGCCGTGACCAGCTCCAGGGCGCGGATCTGGGCGGCGAGGGAGGCCGAGTCACGGCCGGTGCCGTGGGTGCCGGTGCTGGTGGCGCCGGAGACCGTCTGCTCCATGATGTCGCCCATGTTGGTGAGCGAGAGGCCCTCCGCGGCGAGGGCCCGGTTGAGGTCCTTGAGGGTCGTGCCCGCCGCCACCGTGACGGTGCCCGCGGCGCGGTCGACCGACCGGATCCCCGCCAGGGCCTGCGGCCGTACGAGGACCCCGTCGGTCGCGGCGGCCGCGGTGAAGGAGTGGCCGGTGCCGACCGCCTTCACCCGCAGCCCGTCCTCGGCGGCCCTGCGGACCGTCTCCTGGAGCTCCTCGACCGAGGCCGGGGTCGCCACGCGGGTGGGCGTGGCGGTGACGTTGCCCGCCCAGTTACGCCACGCGGTCGCCGTGCTGCTGTTCCGTGCTGTCGCCGTCCCCATCGGTTGCTGGCTCCTCCCCTTGCGCCGGCCTCGTCAGCCGGCGGTATCCCGCGAACGCCACCGCCGCCGCGGCCGCCCCCGCCGAGATGGAGACGACGTATCCCGTCCGCGCGCCGGCCGCGTCGACGACCCAGCCGGTCACGGAGGACCCCAGCGCGATACCGACCGCGAGGCCGGTGCTGATCCAGGTCATGCCCTCGGTCAGCTTCGCGTGTGGTACGTGCGCCTCGATCAGGGCCATCGTGGTGATCATCGTGGGAGCGATGGCGAGGCCCGAGACGAAGAGCGCCACGGCCAGAAACGGAAGGTTCCCGGCCAGTAGGAGGGGGATCATACTCACGGCCATCGCACATACGCCCAGTACCCAGCGCAGTTCTGTCCGGCCCTTGAGGTGGAGCAGGCCGAAGACGATGCCCGCCAGGCAGGATCCGGCCGCCCAGATGGCCAGGATGAAGCTTGCGGCGGACTTCTGGCCCTGCTCCTCGGCGAAGGCCAGCGTGGACACGTCGATGGAGCCGAAGATCGCGCCGGTCGCCACGAACGTGGCCGTCAGGACCTGCAGGCCGGGGGAGCGCAGGGCCGAGGTGCGGTGCCCGTCCGGCGCGCGCGGGTGCGGGGCGGGCTCGGTGGACCGCTGCGCGGTCAGCAGCCATACGCCGACGAGCAGGCAGACGGCGGCGATCAGCGGACCGGCCTCGGGGAACCAGGTGGTGGACAGTCCGATGGCGAGGATCGGGCCGAAGATGAAGCACACCTCGTCGACGACGGACTCGAAGGAGTAGGCGGTGTGCAGTTCGCGCGGGGAGTCGCGGTAGATGACGGTCCACCGGGCGCGGACCATCGATCCGACGCTGGGCACGCAGCCCGCCACGGCCGCACAGACGAAGAGGGTCCAGTCGGGCCAGCCGTTCGCGGCGGCCACCAGTAGCACGGCGACCGCGGCCACGCAGATCAGCGTGGCGGGGCGGAGCACCGCCCGCTGCCCGTGCTGGTCCACCAGCCGGGACACCTGCGGGCCGACCACCGCCGCGGCGAGGGCGAGGGTGCCGGTCAGGGCGCTCGCCATGGCGTAGCGGCCGGTGATCTCGGAGATCATCGTCAGGATGCCGACGCCGACCATGGATATCGGCAGGCGGCCGATCAGGCCGGCGGCACTGAACCCCTTGGTGCCGGGGGCCGCGAAGATCGCGCGGTAGGGACTGGGCAAGGGAGCCCTCCGTAAGGGACGTGATCGGCCCGTACAGGTTACGACGGCCGACCGGGCACCGCACGGGAGAGTTTCCGCGAGCCGGAACTTAGGTTCACCTTACCTTCATCGGTGTCCGCCTCGCGGACAGGGTGGTTCTCTCCGGAGCGGGCCGGGTGGCAGGATTCGAGGCATGTCAGACCAGCTCCCCCCGCCCGCCGGCGGGCCCGCCGCCCCGTACGACGCCCTGCTGCTGCTGTCCTTCGGCGGCCCCGAGGGACCCGACGACGTCGTGCCCTTCCTGGAGAACGTCACGCGCGGGCGCGGTATCCCGCGCGAGCGGCTCAAGGAGGTCGGGCAGCACTACTTCGGCTTCGGCGGGGTCAGCCCGATCAACGCGCAGAACCGCGCGCTGCTGGACGCGCTGCGCAAGGACTTCTCCGAGCACGGGCTGGACCTGCCGGTCTACTGGGGCAACCGCAACTGGGCCCCGTACCTGACCGACGTGATGCGGGAGATGGCCGCCGACGGACGCCGCCGCATCGCCGTGCTGGCGACCAGCGCCTACGCCTCGTACTCGGGCTGCCGGCAGTACCGCGAGAACCTCGCGGACGCACTGGCCGCCCTGGCCGAGGAGGGCGTGGAGCCGCCGCGGGTCGACAAGCTGCGGCACTACTTCAACCACCCCGGCTTCGTGGACCCCATGATCGAAGGCGTGGTGGCGGCGCTCGGCGAACTGCCCGAGGCGGTCCGCGAGGGCGCCCACCTCGCCTTCACCACCCACTCCATCCCGACCGCCGCGGCGGACACCTCCGGCCCCGTGGAGGACCACACCGGGGGCGGCGAGGGCGGCGCTTACGTCAAGCAGCACCTCGACGTCGCCCGGGTGATCGCGGACGAGGTGGCCGTGCGCACCGGCGTCGCCCGTCCCTGGAAGCTCGTCTACCAGTCCCGCAGCGGCGCCCCGCACATCCCGTGGCTGGAGCCGGACATCTGCGACCACCTGGAGGCCCTGCACGCCGAGGGCGCGCCCGCCGTGGTCATGGTGCCCATCGGCTTCGTCTCCGACCACATGGAAGTCCTGTACGACCTGGACACCGAGGCCACGGCCAAGGCGGCGGAACTGGGCCTGCCCGTCGCGCGCTCGGCGACCGTCGGAGCCGACCCGTCCTTCGCCGGGGCCGTACGGGAGCTCGTGCTGGAGCGTGCCGCCAAGGAGCGCGGGGAGCCGGCCGAGGAGTGCTGGGTGGGCATGCTGGGCCAGAGCCATGACCTGTGCGCGGTGGGCTGCTGCCCGGCGCGCAGCCCCCGGCCGGCGGCCGCGGGCGCGGACAGCCCGTACTAGCGGGCGGCCCGTTCGAGGCGTACGAGGAAGAGGAACCGTGATTTCCGAAGAGCTGAAGGCCGAACTGCTGGACGTCGGCATGGAGGCCGCCCGGCAGGCCGGGGCTCTGCTGCGCGACGGCCGGCCGGCCGACCTGGCGGTGGCGGCGACGAAGACCAGCCCCATCGACGTGGTGACCGAGATGGACATCGCGGCGGAGAAGCTGATCACCGGCATCCTGGCCGAACGGCGGCCCGAGGACGGACTGCTGGGCGAGGAGGGCGCGGACACCCCGGGGACGAGCGGGGTGCGCTGGGTCGTCGACCCGCTGGACGGCACCGTGAACTACCTCTACGGGCTCCCGAGCTGGGGCGTGTCCATCGCCGCCGAGTACGGGGGCGAGACCGTGGTCGGCGTCGTGGCGGCGCCGATGCGCGGGGAGGTCTACCACGCGGTCCTCGGCGGCGGCGCCTGGCTGGGCACGGCCCGCCTCGCCTGCCGCCCGGCGGCCCCGCTGGACCAGGCGCTGGTCGGGACCGGCTTCGCCTACGTCCAGACCCGGCGGGCCCGCCAGGCCGACGTGGCGCAGCGGATCATCCCGCTGGTGCGGGACATCCGGCGGGGCGGCTCGGCGGCGCTGGACCTGTGCGACGTGGCCGCGGGGCGGCTGGACGGCTACTACGAGCGCGGCCTGAACCCCTGGGACCTGGCCGCCGGCGAGCTGATCGCCCGCGAGGCGGGGGCCGTGACCGGCGGCCGCCCGGGGGAGCCGGCCTCGGGCGAGCTGGCACTGGCCGCCAGTCCGGCCGTCTTCGCCTCCCTCCAGCCGCTGCTGGAAGAGGCCGGGGCCTGGCACGACTGAGTGCGGCGGCGGTCAACGCACGTGGACCCCGGCCGCCCCTTCGGGCGGCCGGGGTCCACGTCGTCCTTGAGCCGGCGCTCAGCGGCCGGTCGGCTGCCGGGCAGGGCCGGTCAGCGGCCGGTCAGCAGGCGGGTACGGCGGCCGTGACCGGGACGCCGTGCTCGGCGGCCAAGCGCTGGAGGTCTTCCAGCTCCGCCTGTTCCACTTCCGCGAGGAAGTCGTCGCCCGTCTCACGGGCGTGCCTGAGATCCGACTGCGTGGCCCTGATGCGGTGCAGGAGACCCGCGGTGAATGCGTCCATGATGGGTTCGCCCCCTCTTCGTGGGTCGGCGGCGGCACGTGGCTATACCGCCGTCAGGGAGTGGATGGGGTGTTCTCACGTCCTCCCCGGCACCCCGGGCCCAGAAACCTCTGAAGGCCGGGGAATCCTCACTTCAGCCCCGGGAGCCCCTCTCTGACCCGCCTTACAGCCGGTTTACGGCTGAAACGTGCAGGATGTACGACGCAATACAGGTGTGCCCTTCAGGGCTCGGAGGAAGGAAACGACGTGCGCGTACTCGTCGTCGAGGACGAGCAGCTGCTCGCCGATGCGGTGGCCACCGGCCTGCGCCGGGAGGCCATGGCCGTGGACGTCGTGTACGACGGCGCCGCCGCCCTGGAGCGGGTCGGCGTGAACGACTACGACGTGGTCGTGCTCGACCGGGACCTCCCGCTCGTACACGGCGACGACGTGTGCCGGAAGATCGTCGAGCTCGGCATGCCCACCCGCGTGCTGATGCTGACCGCCTCCGGTGACGTGAGCGACCGCGTGGAGGGCCTGGAGCTGGGGGCGGACGACTACCTGCCCAAGCCCTTCGCCTTCACCGAGCTGACCGCCCGGGTGCGGGCCCTCGGCCGGCGCACCACCGTCGCGCTGCCGCCCGTACTGGAGCGGGCCGGGATCAGGCTGGACCCCAACCGGCGCGAGGTGTTCCGCGAGGGCAAGGAGGTGCAGCTGGCCCCGAAGGAGTTCGCGGTGCTGGAGGTCCTGATGCGCAGCGAGGGGACCGTGGTCTCGGCCGAGCAGCTGCTGGAGAAGGCCTGGGACGAGAACACCGACCCGTTCACCAACGTGGTGCGCGTGACGGTGATGACCCTGCGCCGCAAGCTGGGCGAGCCGCCCGTCATCGTGACGGTGCCCGGCTCCGGATACCGGATCTGACCGCGTGGCGACCACCCCGGCGCCACCGGCGGCGCCACCGAAACCGACGTGGGACCCCGGCCAGCCCGAGGGTCCCTTCCCGTGGCTGAGGCCGACCATCCGGATACGCCTCACCCTGCTCTACGGCGGGATGTTCCTGATCGCGGGCATCCTGCTGCTGTCGATCATCTACCTGCTCGCGGCGCAGGCCCTGCGGCAGGGCAACGCACTGCCGTTCCAGATCGTCGGCGGCCAGGTCAAGGTCACCAGCAGTTCCTGCCCCGGAGTGGTGGGTCTCGAACTGATTTCGCCCGACCAGTTCAACGCCGCGATCGGCCAGTGCATCCTCGAACAGCGCAGGCACGCCCTGGACGACCTGCTGAGCCGCTCGCTGATGGCCCTGCTGGGCCTGAGCATCATCGCCTTCGCCTTCGGCTACGCGATGGCCGGCCGGGTGCTCTCGCCGCTGGGCAAGATCACCCGTACCGCGCGCCGGGTGGTCGGCTCCGACCTGACCCGGCGCATCGAGCTGGACGGCCCGGACGACGAGCTCAAGGAGCTCGCCGACACCTTCGACGAGATGCTCGACCGGCTGGAGCGGGCCTTCACGGCCCAGCAGCGGTTCGTCGCCAACGCCTCGCACGAGCTGCGGACGCCGCTGGCGATCAACCGGACCCTGCTGGAGGTGCACCTGTCCGACCCGGGCGCCCCGGTGGAGCTCCAGCAGCTCGGCAAGACCCTGCTCGCCACCAACGAGCGCAGCGAACAGCTGGTCGAGGGTCTGCTGCTGCTGGCCCGCAGCGAGAACCAGATCGTCGAGCGCAAGCCCGTGGACCTGTCGGAGGTCGCCTCGCGCGCCGTCGACCAGGTGCGGGGCGAGGCCGATGCCAAGGGCGTGGAGTTCCGCGGCGAGCGCGCGCCGGCCGTCGTGCAGGGCAATGGCGTCCTGCTGGAGCGGATCGCTCTCAACCTGGTGCAGAACGCCGTCCGGTACAACGTGCCGGAGGACGGCTGGGTGGAGGTCACCACGGTCGCCCAGCACGGCCAGGCGGTGCTCCTGGTGTCGAACACGGGTCCCGTTGTTCCCGCGTACGAGGTGGACAACCTCTTCGAGCCGTTCAGGCGGCTGCGTACGGAGCGTACGGGCAGCGACAAGGGTGTCGGACTGGGCCTGTCGATCGCGCGCTCCGTGGCGCGCGCACACGGCGGCAGGATCCAGGCGATGCCCCGGGAGGGCGGTGGCCTCGTGATGCGTGTCACTCTTCCTTTGTGACACCCTCACCCCGTGTTCGCTTTTGGCTGAATACTTGGCCGCTGAATCCATCCGCCTCTGTGTGATCGATCACAGTGGGTGGTGTCCGGCCATGTGCGTTTGGTGACTTGGGGGCGGCCGGAACGCCCGGGAAGTCCGGGTTTCCGGCCCGCCGAATGGCGGGAAATACACGGGGTGGCGTTTGTGCAAGACGGCACCCGGACCGTGTACGGTCCCGGTCGTCATCCCAGCCAATCGCCGCTTCAGGTGGGCGGCTGGGTGTCGATTGAGTAACAGACCTTGATGTGAGGCAAAATCTCCGCCTCAGGTCGGGCACAAGTCCGGCCTCTCGTGCGTTACGTGCGCTGAGACACCGCTAACACCCAGAGGGGGAGAGCGAACAATGGCAACGGACTACGACACCCCGCGCAAGACCGACGACGACGTCGACAACGACAGCATTGAAGAGCTGAAGGCTCGACGCAATGAGAAGTCGTCCTCGTCCGTCGACATGGACGAGTTCGACTCGGCCGAGAGCCTGGAGCTTCCCGGCGCGGACCTCTCCAACGAGGAGCTGGCCGTCCGGGTCCTGCCCAAGCAGGCCGACGAGTTCACCTGCATGAGCTGCTTCCTGGTGCACCACCGCAGCCAGCTGGCGCGTGAGAAGAACGGTCAGCCGATCTGTCGCGACTGCGACTGAGAGGCGTCGGCCGTGGCTGGCTCGACACCCTTTCGGAAGCGCCGCTTCCGAAAGCCAGGTGATGCGGCGGAGACGCAGGTGGTGACCACGGACCCTCAGACGGGTCCCGAAGCCCCCGGCGGCTCCGCCAGTGCGGCGCTCGTCGTGCCCTCCGCCGCCGCCCCGGCGGCGTCGGTCACGGAGCCCGGCGAGGGATCCCGGCGCGGCCCCGGGGGACGTCGCCTGCAAGCCGTCAAGAACGGTGTGCGCAGGGGCGGCGAAGGCGTGCGCGGCGCCGCTCTGTACATCACCGACAGGATCATCGAGAACGCACCGCGCGTTCCGGTCAGGGACCTCGCTACGCTGCGCGCGCAGTTCCCCGGCCTCGGCCCCGAACAGCTCGCCGACAAGCTGATCTCGGGCGCCGCAGCCGCCTCGGCGACCGTCGGGGCGAGCATCGGCGCGGCAGCCATGCTGCCCGTGCCGCCCGCGATGCCCGCCGAACTGGCTGCGGAGATCACCGGCGTCGCGGCGATCGAGCTCAAGCTGATCGCGGAGCTCCACGAGGTGTACGGCCAGCGGCCGCACGGCAGCCTCAAGGAGCGCACGTTCGCCTACCTGACCGCGTGGACCGAAGAGCGCGGGGTCGACCTGACGAAGCCCACGACGCTGAACGCGGCGCTCGGCGGTCAGATGAAGCGCGAACTGCGCCAGCAGATCGTCAAGCGGATGATCCGCAGCCTGCCGAACCTCATGCCGTTCATGGTGGGGGCGGCGGTCGGAGCGGTCATGAACCGCCGCGACACCCGCAAACTCGCCGAGAAGGTCCGTGGGGACCTGCGCCGGCAGGCGGTGGCCTGGGAGGCCCTGCGCACCCTGCCGCCCCTGGAACGGCCTGTGGAGCCCCTTCCCGAGGCCACCAGGGCCGCCCTTGAGGGGCCGGAGTACTTCACGCGCGACTGATGCCGTCCGCGGCCCCGCCGAGGGCCCGGCGCGTCAGGCCGCCCGCGCCGCGCGCAGGGCCGAGACCAGGGCCTGCGGCTCGCGGGTGGAGACGTAGACGTACGGGGTCGGGTCGGCGGGGTCGGTGACCTCGACGCGGACCGCCGTCGGCACGTAGCTGCGCATCAGCATGAAGGCCCGGGTGTCCGCCTTGTACGTCCGCCAGGCGCGGGCCTCCTCGGCGTCGAGGACCTCGGGCTCGCCCAGCGCCGACACCGGGATCCGCGCGTCGCCGACGGCCAGCGCACCGTTCACCACGCGCACGCGCGCGGAACCGTACGAACTCACCAGCAGTCCGGCCAGCGCGGTGCCGCCGACCAGGCCGGCCAGCAGCGGCAGCGTGCCCAGGGGCAGCAGCATCAGCGCGCCCGCGAGGCCGGTCAGTACGGAGATGCCCCACCAGGAGCGGGGGGCGGTCAGGCGTTCGTCGTGGTGCGCGGTGGAGAGCTGCATGCGCTCAAGCCTGCCACGAGGCGACCGGTGGGTAGCCGCGCGGGTAAGGTCTGCGGCTGTGAGTGGACGAAACACAGCGCTGACGCCCCCGGCCGGTGCCGCGGCACCGGTCCGGCATCCCGACGCGCCGGCACCCGGCGAGCTCCTCGGTGCCCACTACGAGCACTGTTTCGGCTGCGGCGGGAGCCAGCCGCACGGTCTGCACCTGGAGGCCCGCGCCGGTGACGGCGTGCGCGTCACCGCCGAGTTCACCGTCAAGCCCGCCCACCAGGGTGCGCCCGGGCTCGCCCACGGCGGGGTGCTCGCCACCGCACTCGACGAGACGCTGGGCTCGCTGAACTGGCTGCTGCGCGTCATCGCCGTGACGGGCCGGCTGGAGACGGACTACGTGCGGCCGGTGCCCGTGGAGACCGTGCTGCACCTGGAGGCCGAGGTCACCGCCGTCGCCGGTCGCAAGATCTACTGCACGGCCGTGGGCCGGATAGGCGGGCCGGACGGCCCGGTCGCGGTCCGGGCCGACGCGCTCTTCATCGAGGTGAAGGTCGACCACTTCACCGACAACGGACGGCCCGAGGAGATCCGGGCGGCCATGGCCGACCCGGACCAGGTCAGGCGCGCACGCGCCTTTGAGGTGAACCCCTGATGCCCCTGAACGACTACGGATCGCGCCATGACGTCGACGTGCTGATCCGCCGCATCGACCCGGAGGTTCCCATTCCGGCGTACGGGCACCCGGGTGACGCCGGCTGCGACCTGGTGACCACCGAGGCCGCCGTGCTGGAGCCCGGCGAGCGCGCGGTGCTGCCCACCGGGGTCTCGATCGCCCTTCCCGACGGGTACGCGGCCTTCGTGCACCCGCGGTCGGGTCTGGCCGCACGCTGCGGGCTCGCGCTGGTGAATGCCCCGGGGACCGTGGATGCCGGGTACCGTGGAGAGATCAAGGTGATCGTGGTCAATCTCGACCCTCGCGAGAGCGTCCGGTTCGAGCGTTTCGACCGCATTGCCCAGCTGGTTGTCCAGCGGGTCGAGAAGGTGCGCTTCCACGAGGTGGCGGAACTTCCCGGCTCGGCCCGGGCCGAGGGGGGTTTCGGCTCCACCGGCGGTCATGCGGCCGTGGCCGGATCCGGGGCTGGTCAGCAGGGTGGGAATGGCTACGCTTCGGTCGTAACCGACCGGGAAGGACAGTGACGTGTTCGGACGTCGCAAGAAGAACGACTCCGCCCATGACGGCGGCGCGGCCGAGCAGGTCGTAGACGGCGTCGCCGCCGGTGAGCAGGACGACGCGGAGGAGTCGGACAGCGCTGCCGCGCCGCGCCGGATCAACCTGCCCCCGGCCCCGCGGCCGGACGGCCCCTGGGACATCTCAGAGGTGCTCGGGAACCCGGCCGACGGCCGGGTCGACCTGGGCGGCATCTTCGTACCCGGTGTCGACGGCATGGAACTGCGCGTCGAGGTCGCCGGAGACGCGATCGTGGCCGCCACCGTGGTCCTGGGCGACAGTGCCGTGCAGCTGCAGGCCTTCGCCGCGCCCAAGAAGGAGGGCATCTGGGGCGAGGTCCGCGACGAGATCGCCGCGGGCATCACCCAGCAGGGCGGCATCATCGACGAGGTCCAGGGCACGCTGGGCTGGGAACTGCGTGCGCAGGTGCCCGTCCCGCTCCCGGACGGGCAGACCGGCGCCCAGCTGGTCCGCTTCGTCGGCGTCGACGGCCCGCGCTGGTTCCTGCGCGGCGTCATCTCCGGCCAGGGCGCGGTGCGCCCCGAGTCGGCGGGCGTCCTGGAGCAGATCTTCCGGGACACCGTCGTCGTCCGCGGCGACGGCCCGATGGCCCCGCGCGACCCGATCGTCCTGAAGCTGCCGAACGACGCCCAGATGGTGCCGGACGGCGTGCAGACGGAGGAGCAGGAAGGCTCCCGCTTCGGCGGCGGCATGGGCCAGCTCGAGCGCGGCCCGGAGATCACCGAGGTCCGCTGACCCCGGACGGCCCCCGCAGAGGGGGTGCGTCGTGTTTCCGGCCGGTGGGCCCCATCCCGACGGGGTGGGGCCCACCGGCTCTCGCGCGCCCGCCTGCGACCCGCGCCGTACCCCGCGTCAGAGATCCGTCAGGGATCGGTCCCGCCGCCGCGATCGGTGCGTGCGCCGCCCGGACGTCCCCGAGAATGAGCCCATGGGACGCGGCAGGCTCAGGATCTATCTCGGCGCGGCACCCGGTGTGGGCAAGACCTACGCGATGCTCTCCGAGGGGCACCGCAGGGTGGAGCGGGGCGCGGACTGCGTCGTCGGCTTCGTCGAGCACCACGGGCGGCCGCGTACGGAGGTCATGCTCCACGGCCTGGAACAGGTGGAGCGCAGGACCCTGGCCCACCGCGGCGCCTCCTTCACCGAGATGGACGTGGACGCGGTCCTCGAACGCCGGCCGGCCATAGCGCTCGTGGACGAGCTCGCGCACACCAACGTCCCCGGCTCGCGCAACGCCAAACGCTGGCAGGACGTGGAGGAGCTGCTGCGAGCCGGTATCGACGTCGTGTCGACGGTCAACATCCAGCACCTGGAGTCGCTCGGGGACGTGGTCGAGTCGATCACCGGGGTGCGGCAGCGGGAGACCGTGCCCGACGAGGTCGTCCGCCGGGCCGACCAGGTCGAGCTGGTCGACATGTCCCCGCAGGCGCTGCGCCGGCGGATGGCGCACGGGAACATATACAAGCCCGAGAAGGTCGACGCGGCCCTCTCCAACTACTTCCGGCCCGGCAACCTCACGGCCCTGCGCGAGCTGGCGCTGCTCTGGGTCGCCGACCGGGCGGACGAGTACCTCCAGCAGTACCGGGGCGAGCACGGCATCCGCTCGACCTGGCAGGCGCGGGAGCGGATCGTCGTCGGGCTCACCGGCGGACCCGAGGGACGGACCTTGATCCGGCGCGCCTCGCGGATGGCGGCGAAGGGCTCGGGCAGCGAGATCCTCGCCGTCTACATCGCCCGCAGCGACGGCCTGACGGCGGCCTCGCCGAAGGAGCTCGCGGTCCAGCGGACGCTGGTCGAGGACCTCGGCGGAACGTTTCACCATGTCATCGGCGACAACATCCCCGACGCCCTGCTCGCCTTCGCGCGCGGGGTCAACGCCACCCAGATCGTGCTCGGCTCCAGCCGCCGCCGCTCGTGGCAGTACGTCTTGGGCCCCGGTGTCGGCGCGAGCGTGGCCCGCGACTCGGGACCCGACCTCGACGTCCACATCGTCACGCACGAGGAGGTCGCCAAGGGGCGGGGCCTGCCCCTGGCCCCCTCCGCCGCCCGCCTCGGACGCAGCCGGATCCTGGCCGGCTGGGTCGTCGGCACGGTCTTCCCGGTCCTGCTGTGCCTCCTGCTCACGCACATCGCCGCGGACCTCGGCATCGCCAACGACATGCTGCTGTTCCTGGCGCTGACCGTGGCGGCCGCCCTGCTGGGCGGGCTCTGGCCGGCCCTGGCCTCCGCCGCCGTCGGCTCACTGCTGCTGAACTACTACTTCGCCCCGCCGCTGCACCGCTTCACCGTGTCCGACCCCAGGAACATCGTCGCCATCGCCGTCTTCTTCGGTGTGGCCGTCGCGGTGGCCTCCGTGGTGGACCTGGCCGCCCGGCGCACCCACCAGGCGGCCCGGCTGCGCGCCGAGTCCGAGATCCTCTCCTTCCTCGCCGGGAGCGTGCTGCGGGGCGAGACCACTCTGGACGCGCTGCTGGAGCGGGTGCGCGAGACCTTCGCCATGGAGTCGGTGGCCCTGCTGGAACGGGCGGACGACCGGGACCCGTGGAAACGGGCCGGCAGCGTCGGCCCCCGCCCGGTCGCCCGCCCCGAGGACGCCGATGTGGACATGCCGATCGGCGACCACATGGCGCTCGCGCTGTCCGGGCGGGTCCTGCCCGCCGAGGACCGCCGGGTGCTCGGGGCCTTCGCCGCCCAGGCCGCCGTGGTCCTGGACCGCCAGCGACTGGTCGGCGAGGCCGAGGAGGCCCGCCGGCTGGCCGAGGGCAACCGGATCCGGACCGCCCTGCTGGCCGCCGTCAGCCATGACCTGCGTACGCCGCTGGCCTCCATCAAGGCCTCCGTGACCTCGCTGCGCTCCGACGACGTCGAATGGTCCGAGGCGGACCGCGCCGAGCTGCTGGAGGGCATCGAGGACGGCGCCGACCGCCTCGACCACCTGGTGGGCAACCTGCTGGACATGTCACGGCTGCAGACCGGGACCGTCACCCCGCTGATCCGGGAGATCGACCTCGACGAGGTGGTCCCGATGGCGCTGGGCGGCGTACCGGAGGACAGCGTGCTGCTGGACGTGCCCGAGTCGCTGCCGATGGTGGCGGTGGATCCCGGGCTGCTGGAACGGGCCGTGGCCAACGTCGTCGAGAACGCCGTCAAGTACAGCCCGGCCGGGACGCCGGTGCTGGTGGCGGCCAGCAGCCTCGGCGACCGGGTCGAGGTGCGGGTCGTCGACCGCGGTCCCGGGGTCCCCGACGACGCCAAGGACCGCATCTTCGCCCCCTTCCAGCGGTACGGGGACGCCCCGCGCGGCGCCGGAGTGGGCCTCGGGCTGGCCGTCGCCCGCGGATTCACCGAGTCCATGGACGGCACGATCGCCGCCGAGGACACCCCCGGCGGCGGGCTGACCATGGTGCTGACCCTGCGCGCGGTACACCGCGGCGCGCCGGTCCGTGGCACCGTGGACGCCGGCGAACGCGGCGACGGGGACGGCCTCGCCACCCTGGGTGCGGACGCATCGCAGACCGGTCACGACCGTGACCGGAAGACCAAGACGCGACAGAAGGCAGGACCTCAATGACCCGGGTGCTCGTGGTGGATGACGAGCCGCAGATCGTCCGAGCCCTCGTGATCAATCTGAAGGCACGCACGTACGAGGTCGACGCCGCTGCCGACGGCGCGAGCGCCCTGGAGCTCGCGGCGGCCCGCCACCCCGACGTGGTCGTCCTCGACCTCGGTCTCCCGGACATGGACGGGGTCGAGGTGATCAGGGGGCTGCGCGGCTGGACCCGCGTCCCCATCCTGGTCCTCTCCGCCCGGCACAGCTCCGACGAGAAGGTCGAGGCCCTGGACGCGGGCGCCGACGACTACGTGACCAAGCCCTTCGGCATGGACGAGCTGCTGGCCAGGCTGCGCGCCGCCGTCCGCCGGGCGGAACCGTCCGCCGGTGCGGGAGAGGGCGAGGTGGTCGTGGCGACCGAGGGCTTCACGGTGGACCTGGCCGCCAAGAAGGCGGTGCGCGAGGGGCGTGACGTACGGCTGACCCCCACCGAGTGGCACCTGCTGGAGGTCCTGGTCCGCAACGGCGGCAAGCTGGTCAGCCAGAAACACCTCCTGCAGGAGGTCTGGGGGCCGTCGTACGGCACCGAGACGAACTACCTGCGGGTCTACATGGCCCAGTTGCGGCGCAAGCTGGAGGCGGACCCCTCGCATCCGCGGCACTTCATCACCGAACCGGGCATGGGATACCGCTTCGAGAGGTAGTCGGCGCGCCGGTAGGCTTTCCTGTATGAGTGCTGAACCGCGTCCCGAGAAGCCCGCGAAGCCGGCCAGGCCGGCGGGCCGGTTCCGCCGGATGATCGAGCGGCTGTCGACCTCGCAGGAGGACCTGCATTCCGCGGAGCTGCAGGAGGACGCAGAAGCCGCGGGCTGTACGCGGATCTGCGACTGCGACGACCGCCAGATAGTGAAGGTGACCGGCACCCTGCGTACGGTCACCCTCCGCCCGAGGGCCGGCGTCCCCGCTCTGGAGGCCGAGCTGTTCGACGGCTCCGGCGCACTGGACGTGGTCTGGCTCGGGCGTCGCTCGATCGTGGGAATCGAGCCCGGGCGACGCATGATCGCCTCCGGGCGCATCTCGCTGAGTCACGGCCGTCGGGTGCTGTTCAACCCGAAGTACGAACTCCGACCGCTCGGACAGGAGCAGTAACCGGCGATGTCACTCGACAAACCGACCAATCCGGAGCCCGGCGCCGAGCCCCCCGCGGAGCAGTCCGCGGACCAGAAGGCCGTGACGCAGGCGGCGCTGTTCGACGCGTTCGGAGGTGTCCGGGGCACCGTCGAGACGATGCTCCCCGGGCTGCTCTTCGTCATGATCTACACGGTCAACAAGGACGTGAAGATGTCCGCCGTCGCGGCGGGCGCGGTCGCCGTGCTGCTGGTGATCGTGCGGCTGCTGCGCAAGGACACGGTGAAGCACGCCTTCAGCGGCGTCTTCGGCGTGGGCGTGGGCGTGGCCTTCGCCCTCTTCACGGGCAGCGCGAAGGGGTTCTACCTGCCGGGCATGATCTACGGCGTCGGCCTGGGCGTGGCCTTCACGGTCTCGGCGCTGGTGGGCTTCCCGCTGCTGGGCGTGATCCTCGGCCCGGTGTTCAAGGAGAACCTGTCCTGGCGCACGCGCAACCCGGGGCGCAAGAAGGCGTACACGAAGGCCAGCCTGGCCTGGGGGCTGATCTTCCTCGCCAAGTACGCGATCCTCTTCCCGCTGTACTGGTGGGGCGACGCGACTCAGCTGGGCTGGGTGCTGATCGCGCTGAAGCTCCCGCCGATGGTGCTCGCGGTGTACTTCACCTGGGTCTTCCTGGCGAAGGCGCCGCCGCCGATCGACGTCATCGCGGAGTGGGAGGCCAAGGAGGCCGCCGAGGAGGCCCGCAAGGCGACGTCCCACCGGAAGCCCTGACCGACGGGCAGACGTGACGAGGGGCGGGACGGCCGAAAGGCCGCTCCCGCCCTTCCGCGTTGCGGGCCGCAGCCACCGGGCAGCCCTTGGCCGCCCGGGCCCCGGCCCCAGGCCTGACCGGCCCCGGCCCCAGGCCCTAGCCTGCCGGGCCCCGGTCGAGAACGGCCCTGGGGCCGCGGGCCCGATCCGGGCACCAGTGGCCGCATTTGCCGAGGTCGCGCCTTCGGGAAGCCACGCCGAACGTGTCGCGGGGGCCGGGCTGCCGTCGACCTGCCGGCACGCCGTCCGCGCTCCGGGCCGGCCACGGGCGGGGCTCGTTCGCCGAGCGTGCCCGGAGGGCCGGCCGACGGTGCGTGGCGCTGCCATGCGCAGGCCGAGGGGTGGCCGAGACCGCCCGGGCGGGCCCGCAGGGCCTGTGGTGGGGAAGCGCGAAGGGGGCGCGCCGTGCCGGGCGCGCCCCCTTCGTCCGTCCGCCGTCCGCCGAGCAGGTCCGCAGGACTAGCGGCGGGCCTGGAGGAGGTCCTCCAGCTGCTCCTCGCGGGCCTGGGCCGCCACGAAGAGGAGCTCGTCGCCCGGCTCCAGGGTCTCCTCGCCGTGCGGGGTGAGCACCCGGTTGCCCCGGATGATCGTCACCAGCGAGGTGTCCTCGGGCCAGCTGATCTCGCTGATCTGCGTACCCGCGACCGAGGAGTCGGCCGGCAGGGTCAGCTCGACCAGGTTGGCGTCGCCGTGGCTGAAGCGCAGCAGCCGCACCAGGTCGCCGACGCTCACGGCCTCCTCGACCAGGGCCGACATCAGGCGCGGCGTGGAGACCGCGACGTCCACGCCCCAGGACTCGTTGAAGAGCCACTCGTTCTTCGGGTTGTTGACGCGGGCCACCACGCGCGGCACGCCGTACTCGGTCTTCGCGAGCAGCGAGACGACGAGGTTGACCTTGTCGTCACCGGTCGCCGCGATGACCACGTTGCAGCGCTGCAGCGCCGCCTCGTCCAGCGAGGTGATCTCGCAGGCGTCGGCCAGCAGCCACTCGGCCTGAGGCACCCGCTCCACCGAGATGGCGGTCGGCGCCTTGTCGACCAGGAGCACCTCGTGGCCGTTCTCCAGCAGCTCGCCCGCGATGGAGCGGCCCACCGCGCCTGCCCCGGCGATAGCGACCCTCATGCGTGTGCCTCCTCAGGCCCCTCGGCGAAAGCCGCCTCGACCTTGTCGATCTCGTCCGTGCGCATCATCACGTGGACGAGGTCGCCCTCCTGCAGCACCGTCTGCGACGTCGGCAGCATGGCCTCGCCCAGCCGGGTGAGGAACGCGACACGGACGCCGGTCTCGTCCTGGATCTTGCTGACCTTGTGCCCGATCCAGGCGGGAGAGGTGTGCACCTCGGCGAGCTGAACGCCGCCGCTCGGGTCCCGCCACAGCGGCTCGGCGCCCGACGGCAGCAGCCGGCGCAGCATCTGGTCGGCGGTCCACCGCACGGTGGCGACGGTGGGGATGCCCAGGCGCTGGTAGACCTCGGCGCGTTTGGGGTCGTAGATGCGCGCGGCGACGTTCTCGACGCCGAACATCTCCCGGGCCACCCGCGCGGCGATGATGTTGGAATTGTCACCACTGCTGACGGCGGCGAACGCGCCCGCGTCCTCGATTCCCGCCTCCCGCAGGGTGTCCTGGTCGAAGCCGACCCCGGTGACGCGGCGGCCGCCGAATCCGGCGCCGAGCCGGCGGAATGCGGTGGGGTCCTGGTCGACGACTGCGACCGTATGCCCCTGCTGTTCCAGGGTTTGCGCGAGGGCGGAGCCCACTCTTCCGCAACCCATGATGACGATGTGCACGGCCGTCCTTCCGGCTGTCAGCGACTCGCTGGTTCCCAGCCTCATTGCATCTCTGGTTTAACAGGGTCTCAGACCATGGCCCAAGCTACACACGGGTGGTCACGGGTGAGGCCTGTTGTTCGCTTCTCGGGACGCACCCGGGCTCGTCCGGGCCCGCCCGGGCCCACCGGGGCACCTCCGCGACGTATCCGCGGCCCACTCGGAGCACGACCGCGGTGCGGTCGTGGTGCGTTCGTGGTGCGGTCGGGGAGGAAATGCGACGGGATCGCGTTATGAGGGGGTGGGGGGTTCGTCAGCCTGATTTCGAACGCTTACGATCCTCTGCGTGTCCAAACTGACCGACGTGCCCAAACGGATCCTGATCGGCCGGGCGCTACGCAGCGACCGCCTCGGGGAAACACTCCTTCCCAAGCGGATCGCCCTTCCTGTCTTCGCGTCCGACCCTCTCTCCTCCGTGGCCTACGCCCCGGGCGAGGTCCTGCTGGTCCTGTCGATCGCGGGCGTGTCGGCGTACCAGTACAGCCCCTGGATCGCCCTCGCGGTCGTGGTGCTGATGTTCACGGTGGTCGCCTCCTACCGGCAGAACGTCCACGCCTACCCCAGCGGCGGCGGCGACTACGAGGTGGCCAACACCAACCTCGGACCCCGGGCCGGCCTGACCGTGGCGAGCGCCCTGCTCGTCGACTACGTCCTGACCGTCGCCGTGTCGATTTCCTCCGGAGTGGAGAATCTCGGCTCGGCGGTGCATTTCGTCATCGAGCACAAGGTGCTCTCGGCGATCGTCATGATCCTTCTGCTCACCCTGATGAATCTGCGCGGCGTGAAGGAGTCCGGCAAACTCTTCGCGATCCCGACCTATGTCTTCGTCGCCGCCGTCTTCGTCATGATCGGCTGGGGCGCCTGGAAGGGCATCGTCCTCGGCGAGACCATGTCGGCGCCGACGGCCGACTTCGAGATCGAACCCGAGCAGAAGGGCCTCGCCGGCTTCGCGATGGTTTTCCTGCTGCTGCGCGCCTTCTCCTCCGGCTGTGCCGCACTGACGGGCGTCGAGGCCATCAGCAACGGCGTCCCCGCCTTCCGCAAGCCCAAGAGCAAGAACGCCGCGAGCACCCTCGCCCTCATGGGCGGCCTGGCGGTCACCATGTTCTGCGGCATCATCGGCCTCGCCATGGCCACCGACGTGCGCATGGCCGAGAACCCCGCCGTGGACCTGCTGGACGACGGCGTCCCGGTCGGCCCCTCGTACGTCCAGGACCCGGTGATCTCCCAGGTCGGCGAAGCCGTCTTCGGCGGCGGCAGCATCCTGTTCATCCTGCTCGCCACGGCCACCGCGCTCGTCCTCTTCCTGGCGGCGAACACCGCGTACAACGGCTTCCCGCTGCTCGGCTCGATCCTCGCGCAGGACCGCTACCTGCCGCGCCAGCTGCACACGCGCGGCGACCGGCTCGCCTTCTCCAACGGCATCGTGCTCCTCGCCGGCGCCGCCATACTGCTCGTCTGGATCTACGACGCGGACTCGACCAAACTGATCCAGCTGTACATCGTCGGCGTGTTCGTGTCCTTCACGCTCAGCCAGATCGGCATGGTCAGGCACTGGAACCGGCACCTGAAGACCGAGCGCGACGCCGCCGCCCGCCGGCGCATGCACCGCTCCCGGGCGATCAACACCTTCGGCGCCTTCTTCACCGGCATGGTCCTGGTCATCGTCCTGGCCACCAAGTTCACCCACGGCGCCTGGGTCGCCCTGCTCGGCATGGTGATCTTCTACGGCACGATGACCGCGATCCGGAAGCACTACGACCGGGTCTCCGCCGAGATCGCCGCCGCCGAGGGCCCCAGCGACGACAGCGTGCGCCCCTCCCGCGTCCACTCGATCGTCCTGGTCTCCAAGGTGCACAAGCCCACGCTGCGCGCCCTGGCCTTCGCCAAGCTCACCCGCTCCGACACCCTGGAAGCGGTCAGCATCAGCGTCGACACGGCCGAGACCAAGGCGCTGCGCGAGGAGTGGGACCGGCGCGGGATCAACGTCCCGCTCAAGATCCTCGACTCGCCGTACCGCGAGATCACCCGCCCGGTCGTCGAGTACGTCAAGGGCCTGCGCAGCGAGAACCCGCGCGACGCGGTCAGCGTGTACATCCCCGAGTACGTCGTCGGCCGCTGGTGGGAGCACCTGCTGCACAACCAGAGCGCACTGCGCCTCAAGGGCCGGCTGCTCTTCACCCCCGGTGTGATGGTCACCTCGGTGCCCTACCAGCTGGAGTCCTCGGAGCTCGCCAAGAGGCGGGCGAAGAAGCGCCAGGACTGGAACGCCCCGGGCTCGGTCCGCCGCGGTCCGGTCGACACCCCGCGACCGTCGAAGGCGCCGACCGGCAAGGGCTGAACCGGTTGGTGAACGGGTTGGTGAACGGCCGGACGAGATCCACGTAAACTGGTGGGTCGGTCGTCCGGCCGTTCACTTTTTTTGGTCTTTCTTATCCTTGGAGCCTCCCCGCCATGACGGAGCAGAACGAGAAGCAGTCACTGGTCGGGGAGGAGTACGAGGTCGAGGTCGGTCCCGTCGCGCACGGCGGCCACTGCATCGCCCGCACCGCAGAGGGCCGGGTCCTGTTCGTCCGCCACACCCTGCCCGGCGAGAAGGTCGTCGCGAAGGTCACCGAGGGCGACGTCGACTCCCGCTTCCTGCGCGCCGACGCGATCACCGTGCTCGATGCCTCCAAGGACCGCGTCGAGGCCCCGTGCCCGTACGCCGGCCCCGGGAAGTGCGGTGGCTGTGACTGGCAGCACGCCAAGCCGGGCGCGCAGCGCCGGCTCAAGGGCGAGGTCGTCGCCGAGCAGCTGAAGCGGCTCGCCGGGCTCACCCCGGAGGAGGCCGGCTGGGACGGCACCGTGATGCCCGCCGAGGGCGACAAGCTGCCGGCCGGGCAGGTGCCGCAGTGGCGCACGCGCGTGCAGTACGCCGTCGACGAGGACGGCACCGTCGGCCTGCGCAAGCACCGCTCCCACGAGATCGAGCCGATCGACCACTGCATGATCGCGGCGCAGGGCGTCAGCGAGCTGGGCATCGAGAAGCAGGACTGGCCCCAGATGGCCACGGTCGAGGCCATCGCCGCCTCGGGCTCCCAGGACCGCCAGGTCGTCCTGACCCCGCGCCCCGGCGGCCGCCTGCCCCTGGTCGAGCTCGACAAGCCGGTCTCCGTCCTGCGCGTGGAGGAGAAGGACGGCGGGGTCCACCGCGTCCACGGCCGCCCCTTCGTCCGGGAGCGCGCGGACGGCCGTACGTACCGCGTCGGCATGGGCGGCTTCTGGCAGGTCCACCCGCAGGCCGCGGACACCCTGATCAAGGCCGTCATGCAGGGCCTGATGCCGCGCAAGGGCGAGATGGCCCTCGACCTCTACTGCGGTGTCGGCATCTTCGCCGGGGCCCTCGCCGAACGCCTCGGCGAGACGGGCGCCGTCCTGGGCATCGAGTCCACGAAGCGCGCGGTGGAGGACGCCCGGCACAACCTGGCGGACTTCCCCCGGGTCCGCATCGAACAGGGCAAGGTCGAGACGGTCCTCCCGAAGACCGGCATCACGGAGTGCGACCTGGTCGTCCTGGACCCCCCGCGCGCGGGCGCGGGCAAGCAGACGGTCCGCCACGTGGCGGGCCTCTCGGCCCGCCGCATCGCCTACGTGGCGTGCGACCCGGCGGCCCTGGCCCGCGACCTGGCCTACTTCGCGGAAGCCGGCTACAAGGTCCGCACCCTGCGCGTCTTCGACCTCTTCCCGATGACCCACCACGTGGAGTGCGTGGCGATCCTGGAGCCGATGGCGAAGGGCGCCTGACCTGCGGTTTTGTCGGTGTGCATTATGTGTGTTGTGGGCGTTACGGGCGATATCTTGACGCTGAAACGACGCTCGTGACGCTCATTTGACGCTCGCCCCGATCGGGTGGTCAGCCCCTTGATCATGCAGGTCATGGGCGGTTCCAGGTATGCCTTCCGAGATCCCGCTTTGCGAAGTCTTGGCCGTTCGCTGTCATGGGTGTCCTACGCCCGTGGCAGCGCCGGCTGGCCTTGAGTACTGCTGGTTAGCGCGGACTCCTGCATCCCCAGTGCTTGTACGGTGGTCACGGTTCGGGGCAGTCCCAATCGACGGCGAGGCGCAGCGCATTTGCTGAACGGGGCAGGGGTGCGGTCTGCAAGCCGAGGTGTTCGGCGGCGTGCAGAATCTCGTCCAGGAGCATCGGGTCGGCATCCTGCACGGCGATCACCAGGAGGGGGTCGAGCTGTTCGCGCCACGCGTCATGAGCGGAGGGGCGCGTGCGGACCTCGTTGGCCCAGGCGAGCATCTCCGTACGGTCTGCGCGGGGCATCGGGACCCCGAGGTCCGGTCCGGGGGGGACGGAACGCAGGGTCACCACCGCGGCCAGCGCGGCCGCGAGAGTCGTGTGGTAGCAGGTGCCGAAGAGATAGGCAGCCGCTTTGTCCCCGGTCAGACCATCGAGGACCGCGGGCCTGTGCACCGGGCTGGGAACGGCACCGTCGGAGCGCTGAGCGGCTTCGACGGCTTCCCATCCCTGCCGTTCGAAGGCCAGGGTGGGTCCGCCCAGTGCCCTGGCACACAGCAGGAGCTCGGACAGCAGGTCCAGGTTCCTGCGTGCCAGATGCACACCGAGCAGAGCGCGTACGGCCTCTCGCAGGGCTTCGCTTCCGGGCGTGTCCGGGCAGGGCCGCTGCCCGAAGTCGGTGGCGTAGAAGACGGAGTGCGTCAGCGCGTACGTCTCGCTGCTCGTCAGTTGGTGTACGTCGGGGCTCAGGGCGGCAATGCTTTGGGCGTACAGCGACTCGGCGTCAGGCAGACGCGCCGGGGCGGCGAAACCGCCACGGTCGAGGAAGTAGCGCAGTTCAAGACGGTTGAGGACGGGTTTGTACAGCTGGGTGTGGCCGCCGGCATCGGCGTCCAGCAGAGCTTGGCAACGGCTGCGTGACGTGGGCTGAGGGCGGCCGAGGAGGTCGAGGAGAGCCACGAGGTTGAGGTGGTAGGGGAAGAGCTCGCCGGCCTTGCGCAGACCTTCGCCGAAGGAGGGCGCGGCGGCCGTGCGCGCGGCCAGGTCGACGGCACGGCGGGTGAAGGCGGCGTCGGCCTCCGGGGGGACGCCGGGCCGGTTCAGGAGCCTCACCAGGCCCAGTAGTTCGAGGAGCGTGCCGGGCGGGAAGGGCCGGCGGGGCAGGTGCTCCTCCCAGCGCTCGGGGGCGAACCATTCGAGGTTGGTCTCCAGCCAGCCGAGCGCACCCGCCAGCACCCGGGCGGCGGCGGTCATCGGCCGCTCCGCAGCCGCAGCAGGGCCAGGACGGCGAGGAGGATTCCGCCGAGCACGGCGAGGTCCGCCCAGAGGGGGAGGAGGCCGCCGCTGCCGAGGAGGGTCTGACGGGCCAGGTCGACGGCATAGGTCATGGGGTTGAGGTGCATGATCCAGCCGAGCCATCTGGGAGCGTCCTGCGGGCTGAACACCGAGCCGGACAGGAACAGCATGGGGAACATCGCGAGCTGGACGGTTGCCTGAAGGGTCTGCACGCGAGTGATGACCGTGGCCAGGCAGAGGCCGATGACGCTGAAGACGGTGGCCGCGAGCCCGTAGCAGCCGACCGCGGCGATGAAGCGCAGCGGAGTCAGATGGACGCCCATGAGGGGGGACAGGGCCAGCATCAGCACGCTCTGCACGGTCACCATCCCGGCTCCGGCGGCGACCTTTCCCAGAGGGAGGCAGATCCGTGGCACGGGGGCGACGATGAGTTCGCGCAGTACGCCGTACTCGCGGTCCCAGGCGTAGGTCTGGCCCGAGGCGATGCCGATGGAGACGACCTGGATGGCGATGATGCCGGGGAAGACGTACGCGCTGAACTCCACCGGGCCACCCGCTCCGTCGGCCCCGACGGTGCCGATCATCCCGTCGAAGCCGACCGCGTACACGAGGACGAAGAACAGGATCTGCACGGCCTGGCTGAGGAGCACGCCGGGCCGTTTCACCTGACGGAGCAGATCGCGGTGGGCGATCACCGCGATGGCGCGCAGAGCGGTTCGCAGGGGCGCGTCGGCCGGGGTGAGGGGCGAGGTGCCGTCCGGGGCGTACCGGGGAAGCCGTCCGTCCGGTTGAGCGGGGGCAGGGGCGACGGTCATCGGGGGCTCACACTCTCCTGCGTCTGCGGCGGGCGGGTGTTCTCGGGGTGGGCGGCGGCCGCGAGGTACACGTCGTTCATGGAGGGACGGTGCACGGAGACGGTCAGGCCGGGTACGTCGAGCGCGCGGACGACGTGGGCGATCCGGGCCTCCGGGTCGGGGCAGTGCACCGCGACGCCGCCGTCCTCGATCAGGGGCTCGAACCCGGCGGCGCGCAGCTGTCGTGCTGCGGCTTCGTCGTCCGCGCAGGACACCACGATGCGGGAGGACTCGAGGCTGCTCTTGAGACGACCGACGCTGTCGTGCCGGACGATGCGTCCGCGTTGGAGGATGACGATGTCGTCGGCGTACTCCGCCTCGTCCATGTAGTGCGTGGCGAACAGGACGGTGACGCCGAGCTCGTCGCGCAGCTGCCGGAGGTCGGACCACACCCCGGCGCGCACGGCCGGGTCGAGGCCGTTGGTGGGTTCGTCGAGGATCAGCAGGCCCGGGCGGTGCAGCAGCGCACGCGCGATCTCGACGCGCCGGGCGAGGCCGCCGGAGAGTTCCTCGACGGGCTGGCGGCGCCGGCCGGTGAGGTCGAACCGTTCGAGGAGGGTGTCGATGCGGGCGCGCGCCTCCGCTCGGGGCACGCCGAAGAGGCGGGCGTGGAACCAGAGGTTTCGGTCGATGGAGAGCTCTTTGTCCAGGGTGCGTTCCTGGAAGACCAGACCGAGCCGCCGACGGGCGGCCATCGGCGCCTCCTCGACGTCGTGTCCGAAGATGCGTACCCGTCCGGAGTGGGGTCGCGAGGCGGTCGACAGGACGCCCAACAGGCTGGACTTTCCGGCGCCGTTCGGCCCGGGGAGGGCCGTGATGCGGCCGGGCGGCGAGCTGAGGGACACGTCCTGGACGGCGGTGACGTTGCCGTACCGCACCACCAGACCGGTCGTCTCGAAGGCCGCGACGGGTGCGGGAGGAAGGCCGGGTGTGTGCACGGGGGCGTCTTCCCGCGGTGCGAGGGGCGGCCGGATCATGCGAGCCCCAGCGTGCGGTCCCAGGGAAGCGGGGAGTCGTGCACGGGGAGAAGACACAGGGCGACACCCGCCGCTCCTTCGAGCATGCCCCCGGTGTCGACGGCCCGGTGCGGTACCGGCGAATGGGCCGCGGCCGCGAACCGCATGAGGTGGCGGAAGCCGAACGGGGCATCCGGGTCCGCGCAGTCCAGGGTCCGCCTGAGCAGCAGGGCCTGGCCGAGATCGAGTTCGGCCCGTGCCTGGGGGTCCGTGACGTCCCGGGCCACGCGGCCGACGATCCTCAGCAGTCCGCCGTAGCCGTGGCAGAGCGTCGCGCCCTCGATCGCCCAGTCGGACTCGTCCCGCCGCAGAGCGGCCCGCAGCGCGTGGACTGGGCCACCTTGAGGACCGCCAGGGAGCGGGGATGGCGCGGATCGGCCTCACGATCGCGGACGAGGAAGGCCCGGCTGGTGGAGCCGGTGCCCAGCCGGCGCCGGACCTCCCAGCGGCCGGCGAGCAGGTCCCCGGCCACGGCCTCCAGCGGGTCCTTCTCGGGGGCCGGGGCGGCGGTGTCGGCGCTGTCCGCGCTGTCGGTGAGGTCCTGGACGGCGGCCGCGGAATCGGCGGACGGTGCGGTGAGGGAGTCCTCGACCAGCTCCAGCATCTCCAGGAACTCGTCCACCGTGGACAGCCGCTGGGCGGGACGGTAGGCGGTGGCGGCCTGGACCAGGTCGTCGATGTCCTCCGACAGGCCGTCCACCAGCGAGCTGGGCCGCAGCCCTTCGCCCGCCTCGAGCCGCGCGAGCAGCTCGGCCTGGCTGGCGGCCGGGGGCTTGCCGGTCACGAGCAGGTAGGTGAGGACCCCGAGACCGTAGACGTCCAGGTAGACCGGGTCGGCGCTGAGGGCGGTCAGCTCGGGTGCGAAGTACGGGTCCGAGCCCTCCGACAGGTGCATGGCGGAGAGCGCGGTGGGCGCGAGCCGGGTGGCACCCGGGGCGGCGCCGCCGGTGCCGCTGCTCTGGGTCGCGATCTGCCAGTCGGAGATCTGCAGGCGCGGGGCGAGCCACGCGGCCTCCTCGCCGACCGTCCGGCCCTCGCGGCCCCGGCTGCGCGGGATCACGTGGATGGCGCGGGCGGCCAGTGCCCGGTGGAAGATGCGGCGCGAGTGGGCGGAGCGCATCGTCTCGGCGAGCTGCCTGACCAGCGACATCCTGGCCAGGATGTCCAGCTTGTCGCCGTACTGGTGGAGGTACTCGTCCAGGCGCAGGGTCTGCCGGTCGTAGTCGAACACGACGACGGGGCCGGCGGAGTGCTCGGACGGGTAGTACTGCCGGTACTGGACGACGCCGGGGTGCCTGAACCGCTGGAGTACGGCGGCCTCCCGGCGGGCGGCGTTGTCCACCGACTGCCTCAACGCGGCGGAGGAGCCGCGTTCCCGGAGGTAGATGCGGACCCGGGCGGTCTCGGGCAGCTCGCTGTGCTTGGCGTTGTAGTCGGCCCAGGTCGGCCCCGTGTCGAAGGCCTTCCGCTCCAGCTCGTACGGGCCCACCTTGTACTCGGCGTCGCTGCGGCGGATGCCGACCCGCTCCAGCGCGCCCTTGATCTCGCGGGAGTCGACGGCGGTGATCCGGTGGCGCTCGTCCCGCGGCGGCTGCTTCAGCATGGCGAGCAGCTCGGGAAGGGTGTAGATCCCGTTCTGGTCGTGGGCGGGCAGCCGGACGCGCAGGGAGCCGTCCGTGAAACAGACCGCCTCGGCCACCCAGACGCGCTTGCCGTGCTGCCCGAGCAGCCCGGCCAGTTCCTTGGCTTTCTTGTTGACCAGGTGCAGCGGGTTGCCGTGGGACTCCCGGCGGCCATTGGGCTTGATCTGCACCCAGGTGCCGCTCTCGCTGGTGACCGTGCCGCGCCAGTTCTTCAGCTCGATCATGCAGGCGCCGCCCGGGGCGACGACGAGCAGGTCCACTTCGCGGACGTGGCCGGTGTTCGCGGTGAAGGTGAAGTTGGACCAGGCCCGCCACGGGTCGGCGTCGGGCAGCTGCTCCTTGATGGCGTCCAGCGCGCGGCGCTCATGGTCGAACTCGGACTCGGTGACCGTGGTCCAGCGGCCTTCCCGCATGCGCCGTTCCTGCCTTCTCCGTCACCGCGCCGTCTGTGATCTCCGCCCGTTCCGTCCTGCACTGCCGGACTTGGCGGAAACTCCGAGAATCCTAACGGCAGGGAGTGACGGCCGGGCCTGATCGGAGTGAAAAGGAGCAGGTCCCCGGTGTGGTGGCTGGGCACGGACGGGAGTGGTGTCAGCGGCCAGCCCGCAGGTGGATGTCCTGGGTCCAGGCGTTGGAGCGCCCGGAAGGGGTGGTCTTGCACGCGGTGGCGTAGCAGCGCCAGAACCAGTTGCCGTTCTTCCGCCGCCGGATCTCGATCTCCGTGCCCCGGCACCGGCCGCACTTCGGCGGGCGGGCGAAGATCTCCGCGTGCTCGTGCGCGAGCAGCTTGCGGGCGAAGTACGCGCCGCGCATCGCGACCATCACCTCCCGGGTCCAACTCTGGGACAGGGCGTTCAGGCTGCCGAGCAGGACGGTCCGCTCGTCGAAGACCGCGATCTTCTGGTGCATGACGTTCATCGGGATCACGGTGTGGGCCACCGCGCGCAGGTCCGTGATCAGCGACTGGCTCGCGGGCTTGCGCTGCAACTGGTCCGTGTCGTCGCGGATGAAGACGGTGATCCGCACGCCCCGGTCGGCGGCGGCAGCCAGGGCGGGCAACAGGGAGCGGAGCCGCTTCGCGACCCACGGCGCCCAGAGCCACAGCGAGTGGCGTGCCTGAAGGATCTCCTCCGTGAAGGTGTCGTAGAAGGTCGTCTCGTCGTCGACGTCGGTCACCTCCACGTGCCGGCCCAACACCTCCGCCAGGGCCGTGCCGAACTCGCCGCGGAACGGCACCGGGGCCTTCGGCGGGGCGATCAGGTGCTTGGCCTTCAGGACCCGGACGCCCGGGGATCCGATCAGCGCGGCGAGCCGGGCCAGGGCCGTTCCGGGCTTGGCGTTCCTGACGCGGGCCCCGCCGGCGACGACGTACAGCCGGGCCTTCGTCCGGGTCACCGCCACGTTGAACAGGCGGACGCCGTTGCGGTGCCAGGCGTCCGCACCCGGCTGCCGGTGGGCCAGAGCCATCCACAGCTCGCGGCTGTCCCCGCTGCCCTCCACCGTATCGAAGACGACGACGTCGAACTCCCGGCCCTGGAACCGGTGGGCCGTACCGACCTCCGCGAGCGGACGGCCTGCGCCTTCGACGTCGCGCAGTGCCTCCAGGGTGGCCTCGGCCTGGACGCCGTACGGCGTGACGATGCCGGCCTCTTCACCCTGTTCGCGGTGGAGTTCCACCAGGGCCCGGGCGATGAGGGAGCCGGCCGGCCACCACCCCTTGCGACTGCCGGTCAGGTGGGCGCGGGCCAGCTCGTGCAGGCCGTCGGTGTCGATGAGGACGATCTCGGGGTCGTTGTCCGGCCGTTCCCGCAGCACCTGGGAGCCGCCCGAGAGGACACCGCCGTACGCGAGGTCGTTGGCCAGTCGCATGACGGCGGGGCCGAAGCGGTGCTGTTCGGTGAGCGTGACGCAGGACGGGTGCGCCTGGGCGTCGGCGGGTTCATGGATGCCGCAGTGCTGGAAGACGTCCGGGTGCAGCCACCGCTTGATGTCGGGTCGGTCGTTGTTGCCGAGGGCCGGCGGGATCACCGGCCCCAACTGCATGAAGTCCCCGAGCAGGACGGCCGCTCGGTCCGCTTTGCCGGTGGCGAGCAGGACCTCGGGGAGGGTCGCGGCACCCGCCTCGTCGACGAGGACCACGTCGTACGGCCCCTCGAAGACCGCTCGGTTGGTGCGGAACCGGGCCAGCGTGGTGGCGACCAGCTTGGCGGACTTGATGATCTCGCCCTGGGCGTTGCGGGCCAGCCGTTCGTACTCCTCCTGCGCCTGCTGGTACTGCTTCTCCAGCTCCGGGCGGCGGGTGCGGTCGGCGGCCACGGCAGGGCGCAGCCGTTCGGCCCGGTCGTGCTGGGCACGGCGCGCGAGCGTGCGGAACTCCGGCGCAGCCAGCTGTTCGTGGCCATGACCCGGGCCCGTGACCTGCTGTGGCTCGGCAGCGTCGCCGACCCGCCGGCGCGGTGATCCCCGTGTGATCGTTCCGGTGCGGGCCGGCTGTGGCTGCGGGCATGCTCGGACCGGGCCCTCTCCTTCACAACTTCCGCCGCCCGAAGGACGGATGGTCGTCGGTGGAGACGACGGGCCGGCCCGGCGGCCGGCGCACGAGCTCCAGGGCGTGCACCGGGAACGGGTGAACCTCGTGGTGCCCGGACTGACAGACCGCCGTGCGGCCGTACCGGACCTGCGGTACGGCCGCACGGCGGCGCTCGGACCTGGAGTCACTGGAGAGCGCGGGCGCCGAGCAGGGTGAGGGCTTCGGCCGTCGGGGTGCCGGGGGCGGCCTCGTAGACGATGAGCTGCTGGCCCGGGGCGGCGCGGACGTCGAAGGACTGGTACGTCAGGGTCAGGGGGCCTGCCACCGGGTGGTGGAGGTGCTTGGCGTCCCGGGTCTTGGCCAGGACGTCGTGGGTGGTCCACAGGCGGGCGAAGTCCGGGCTGTGCGTGGTGAGGGTACGGACGAGGTCGCGCAGGCGGGGGTCGTCCGGGGCGATGCCGGAGGCCTCGCGGAGGTGGCCGGCCGTGGCCCGGGACGCGGAGGCCCGGTCCGCGTAGAAGCGGCGGCCCGCCGGATCGAGGAAGACCATGCGGGCCAGGTTGTCCGCCGGCGCGAACGGCGCATGCAGGGCCAGGGCGCAGTCGTTGGCCGCCAAGACGTCCAGGGCGGCGTTGACGACGAACGCCGGGAAGGCGGGGAAGCCGTCGAGGAGTCGGCGCAAGGCCGGGTCGACCAGGTCGGTGGCCGGGCGCTCGGCCGGCGGTGAGCCGGCCAGGCGGTGCAGGTGGGCGTGGGCGTCGGGGCGCAGCCGCAGGGCGCGGGCGAGCGCGTGGAGGACCTGCGGGGAGGGGTGGCGCTCGCGGCCCTGCTCCAGGCGGGCGTAGTAGTCGACGTTGACGTCGGCCAGGACGGCGACCTCCTCGCGGCGCAGGCCGGCGACCCTGCGCACGCCGTGGCTCGCCATGCCGACGTCCTGCGGCCGCAGGGCCGCCCTGCGCGCGCGGAGGAACTCTCCGAGGGCCCTGTCCGTCGTGGTCGTGGTCATGGCCACAGGTTAGGCCGCGGGGCTGCGCCGTGCCCGGGTGTGCCGCACCCGGGCAACTCGCGCCCTGGCCGGCCGTCTTCGGCGCGCGAAGACTCGGTCGGGCAGGACGGACCTGCGCCCGTGGTCGAGGAGTAGGGCAGGCATGAGGAACGAACCCAAGGTCGTGGCAATCACCGGGGCGAGCAGCGGGATCGGGAGGCGACCGCACGGCGGCTCGCCGCCGACGGACATCGGCTGCTGCTCGGGGCGCGGCGCGCGGAGCGGCTGGAGGCGCTGTGCAAGGAGATCGGCGCGGCGGGCGGGACCGCGGCGTTCCGGCGGCTCGACGTCACGGACGCCGGGGACGTACGCGGCTTCGTGGCCGCGGCGGGCGAGCGGTACGGGCGGGTGGACGTGGTGGTCAACAACGCCGGCGTGATGCCGCTGTCGCCACTGGACGCGCTGGAGGTCGAGGAGTGGGACCGGATGATCGACGTGAACGTACGGGGAGTGCTGTACGGGATCGCCGCCGCGCTGCCCGTGATGCGCGCCCAGGGTGCCGGGCACATCGTGAACATCGCCTCCGTGGGTGCCTATGAGGTCTCGCCCACCGCCGCCGTGTACTGCGCCACCAAGTTCGCCGTACGGGCGATCTCCGAAGGGCTGCGGCAGGAGTCGGGGGGTGGCGTACGGGTCACCCTCGTGTCCCCGGGGGTGACCGAGTCCGAACTCGCCGACCACATCTCCGATCCGGCTGCGAGGGAGGCCATGAAGGCCTACCGCGCCGTGGCGCTGCCGGCCTCCGCCGTCGCGGACGCCATCGCGTACGCGGTGTCCCAGCCGCCGGAGGTCGATGTCAACGAGCTCGTCGTGCGTCCTGTCGCGAGCGTCCGATGACCGCCCCGGGAGACTGCGACCGCCCGGTCCGGCGGCTGCGCGTGCTGGAGGACAAGGAAGCGCTGCGGGGGCTGCTGGTCCGGGGGTGGCGGGCGCTGGACCTCAAGGACTGGCGGACCTGGATCGAGTGCTGGGCCGAGGACGCGGTGCTGGAGTTCGGTCCGTGGGGTGAGATACGAGGCAGGGAGGCGATCCGGGCGAAGGTGGAGGAGGCGGAGGCGTCCTTCCCGAGCATGCAGCACCACATCCTCAACACGCACTTCGAGGTGGACGGGGACCGGGCGGCCGGCGTCGGCTACATGTGGTTCGTCGCCGTCACGGGCGAGGCGGCGAGGTCCGCGCCGTACTCCATGGGAGGCCCGTACGACTGGGAGTTCCGCAGAGGCACGGACGGCGGCTGGCGTCTGACCCGCCAGCGGCTCGGCGTCCGGTGGACCGCGGGGGAGGACTCCGGTCCGGAGGCCTTCCGGTAGGTCAGGCGTGTCGATCTCGTGGCTCGGGCGAGCCCGACAATGGTTCCCCAAGCACAAGAGAGCAGGTAACCGTTGATGCATGCGCACTCCTACCCGCCCGCCGACGACCCGCTGTTCGGGACCGTCACCGTCGAACTCGACCACGAGGCGGGGACCCTCGCCGTGCACGGCGAGGGGATACCGCGGGTCGAGATGAGGCGGACGGGCGCCGCGGCGGCGGAGAGCCATGTGCCGATCGGGACCCGGGACCCCGAACGCCTGGCGATGGAGGTCGGGGGAGCGGAGGTGGAGCTGCGGCCCTCCAAGGGGTTCCTGACCCGCACGTCCTACCGGGTCGACGTCGGCGACCACCGGTTCGTTCCGGTCTCGCTCGACGGCAGCCGGCTGTCGCGCGGCGGTGCGGTACTCGGGGTGTTCGTCTCGACCGGGGACGGGCGGGTGACCGCCGAGTGGGGGGACGTGCAGCCGGAGGGGTACGACGCGGCCGTCGGGTACGCGCTTGCCGCGGCGTTCGGGACCGGCGCCGAGCCGGCATGGAAGCTCACCGTGGACGCCGTACTGGAGGCCATGCCCTGAAACCGGAAATTGGCCACCTGTTCACCGCTCCTATTGAGTGCGGCGGCGGCGCGGATATCGTGGCACGAGGTATCCGTGAACCGACTCCGCATCGAGGGAAACCATGAGCCAATCAGGGCGAACGGCAAGGCCGCGGCATTATCTGATGTGCCGTCCGCACTATTTCGACGTTCGGTATTCGATCAATCCGTGGATGGACCCCACGAAGCCCACGGTGACGGAAACCAGCCTTTCCCAGTGGAAGCGGCTGCACGACCTGTTCGTCGAGCTCGGGCACCGGATCGACCTGATCGAGCCGGTGCCCGACCTGCCGGACATGGTGTTCGCCGCCAACGGGGCGACCGTGCTGGACGGGCGGGTGCTGGTCGCCCGCTTCCGGCACGACTACCGGGCCGGGGAGTCGCCGGCGTACCTGGACTGGTTCGCGGAGCGGGGGTGGGGCGAGGTCCGGCAGGCGGAGTACGTGAACGAGGGCGAGGGCGACTTCCTGCTCGTCGGCGACACCCTCCTGGCGGGCAGCGGGTTCCGCAGCGACCCGCGCTCGCAGCGGGAGGCGCAGGAGTTCTTCGGGCGGCAGGTCCTCGGGCTGACGCTGGTCGACCCGCGGTTCTACCACCTCGACACCGCGCTCTCGGTCCTCGACCGCGACGAGGTCATGTACTACCCGGCGGCGTTCTCCCCGGAGAGCCGCGAGGTGCTCGCCGACCGGTTCCCCGACGCGGTCCTGGCCGAGGAGGCCGACGCGGTGGCGTTCGGGCTGAACGCCGTCTCCGACGGCCTGCACGTGGTGCTGCCCGAGCAGGCGCGGGGGCTGGCCGCCCAGCTCGCCGAGCGCGGGTTCGAGCCGATCGGCGTCGACCTGTCCGAGCTGCTCAAGGCCGGCGGCAGCGCCAAGTGCTGCACGCTGGAACTGCGTCCGGCGCCGGCCGCCGACCGACCTGGCCGGTCGTAACCGCCGCTTTGCGCTCGCCGCCCTATCCGCTTCCCGGGTGCGCTTTCAGGGGCGCGGGGCTCTCGATACCGCCTTCGCCCGCATTCGGCCGGCGAAATGCACGGAACCGCCGCGGGGTCGTCCTGTCGACAGGACGACCCCGCGGTCGCATTTCGGAGGCGCCGTGAATGATTATGCGTTCCGGCGGATGATTGGGAATGTGCCTCCCGCGGAATTCCCGTGCCGCGATCCCGCGTGCCGCGCGCCGGAGCGAGCCGGTCCGCCTCTTCCGGGTCTGTTCGGACACGGCCCGCCGCGGCACGGCACGGCCGCGGCCGCGGCCGCGGCCCCGCTGGTTCCGCAGTGGCACCCGGAGGCTCCGGCCTGCCGGCATCAGTCGAGTAGTGGCGTCACTTGGCTCAGCTTGGCTCCTTAGTGGCACACGCTCTGACCTGCATCTTTGTAAGTGGTGGCACATGTGGCGCCAGATTGGCTCGCCATGGCGCCATATGTGTGTCATGCTGTGGGACATGGACCTCAGCCCCTATGTCGCAAGTCTTCGCCGCGAGCTCGCGGTGGCCGCCGAAGCGGGCGGCGAAGAAGCCCGCGCTCTCGCCGAGCGGCTCACCGCCCCGCTAGAGTCGGCAGCCAGGCTCACCCTCCTGACCGCCCTGTCGGACGCCATGGGCGAGGTCACCCGGGAGCTCGCTCCCGGTTCGGTCGACGTGAGGCTACGGGGGCTCGAACCCGAGTTCGTCGTGACCGCCCCGCCGAAGGAAGAGCCCTTCGAGGCGGGCGGCTTCGACGAAGCGCCCGCCGCCGCCCTGCCCGCCGTGCCGCTCGCGCCGGAAGGGGAGGACAGCAGCACCGCACGCATCAACCTCCGACTCCCCGGCCACGTCAAGACGCGGGCCGAACAGGCGGCGGCGCGTGAGGGGCTCTCCCTCAACGCCTGGCTCGTCAGGGCGGTTTCGGGCGCCCTGGAGACCGGCGGCGCCCGGCCGGCGGCCGAGACGCAGGCGCCCCGGCGCGGCAGCGGCAGGCGGAGCTTCACCGGCTGGGTGAGCTAGGGCGCACCGGGCGACCCGGTGCCGCAGGGGCGGCACCGGGGCACACGACACCGGCGTACGGGAGCCCACCACTCCCGCGTCGTCTTCACGTCCCCGGAGCGGGGGCGACCACCAGACCCACGAGGACGGGACAGCCATGCCTTCTTACGCGACCGAGGGACCCATCACCGCGACCATCCACGTCGAGGTCGGAGTCGCCCGCATCAGCGCCACGGACCGCACCGACACCGTGGTCGAGATCCACCCGCGCACCGCCGGGGACAAGGACGACCAGCGCGCCGCCGAGGAGACGAAGGTCGACTTCACCGACGGGAACCTGACGATCCGCACCCCGAAGGCGCGCGGCCTCTTCAGCGCCCGCGGTTCGGTCACCGTCGACGTCGCCCTGCCCGAGGGCTCGCGCCTGCTCGGCACCCTGGAGATGGGCGACATCACCTGCAAGGGAACGCTGGGGGAGTGCGAGGTCCGCACCAGCGCCGGCTACATCCGCCTCGACCAGGCCGGCCCGGTCAGGCTCAAGACCCAGCACGGCGACATCCAGCTGGACTCGGCGGCCGGCGACGTCGACATCACCACCGGCTCGGGCGAGGTCCGGGTCCGTGCGATCGGCGGCGACGCCGACATCAAGAACTCCAACGGCAACACGTGGCTGGACGACGTAGCGGGCGATCTGCGACTGAAGGTCGCCAATGGAAACATCACCGTCGGCCGGGCGCAAGGGTCCGTGTCGTCAAAGAGCTCGAACGGCAACGTACGCATCGAGGAAGTGGCGCGCGGCACCGTCGAGCTCCAGACTAAAGCCGGCAACCTCGAAGTCGGGATCCGCCAGGGGACTGCCGCCTGGCTCGACATCAACTCCCAGTCCGGGACGGTCTACAGCACCCTCGGATCCGCCGAAGGCCCCACCGAGGGCGCGGAGACCGTCAAGGTGCACGCGAGGACCAGCCTCGGTGACATCACCATCCAGCGTGCGCACGGCGCCTGACGTCAGAGCTCTGCCTCGCAACAGCTACGAAATGGAGGGGGCACGATGAGTGCCGCGACCGAACAGATGGCCCCGCCCAGGGGAATCAGCGCAGTCGGCCTGCGCAAGTCGTACGGCGAGAAGCTCGTACTCGACGGGATTGACCTGCACGTGCAGGCGGGCACGATCTTCGCGCTCCTCGGTCCGAACGGTGCGGGGAAGACCACCACCGTCCAGATCCTCTCGACGCTCATCTCCGCCGACGGCGGCGAGGCGACCGTCGTGGGGCACTCGCTGGACCGGGACGCGGACGCCATTCGTGCCAAGATCGGTGTCACCGGACAGTTCGCGGCGGTGGACGGGCTGCTGACCGCCGAGGAGAACATGCTCCTCATGGCGGACCTGCACCACCTCGACCGCGCGGAGGGCAAGCGCCGCACCGCCGAATTACTCCGGCAGTTCGAACTCACCGAGGTCGCCCGGAAGATGGCCTCCACCTTCTCCGGAGGCATGCGCCGCAAGCTCGACCTGGCGATGACCCTCGTCGGCAACCCCAGCCTGATCTTCCTCGACGAGCCGACCACCGGCCTCGACCCGCGCAGCCGCCGCACCATGTGGCACCTGATCCAGCAGCTCACCGCCCAGGGCGTGACCATCTTCCTCACCACGCAGTACCTGGAGGAGGCCGACCAGCTCGCCGACCGGATCGCCGTCCTCGACAAGGGCAAGATCGTCGCCGAGGGCACCGCGGACGAGCTCAAGCGCCGGATCCCCGGCGGCCACATCCGCCTCCAGTTCTCCGACGTGCTCAGCCTGGACGCCGCCGCCCGCCGCCTCGCCCTGGGCCCCGGCGCCCGCGACGAGGAGAAGCTCACCCTGCAGATCCCCAGCGACGGCAGCATCCCGGCGCTGCGCTCCGTACTCGACCTGCTGGAGAGCGCCGGAGTCGAGGCGGACGCGCTGACCGTCCACACACCCGACCTGGACGACGTCTTCCTCGCCCTCACCGGCGACGGCTCCCGCCACCACGCCACCACCGTTCCCAGCCCCGCCGACGCGGTGAAGGAGGCCCGGCGATGAGCACGACGTACGCAATGCGCGACTCGATGACGATGCTGCGCCGCAACCTCAAGCACGCCCAGCGCTACCCCTCGATGACGATCTCGATCGTCGCGATGCCGATCCTGATGCTCCTGCTGTTCGTCTACGTCTTCGGCGGCGCGCTCGGCGCCGGCATCGAACTGCCGGGCGGCGGCGCGGGCGACCGCGGCGACTACACCAACTTCGTCGCCCCCGGCATCCTCCTGATGGCGGCCACCGCCGGCGCCGTCTCGACCGCCGTCTCCGTCTGCACCGACATGACCGAAGGCATCATCAACCGCTTCCGGACCATGTCGATCTCGAAGTCCTCCGTGCTGACGGGGCACGTCGTCGGCAACGTCATCCAGACCATGATCAGCCTGGTTCTCGTCATCGGCGTCGCGCTCCTGGTGGGCTTCCGGCCCAACGCCACCTTCGTCGAGTGGCTCGCCGCCCTCGGCATCCTCGCCCTGCTCGCCTTCGGCCTCAGCTGGCTCTCCGCGGCCATCGGCCTGGGCTCCAGCAGCGTCGAGGCGGCGAGCAACGCCCCCATGCCTCTGACCTTCCTGCCCTTCCTCGGCAGCGCGATCGTCCCGCCGGAGTCCATGCCGGTCGGCCTGCGTTGGTTCGCCGAGTACCAGCCCTTCACCCCGATGACCGACACCCTGCGCGGCCTGCTCATGGGCACGGAGATCGGCAACAGTGGCTGGCTCGCGCTGGGTTGGGGCGTCGTCCTCAGCCTCCTCGGCTTCCTGTGGGCCCGCTCGGCCTTCAAGCGCGAGGCGAAGATCTAGGGATCCGCTGCACCCGCCGAAACGTGAACGGGGCCGCCCGGCCGAAGGCCGGGCGGCCCCGTTCTTCGTGCCGGCTGTCCCGTCGACGGGACAGCCGGCACGGACAACGGGACGCGATGGCCGAAAACGCAAGCGGTAATCGCTCACCAGTACCGCCGCGGCAGAGCTGTACCGGCATTCCTTGCCTCGCCCATGGGCCACTCCTACGATCAATCCGGAAGGGCGGGGAAACGAATTCACGGCTGATCCGGTCCGGCCCCCTGTGCCATTGAATCCGGCACCGCATTCCACATTCCGTTTCCCTCTCCGTGCTTCCCGCTTCCGTCCGACGAAACACAGAGGGGCCATGGTCATGCACACCCGCAGCCACGCAACGGAAACCGCCGCCGGACTGGTCGTCGAAAGCCCCTTCATATGGCGGGCCAGACGGCCCGGACACCGTCACCAACTGGTCTGCTTCCCCCAGGCGGGAGGCGGCGCCGGCGCCTTCAGCGACTGGGTGCACCAGCTCCCCGCCGACATCGAGGTCGTCGCCGTCCAGCTGCCCGGCCGGCAGAACCGGATCCTGGAGGACCCCGCCACCGAGGTCGGCCCGCTCGTACGGACGCTGGCGCAGGCCCTGCGGCCCGTACTGGACGGGCCCTTCTCCTTCTTCGGCCACTCCTGCGGGGCCCTGCTGGCCTTCGAGCTGGCCCTGGCCCTCCAGGCCCGCGGCGGCCCCCGCCCGGCCCACCTCTTCCTCTCCGGCCAGGCCTCGCCCGTGCCCTTCCGCGACCGCCCCCAGCTGCACGGACTCTCCGACGAGGAGTTCCGGGCCGAGGTGCTGCGGCTCGGCGGCTTCGACGAGGAGCTCGCCGAGGACGAGGACGCCATGGAGGCCCTGCTGCCGCCCGTCATGGACGACTTCACGCTCTGGGAGCAGCACGCCATGCCCGTCGACGCCCGCCTCGACGTCCCCATCACCGCCCTCGTCGGCGCGTCCGACAGCAGGGCTCCTCGCGGCGAGATGGAGACCTGGGGCGCCCACACGGACACCGCGTTCGACCTGCGCGTCTACCCCAGCGGGCATTTCTATCTCTTCGAGCCCGGACTGAGCTCCGAGCTGCTCGAATTCATCGCCGGAACGGTTCTGGACTCATAAGCTCCCGATGGGCAGTGCCTGTATGGCAGCTTTTTCGGGTTGCCGCGCCACCGGCCCGGCTGCGCTTAATTGAGAAATCAAACCCACGAGATCCCGGTCTTCATGTCCAACCATTGGGGGATGGTCGCTTTGTGCTCGTTCCATGACGCGGCGGTGCCGGTGGCGACGATTCCTGAAATGTTCGAGAAGCAGGTCGTCGCCTCACCGGACGCCGTCGCCCTCGTCTTCGGCGAGACGTCGCTGACCTACCGCGAACTCGACGCCCGCGCCAACCGCCTGGCCCGTTTCCTGGTGGCGCGCGGCGTCGGGCCCGAAACGGTCGTGGGCGTGGCCCTGTGGCGCTCGCCGCAGCTGTGGACCGCCGTCCTCGCGGTCCTCAAGGCGGGCGGCGCCTACCTTCCCATGGACGCCGCGTACCCGGCCGAGCGCCTGCGCTACATGGCGCAGGACTCCGGTGCCCGCCTGGTCCTGGCGGACACGCCGACCGGCGGCGAACTGCCCGAACTGCCCGCCCCCGTACTGCTGCTGGACACCCAGGAAACCCTCACGGCGGTCTCCCGCGAGGCCGCCGGGCCGCTCACCGACACCGACCGGATCCGCCCGCAGCGCGTCGCGCAGACCGCGTACGTCATCTACACGTCGGGCTCCACCGGCCGGCCCAAGGGCGTCGCCGTCACCCACAACGGCCTCGCCCCGCTGCTCGCCACGCACGTCGAACAGCTCAAGGCGGGGCCCACGAGCCGCGTGCTCCAGTTCGCCTCGCCGAGCTTCGACGCCTCGGTGTGGGAGATGTGCATGGGCCTGCTCTCCGGGGCCGCCTTCGTGCTCGCCGACAAGGAGGAGCTGGCCCCCGGCGACCCGCTGGCCGCCACCGTCGCCCGGTACGGCGTGACCCACCTGACGCTGCCGCCCCCGGTGCTCGCCGCGGTCCCGGCCGGCGCGCTGGCCGGCGTCGAGACCCTGGTCGTCGCCGGAGACGCCACCACCCCCGAGCTGGTCGCCACCTGGTCGGCCGGCCGCCGCATGATCAACGCCTACGGGCCCACCGAGACCACCGTGTGCGCCACCATGAGCGCGCCCCTCGCCGGTGACGGCCGCGTACCGCCCATCGGAGGCCCGATCACCGACACCGGCGTGCACGTCCTCGACGACGGACTGCGCCCGGTGGACGCCGGGGTGATCGGCGAACTGTACGTGTCGGGCGCCTCGCTGGCCCGCGGCTACCTCGGCCGCCCCGACCTGACCGCGCAGCGCTTCGTGGCCTGCCCCTTCGGCGGGCCCGGCGCGCGGATGTACCGCACCGGCGACCTCGTCGAACGGACCCCCGACGGCACCCTCGTCTTCCACGGCCGCGCCGACACCCAGGTCAAGATCCGCGGCATCCGGATCGAACCCCTGGAGATCGAGGCGGTCCTCAGCGCCCACCCCGGCGTCGCCGACGCCGCGGTCCTCCCCCACGAGCAGGCCGGCGGCCGCAGGCTGGTGGCGTACGTCGTCCCCGCCGCCTCCGGCCGCCCCGGCCACGGGCGCCCGCAGGGCAGCGGCTACGGCAGCATCGCCCTCGACTCCGGCTTCGGCGCCGGTGAGCTGCGCGCGTACGCCGGCCGCCACCTGCCCGACCACATGGTCCCCGCGGCCTTCGTCCTGCTGGACCGGCTGCCCCTGACGCCGAACGGCAAGCTCGACAAGGCCCGCCTGCCGGAGCCGGAGTTCAAGGCAGGCACCTACCGGGCCCCGCGCACCCCGCAGGAGGAGATCCTCGCCGAGCTGTACGCGAAGGCCCTCGGCCTCGGCCAGGTCGGCATCGACGACGACTTCTTCACCCTCGGCGGCGACAGCATCCAGTCGCTCCAGGTCGTGTCCTGGGCGCGGGCCCGCGGCCTGGTGGTCACCGCCCGCCAGGCCGTCGAGCACCGCACCGTCGCGCGCCTCGCCGAGATCGCCGCCGCGAACGGGCGGGGCGACGCCACCGGAGCCGTCCTGGAGGAGCTCGACGGCGGCGGCACGGGCTGGATGCCCCTGCTGCCCGTGGCCCGCTGGATCCGCGACTGGGGCCCCGGCTTCGACCGCTTCCTCCAGGCGATGGTGCTGGAACTGCCCGAGGACATCGACGCGGCCGGCCTGGCCGCCACTCTCACGGCCGTATTGGACCGCCACGACCTGCTGCGCTCCCGCCTGGTGCCCGCGCACGACGGTGACGCCGACACCGACGGTCTGCTGGTCGCGCCCGCCGGCTCCGTGGCCGTGGACCCGCTGCTGCGCCGCGTCGCGTGCGACGGCCGCTGGGACGACGCGTCCTGGCGCACCCTCCTCCTCCGTGAACTGGACGAGGCCGCCGCCCGGCTCGACCCGGCCGCGGGCGTGGTCGCCCAGTTCGTCTGGTTCGACCCGGCCTCCGGCGAGGGCGGCCCGGGGCGGCTGCTGCTCGCCCTGCACCACCTGGTCGTGGACGGTGTGTCCTGGCGCATCCTGATGCCCGACCTCGCCTCCGCCTGGCAGCAGGTCCGTGCCGGCCGCCCACCCGAACTGCCGCCCGTCGCCACGTCCATGCGCCGCTGGGCGCACGCGCTCGCCGACGAGGCGCAGCGCCCCGGGCGGGTCGCGGAGCTCGACCTGTGGCGGTCGGTCGTCGAAGGCCCCGACCCGCTGCTCGGCGCCCGCCGCCTGGACCCGGCCGTCGACGTACGGGCCCGCGTGCACACCACCCGCGTACAGCTTCCCGCGTCCGTCACCGAGGCCCTGCTGACCGACCTGCCCGCGGCGTTCCGCGGCGGCGTCAACGACGGGCTGCTGGCGGCGCTGGCCCTGGCCCTCGCGCAGTGGCGGCGCACCCGGTCCGTCGACGAGACCTCCGCACTGATCCGCCTCGAAGGACACGGCCGCGAGGAGGCCGCCGCGTCCGGCGCGAGCCTCGCCCGTACCCTGGGCTGGTTCACGACCGCATTCCCGGTACGCCTCGACCTCGCCGGGGTGGACCTCGACGAGGCCTTCGCGGGCGGGCCGGCCGCCGGCCTGGCCGTCAAGAAGGTCAAGGAACAGCTCCTGGCCCTCCCCGACAAGGGCATCGGCTACGGTCTGCTGCGCCACCTCAACCCGCGGACCGCCGCCGTCCTGGAGCAACACCCCGTCGGCCAGGTCGGCTTCAACTACCTGGGCCGTTTCTCGTCGGACGCCGACATGCCCGCCCAGCTGCGCGGACTGGGCTTCACCCGGGCGCCCGAGGCGGCGGCGATCGCCGAACTGGCCGAACTCGACGCCGCCCAGGACCCGCGGATGCCGGCCTCCGCCGAGCTGGACGTCAACGCCTCCGTCGACGACCGGCCCGCCGGACCCGTGCTGAACGCCGTGTTCAGCGCCCCCGAGGGGGTGCTCGGCCCGGCCGAGGTACGGGAGATCGCCGACCTGTGGCGCGCCGCCCTGGAAGGACTCGCCCGGCATGCCGCCGAGCCGGGCGCGGGCGGGCTCACCCCCTCGGACCTGCCGCTGGTGACGGCGAGCCAGCACGACATCGACGGCTGGGAACGGCGCTTCCCCGGCCTGACGGACGTCTGGCCCACCACCGCCCTCCAGTCGGGCCTGCTCTTCCACTCGATCTTCGAGGACTCCTCCTTCGACGCCTACCAGGTGCAGTACGCACTGCACCTGTCGGGGCAGGTCGACCCGACCCGGCTGCGCGCGGCCGGCCAGTCGCTGCTCGACCGGCACGCCGGCCTGCGGACCGCCTTCGTGCACAACGCGTACGGGGACCTCGTCCAGCTCGTCCTCGACACCGTCACCCTGCCCTGGCAGGAGCTCGACCTGTCCGCCCTGGACGAGGCGGAGCGCACGGACGCCTTCGAACAGTTCCTCGCGCAGGACCTGACCACGCACTTCGACCAGGTCGCGCCGCCGATGCTGCGGATGACCCTCGTGCGGACCGGCGCGCGGACCCACGAACTCGTCCTCACCGCCCACCACGTGCTGTTCGACGGCTGGTCGGTGCCCCTGCTCATGCAGGATCTGCTCACCTTCTACGGATCGGCCGGCCGGGCCACCGGGCTGGAACCGGCCCGGAACCACCGGGACTTCCTCGCCTGGCTCGCCCGCCAGGACCGCGAGGAGTCCGCACGGGTCTGGCGCGAGGAGCTCAGCGGCGTGGGGGAGCCGACGCTGCTCGCCCCGCTGCTCCCCGCGCCGGAGGCCGCCCCCGCCGGCGGATCCCCGGAACCGGCCGAGGACATCGCCATGCGGCAGGCGGAGGTGCCGCTGCCCGTGGAGGCCTCCCGAGACCTCCAGCGGCGCGCGGCGGACCTGGGCGTCACCCTGAACACGGTGGTCCAGGGCGCCTGGGCGATGTTGCTGGCCCAGCTCACCGGCCGCCAGGACGTGGTCTTCGCGTCCACCGTCGCCGGCCGGCCGCCCGCCCTGCCCGGTGTGGACTCCACGGTCGGCATGTTCCTCAACACCCTCCCGGTACGAGTGCGGTGCGCGCCCGCGGACACGGTCGCCGAGCTGCTCACCGCGCTCCAGGGCCGGCAGGCCGCGCTCATGGACCACCACCACGTCGGCCTCGGCGAGATCCAGCAGGCAGCCGGCGTCGACTCCCTCTTCGACACGATCATCGGCTTCGAGTCCTTCCCCATGGACCGGGCCGGCATCGTCGAGGCCAGCCGGCTGGCCGGGATCTCGATCACCGGCATCCGCTCCTTCACCGCCAGCCACTACCCGGTGACGGTGCTCGCCTTCATCGAGCCCGACCGGCTGCGCCTGGCGGTGCAGTACCGGCGCACCGTGCTCGACCCGGCCGCGGCCGAGTCCCTCGCCGTACGCTTCGGGATGGTCCTGCGGCAGGTGGCCGAGGACACCTCCCGCCGGGTGGGCACCGTGGAGGTGCTGGAGCCCGCCGAGCGCGACCGGCTCCTGCACGGCCCCGCCACGACGGGAGCGCCCGAGGACGACACGGCCGCCGGGGCGGATACGACGGTCCCCGCGCTCTTCGAGCGCCGCGCCGCCGACACCCCCGACGCCGTGGCGGTGGCCGACGGCGGGCGGTCCCTGACCTACCGGGAGCTCGACGAGCGGGCGAACCGGCTCGCGAAGGCCCTGACCGGACGCGGGGCCCGCCCGGAGACCCCGGTCGCCGTGGCCCTGCCCCGGTCGGCGGAGCTGGTCGTCGCGCTGCTCGGCGTACTGAAGTCCGGGGCCGCGTTCCTCCCTCTCGACCCGCGGCACCCGGGCGAGCGCCTCGCGCGGGTCCTGGCCGACGCGCGGCCGCTGCTGGTACTCACCGACGCGGACACGGCGGCCGCCCTGCCGGACACCGGCGTCCCCGTCCTCACTCCGCAGGACGCGGGCACCGGCGACGGCGGACCCGCCCCGGCAGCGTTCCTCCCGCGGGCCGGCTCGCTCGCGTACCTCTCGTACGCCTGCGGGAGTTCGGGCGGGCCGACGGGTGTGGAGACCACCCACGGCAACCTCACCGGCCGGGTGCCCGGGCTGCTCGCGCGGCTCGGCCCCGCGGCCGGCCGGCGCCTGCTGCTGGGCGCCGACTCCGACACCGCGCTGCCCGTCGCGGAGATCGTCGCCGCGCTCTGCGCGGGCGGCGGTGTCGAAGTGCTCCCCGACGGCGCGGCGGCCACGGGCGGGGTGCTCACCACGACCCCCTCCGCCTGCGCCGACCTGCTCGACGAGGCCGTCGACGACATCGCCGCGGACACCCTCCTGCTCTCGGGCGAGCCGCTCCCGGCCGCGCTGGCGCTGCGGGCGGCCGCAGCGGCCCCCGGGGCCCGCCTGGTCAACGTCCACGGGCATCCCGAGACCGGCCCCGCCACCGCGTACTCACCGCCGGACGGCGAGCAGCCGCCCGGGACCGGGATCGTGCCCGCGGGGACGCCGCTGGCCGGAGTACGCGCATACGTCCTCGGCGCGGGCCTTGCCCCCGTACCGCACGGCGCGGTCGGGGAACTGTACCTCGCGGGCGGCGCTCCGGCCCGCGGCTACCGGGGCCATGGCGCCCTGACCGCCCAGCGGTTCGTCGCCGACCCCTTCGGGCCGCCCGGATCGCGGATGTTCCGCACCGGCGACCTGGTCCGCCGGAACGCCGACGACCAGGTGGAGCTCCTGGGCCGCACCGGTACGGAGGCGGCCGTCCGCGGTACGCGGATCACCCCGGCCGAGGTCGAGGCCGTCCTCACCGGGCACCCCGGAGTGGAGCAGGCCGTCGTCGTCGTCCGCGGGGGCCACGGACCCGGCGGGACCGCCCAGTCGGTGGGCTACGTCGTGCCCCCCGACGGCTACGGCGTGCCCGACCCCGCGGCCCACGCCGACCGGGTGCGGGCCCACGCGGCACGGGAGCTGCCGGCGGCCCTGGTCCCGGCGGTCGTCGTGTCGCTGGAGCGGCTGCCGCTGACGCCCGACGGCGGGACGGACCGGGCGGCACTGCCCGAGCCGGAACCGCCCGCCCGCCCCTACCGGGCGCCGCGCACCCCGCAGGAGGCGGCCCTCTGCGAGCTGCTGGCGGAGGTGCTCGGCGCCGAACGGGTCGGCATGAACGACGACTTCTTCGAACTGGGAGGCAACTCCCTGCTGGCGACGCGGCTCACCAGCCGCATCCGGAAGGTGCTCGGGGTGAGCGTGCCCCTGCGGTCGATCTTCGAGTCCCACGCAATTTCAGAACTTTCGCGCACGGTCAAGAACGCAGGCACGTCGAGCCGGCCTCGACTGCGCAAGATGGACAGGAGTGGACAGTAAAATGATCCCGTTGTCGTTCGCACAGCGTCGGTTGTGGTTCATCGACCGGTTCGAGGGGCCGTCGGCCACGTACAACGTCCCCTTCCTCGTGCGGTTGACGGGCGAGCTCGACCGGACCGCCCTGCGGTCGGCGGTGCGCGATGTCGTGGCCCGGCACGAGAGCCTCCGTACGCTCATCGTGGTCGACGAGCAGGGCGTGCCCTCGCAGCAGGTGCTGCCGGTGGACGGTGCGCTGCTGGACGTGCCGCTCGTGGAGGTCGCTCCCGACGCGCTCGACGAGGCCGTCCGCCAGGCGGCCCAGTACACCTTCGACCTGTCGGCGGAGATACCCGTCCGCGCCACCCTGCTGCGCTCCGGCGAGCGCGAGCACGTGCTGCTCCTGCTGGTGCACCACATCGCCAGCGACGGCGAGTCGATGGAGCCGCTCTCCCGCGACCTGGCCGCCGCCTACACCGCCCGGCTGCGCGGCGGGGTCCCGCAGTGGGCCGACCTGCCGGTGCAGTACGTCGACTACACGCTGTGGCAGCGCGAGCTGCTCGGCGACGAGAACGACCCCGGCAGCGTGGTCTCCACCCAGGTCGCGTACTGGAAGGACGAGCTCCAGGGCGTGCCGACACCGCTGCGCCTGTCCACGGACCGTCCGCGCCCGCCGGTGGCCAGCCACCGCGGCGACACGGTCGGCTTCCCGATCGACGCCGAGCTGCTCGCCGCCGTCGAAATCCTGGGCCGCGAGCGGGACATGACCGTCCCGATGGTGCTCCAGGCCGCCCTCGCCGTGGTGCTCCAGCACCTGGGCGCCGGCCACGACATCGCCATCGGCTCCACCGTCGCCGGCCGCACCGACGACGAACTCGCCGACCTCGTCGGCTTCTTCGTCAACACCTGGGTGCTGCGCACGGACCTCTCCGGCGCCCCGACCTTCGACCGGGTGCTGGAGCAGGTGCGCCAGAAGGCGCTGACGGCCTACGACAACCAGGACGCGCCCTTCGAGCACCTGGTGGAGGTCCTCAACCCGGAGCGGTCCACCGCCTACCACCCGCTGTTCCAGGTCATGTTCACCTGGGAGAACGACGCCTGGATCGACCTGGAGCTGCCGGGGCTGGAGCGGGCGCGGTTCGAGGTGCTGGCCACCCCGACCGCCAAGTTCGACCTGGAGTTCAACTACTTCTCGGACCCCGAGGGCCCGGGCATGCTCTGCTACCTGGAGTACGCCACCGACCTGTTCGACCGCTCCACGGCGCAGTCCGTCGTGGACCGCTACCTGCGGCTGATCCGTGAGGTCGTCGCCCGTCCGGACCGCCCGGTCGCCCTCGCTCCCGTCCTCGACCAGGACGAACTGGACACCGTAGTGGGCCAGTTCAACGAAACCGCCGTCGAGCTGCCCCGGGTCACGGTCGGCGAGCTCTTCGAGCGGCAGGCCGCGGCCACCCCCGACGCGGTCGCGCTGGAGGCCGGGGACGAGACCCTCACCTACCGCGAACTCGACGTGCGGGCCACGCGCATCGCGCGGGAGCTCGCCGCCCGCGGCGTCGGCGCCGAGACCCTCGTGGGCGTCGCCCTGCCGCGCACCGCGGACCTGGTGGCGGGCCTGCTGGGCGTGCTCAAGGCCGGCGGGGCCTACCTGCCGATCGACCCCAGATACCCCAGCCGCCGGCTCGACTTCATCCTCGACGACGCCGCGCCCGCGCTGATCCTGACCGACGGCGAGACGGTCGGCGTACTGCCGCCGACGGAGGTCCCGCGGCTGTTCACCGGCGACATCGGCTCCGGCGACCCGCAGGACGAACAGGCCCCCGCCGCCGTCGCCGGTGCCCGGCCGGGCCAGACCGCCTACGTCATCTACACCTCGGGCTCCACCGGTACGCCCAAGGGCGTCGCGATCACCCACGCCAACGTGGTCAACGACGTCCTCGGCCTGGCCTCGGCCATCGGCGTCGGCGCCGGTACGCGCGTGCTGGCCGGCACCTCGGTCAACTTCGACGTGTCGGTCTTCGAGATCTTCGCGACCCTCTGCTCCGGCGGCACCGTCGAACTGGTGCGTGACGCACTGGTGATCGGCGAGCGCGGCGGCTGGAGCGGCGGAGTGATCAGCACCGTCCCGTCCGTCTTCGCCGAACTCCTCGGACAGGTCGGCGACGGCATCGCCGTCGACACCGTCGTATTCGCCGGCGAGGCGCTCCCCACCTCCCTCGTTCGGCGCGTCCGCGAGGCGATCCCCGGCGTCCGGGTGGTCAACGCCTACGGGCAGAGCGAGTCCTTCTACGCCACCACCTTCGCCCTGCCCGCCGACGAGGAGTGGGACGGCGCCGGCAGCGCCCCCATCGGCTCCCCGCTCGGCAACGTCCGCACCTACGTCCTCGGCCCCGGCCTGCGGCCCGTCCCGGCCGGCGTGGTCGGCGAGCTGTACGTCGCCGGCGAGATCGGCCGCGGCTACTTCGGCCGCGCCGCCCTGACCGCCGACCGTTTCGTCGCCGACCCGTACGGCGCTCCCGGATCGCGCATGTACCGCACCGGCGACCTGGCGCGCTGGAACACCGCCGGGCAGTTGGAGTACGCCGGCCGCGACGACGCCCAGATGAAGGTGCGCGGCTTCCGCATCGAGCCCGGTGAGATCGAGGCCGTCCTGACCGCCCACCGGGGCGTGGCCCAGGCCGTGGTCACCATCCGCGAGGGCCGCGGCAGCAAGCAGCTCGTCTGCCACGTCGTCCCGCTCGACGCCGACCAGGGCGGCTTCGGCACCGTCGCCAGCCTCGGCGACCTCGACGTCGACCTCACCACCAACGTGTCGGTCCGCGAGCTGCGGCGCTTCGCCGCGGGCCGGCTGCCCGAGTTCATGGTGCCGTCCGTGTTCGTCATGGTCGGCCGGCTGCCGCTGACCGCCAACGGCAAGCTCGACCTGGCGGCGCTCCCCGAGCCGGACTTCAGCGGCGGCGAGTACCGCGCCCCGCGCAACACCGCGGAGGAGGTCCTCGCCGCCGTCTACGCCGAGGTCCTCGGCCTCGACCGGGTCGGCATCGACGACGACTTCTTCGCCGTCGGCGGCGACAGCATCCGCTCCATCCAGGTCGTCTCCCGCGCCCGCAGCGGCGGCGTGGAGGTCAGCCCGCGCCAGATCTTCGACCACCGCACCGTCGCCGAACTGGCCGCGGTCGCGATCCTCGGCACCGAAGCCGGCACCGGGCCGCAGCTCGCGGAACTCGAAGGCGGCGGCACCGGCCGGATGCCGCTGCTGCCGATCGGCGAGTACCTGCTCGAACTGGGCGAGGACACCGACCGGTTCGCCATGTCCACCGCCGTCGAGCTCCCCGAGGGCATCGACCGGGCCGGGCTCGCCGCCACCCTCGGCGCGGTCCTGGACCGCCACGACATCCTGCGCTCCCGGCTGGTCACCGGCGACGGGGGAGCCGCCCTGGAGGTGGCCGCACCCGGCTCCGTCGACGCCGACGCGCTGATCCACCGCGTCGAGTGCGACGGCCGCTGGGACGAGCAGTGGTTCGAGCGGGCCACCGCCGAGCTGGACGCCGCCACCGGACGGCTGGACGCCGCGGCCGGCACCATGGCGCAGTTCGTCTGGTTCGCCCCGCAGAAGGGCGCCGGCCGGCTGCTGCTGGTCCTGCACCACTTCGTCGTCGACGGCGTGTCCTGGCGCATCCTGCTGCCGGACCTCGCCGCCGCCTGGGAGCAGGTCCGCCAGGGCCGAACCCCCGAGCTGCCCGGCACGGGCACCTCGGCCCGCCGCTGGGCGCACGCCCTGGCCGACGAGGCGCAGGAGCCCGGACGCGTCGCCGAACTCGCCCTGTGGCGCTCGGTCGTCGCGGGCCCCGACCCCCTCCTCGGGTCGCGCGCCCTGGACCCGGCCGTCGACACCATGTCCACGGTCGAGCACACCTGGCTCACGCTTCCCGTGCCGGTCACCGAGACCCTGCTGACCACCCTCCCGGCCGCCTTCCACGGCGGCGTCAACGACGGACTGCTCGCCGCCCTGACCCTGGCCCTCGCCCGCTGGCGCCAGGCCCGCGGCATCGACGAGTCCTCCGCCCTGCTCCGGGTCGAGGGACACGGCCGCGAGGAGGATGTCGTCCCCGGCGCCGACCTGTCGCGCACCGTGGGCTGGTTCACCACCATGTTCCCCGTCCGCCTCGACCTCGCCGGGATCGACCTCGACGACGCGTTCGCCGGCGGCGCCGCCGCCGGCGCCGCGGTCAAGGCCGTCAAGGAGCAGCTCCTGTCCCTCCCCGACAAGGGTGTGGGCTACGGTCTGCTGAGGTACCTGAACCCGCAGACCGCAGACGTGCTGCGCCGCTACCCCACCGGCCAGATCGGCTTCAACTACCTCGGCCGCTTCTCGTCCTCCTCGGACGTGCCCGAGCACCTGCGCGGCCTGGGCTGGACCCTCGCCGAGGGCACCACCGAGCTGATCGCGCAGCCGGGCGGCCGCATGCCGGCCCTCTCCACGCTGGACGTGGGCGCGCTCGTCACCGACACCGAGCAGGGCCCGCAGCTCACCGCCCGCCTCGCCTTCCCCACGGGCCTGCTCGCCAAGGAGGACGTCGAGGAGCTCGCCGAGCTGTGGAGCACCGCCCTGAACGCCCTGGCCCGGCACGCCGCCGCGCCCGGCGCGGGCGGCCTGACCCCCTCAGACGTACCGCTCGTCAGGGTGGGCCAGGACGAGATCGAGGCCTGGGAGGAGCACTACCCCGGCCTGGAGGACGTCTGGCCGCTGACCACCATGCAGGACGGCCTGCTCTTCCACGCCCAGCTCGCCGGCTCCACCTTCGACGCCTACCAGATGCAGCTCGTCTTCCACCTCGCCGGCGAGGTCGAGCCGGCCCGCATGCGGGCCGCCGGCCAGGCGCTGCTCGACCGGTACGCCAACCTCCGCGCCGCGTTCGTGTACGACGCGGCCGGCGACCGCGTGCAGGTCGTACGGGACCGCGTGGAGCTGCCCTGGCAGTACCTCGACCTCAGCGGGTTCGGTGAGGAGGGCCGCGAGGAGGCGCTGAAGCGCTTCCTGGCGGAGGACCACGCCTCGCACTTCGACCTGGCCCGGCCACCGCTCGTACGGATGTCCCTCGTCATGATGGCGCCCGACCGCTGGGAGCTCGTCTTCACCGCCCACCACGTCCTCTTCGACGGGTGGTCCATCCCGGTCCTCATGCAGGACCTGCTGCGGCTCTACGGCTCCGAGGGCGACGCCTCCGCGCTGCCGCGGGTGCCGGGCTACCGCGACTTCCTGGTGTGGCAGGCCGGCCAGGACCGCGAGGCCTCCGCCCGCGCCTGGACCGCCGAGCTCGCCGGGGTCGAGTCGCCGACGCTGATCGCCCCGGACGCGGGCGCCGCGTCCGACCCGGCCGGCATCGGCCAGATCGACATCCCGCTGTCCGCGGACGCGGCCCGCGACCTCGGCCGGCGCGCCGCCGAACTGGGCCTCACCCTCAACACCCTCGTCCAGGGCACCTGGGCGCTCGTCCTCGCCGGACTCACCGGCCGCCAGGACGTCGTCTTCGGCGCCACCGTCTCCGGCCGCCCTCCCGTCGTCCCCGGCGTCGACGCCATGGTCGGCCTGTTCATCAACACCCTGCCCGTCCGGGTGGACTGCACCCCGGGCGCCACCCTCGGCGGTCTGCTGCGCGACCTGCAGAACCGGCAGAGCGCCCTGCTCGACCACCACCACCACGGGCTGCTGGACATCCACCGCTCGGTCGGGCTGAACGTCCTCTTCGACACCCTCGTCGGCTTCGAGTCGTACCCGATCGACGGCGTCGCCATCAAGGAGGCCAACTCCGCCGCGGGCATCTCGATCACCGGCATCAGCCCGCTCAGCGGTGCCCACTACCCGCTGGTCGTGATGGCCTTCGCCGACCCGCACCTGCGCGTCGCCCTCCAGTACCAGCACCACCTCTTCGACCCGGAGACCGTCGAGGGCATCGCCGCCCGCTTCGCGCGGATCCTCCAGGAGCTCGTGGCGGACCCGGACGCCCGCGTCGGCTCGGTGCACGTCCTGGAGTCCGCCGAGCGCGCGACCGTCCTGGACGAGTTCAACGGCACCGCCGTCGCCGTCCCCGCAAAGACCGTCCCCGCCCTGTTCCAGGAGCGCGCCGCCGCGGCCCCGGACGACATCGCCGTCGCCTCCGGCGGCCGCACCCTCACCTACCGCGAGCTGGACACCCGGGCGAACCGGCTGGCCCGCGTCCTGGCCGCCCGCGGCGTCGGCCAGGAGTCCGTCGTCGGCGTGGCCCTGCCGCGCTCGCCCGAGCTGATCGTCGCCCTGCTGGCCGTCCTCAAGGCCGGCGGCGCCTACCTGCCGGTGGACCCCGACTACCCGGCCGAGCGCATCGGCTTCATGCTGGCCGACGCCGCTCCGGCGCTGCTCCTGACGGACTCCGAGACCGTCGCGTGCCTGCCCGACGGAGCCTGCCCGCACCTCGTCCTCGACGACGCCGACACCGCCGCCGCCGTCGACGCGGCCTCCGGCGACGCCCCTGCCGCCGCCGACCACGGGCGCGTCGACCAGCTCGCGTACGTGATGTACACCTCCGGCTCGACGGGCCTGCCCAAGGGCGTCGGCGTCACCCACCGGGCCGTCGCCGGCCTGGCGCTGGACCGCCGGTACCGCGGCGGCGCCCACCGGCGGGTCCTCGTCCACTCCGCGCAGTCCTTCGACGCCTCCACCTACGAACTGTGGGTCCCGCTGCTCGGCGGCGGCACCGCCGTGGTGGCCCCCGTCGGCAAGCTCGACGCCGGAGCCCTGGCCGCCGTCATCACCGAGCAGCAGATCACGGCCCTGTGGCTGACCGCCGGCCTGTTCAAGGTCATCGCCGACGAGAACCCGGAGTGCTTCGCCGGGGTGGCCGAGGTGTGGACCGGCGGCGACGTCGTCTCCCCGGCCTCGGTGACCCGCGCGCTGCGGGCCTGCCCCGGCCTGAAGGTCGTCGACGGCTACGGCCCGACCGAGACCACCACCTTCGCCACCACCCACCCCATGCCCGACCCGGACACGGTCGGCGAGCCGATCCCGATCGGCCGCCCCATGGACAACATGCGGGTCTACGTCCTCGACGCGGGCCTGCGCCCCACCCTCCCCGGCGTCCCCGGCGAGCTGTACATCGCCGGCGCCGGCCTGGCCCGCGGCTACGCCCACCGCTCCGCCCTGACCTGCGAACGCTTCGTGGCCTGCCCCTTCGGCGTCCCCGGCGAGCGCATGTACCGCACCGGCGACGTCGTGGCCTGGACGGCGGACGGCGAACTCGTCTTCCAGGGCCGCGCCGACACCCAGGTCAAGATCCGCGGCTTCCGCATCGAGCCCGCCGAGGTGGAGGCCGCCCTGGCCACCCACCCCGGCGTCGCCCAGGCCGTCGTCACCTGGAACGAGGACCGGGCCGGCGAACGCCGACTGGTCGGGTACGTGGTCCCGCGCGTCGACGGATCCGACACCTCCGGTGCCGAGGAGCAGGTCGACGAGTGGGAGGAGATCTACGACGACCTGTACGCCGTCTCCGACGCCGCCTGGGGCGAGGACTTCACCGGCTGGAACTCCAGCTACACCGGCGGAACGCCCATCGCCCTGGACGAGATGGCGGTGTGGCGCGACGCCGCGGTGGAGCAGATCACCAACTGGTCGCCGCGCCGCGTGATGGAGATCGGCGTCGGCACCGGCCTGCTGATGTCCCAGATCCTCGGGCAGGTGGAGGAGTACTGGGGGACCGACATGTCGGCCGCCGTCGTCGACCGGCTGCTCGTGCAGGTCGACGGGACCGGCTTCGGCGACCGGGTGCACCTGCGCCACCAGAACGGGGACGACGTCCGCGGGCTGCCGCGCGAGCACTTCGACCTCGTCGTCATCAACTCGGTCGTGCAGTACTTCCCCGACGCCGAGTACATGGACCGGGTCCTGGCCGGCGCGATGGACCTGCTGGCCCCCGGCGGGCGCGTCCTCGTCGGCGACGTCCGCAACGCCGCCACGCTGCGGCTCTTCCGCAGCGGCGTGCAGCGCGCACTGCACCCCGAGGCGTCCGCCTCGGTCGGCCGCGCCGCCGTCGCCCGCGCGATCCTCATGGAGAAGGAACTCGTCCTCGACCCCGAGTGGTTCACCCGCTGGGCCGAGCGGCACGGAGCGGGCGGCGTGGACATCCGGCTGAAGGCCGGCCGCCCCCACAACGAGCTGACCCGCCACCGCTACGAGGTCCTGCTGCACAAGGCGCCCGTCGCCGCGACCGACCTGCGCGACGTCCCGGCGCTGCGCTGGGGCCGCCAGGTCGAGGACTTCTTCGGCCTGGAGGAGTTCGTCCGCGGCCACGGCGAGCAGCCCGTACGCGTGACCCGCATCCCCAACGCCCGGCTCGCCGACGAGGTCGAGTCCGCCGCCGCGGTCGGCGTGATCGAGGCGCCCGCCACCGCCGGCCCCGTCCTCGACCCGCAGGACCTGCGCGAATGGGCCGCCGAGCGCGGCTGGGGCGTACTGCTCACCTGGTCGGCCGCCGCGGCCGAGTGCTTCGACGCGGTGATCGTCCCCGCCGGACCCGTCACCGACCAGGTCTTCACCGGCGGCTTCACGCCCTCGGGCCGCGCCGACCGGGTCCTGGCCAACGAGCCCGCCGCCGCCGGACGGATCGGCACGCTCGTCGGCGCCCTGCGCGGCTACCTCCAGGAACGGCTTCCGGACCACCTGGTGCCGTCCTCCGTCGTCGCCATCGCCGAAGTGCCGCTGACACCCAACGGGAAGCTGGACCAGCGGGCCCTGCCCGCCCCGGACTTCGCGGCCGCCGCCACCGGCCGGGCCCCGCGCACCCCGCAGGAAGAGGTCCTGTGCGGCCTGTTCGCCGCGGTCCTGGGCCTGGACCGGGTCGGCATCGACGACGACTTCTTCGCCCTGGGCGGCCACTCCCTGCTCGCCACCCGCCTCGTCAGCCGGATCCGGCAGGTCCTCGACGTCGAACTGCCCATCAGGGTCGTCTTCGAGGCCCCGACCGTCGTCGAGCTGGTCGAGCACCTCGCGGCCGGCGCGCCCGTCCGGGCCCCGCTGCGGCGCACCGCCGAGCGCCCGGACTCCGTACCGCTGTCGTTCGCCCAGCGCCGCCTGTGGTTCATCGACCGGTTCGAGGGCCCCTCGGCCACCTACAACGCCCCCTTCCCGCTCCGCCTCACCGGCGAGCTGGACCTGCCGGCCCTGCGGGCGGCGCTGCGCGACGTCGTGGCCCGCCACGAGAGCCTGCGCACGCTGATCGTCGAGGACGCCGACGGCGTCCCGGCCCAGCACGTGCTGCCGGCCGACGAGGCGGGCCTGCAGGTCCCGCTCGTGGAGGTGGCCCCCGGCGGCCTGGCCGACGCCATGGCCGAGGCCTCGGCGCACCTCTTCGACCTGGCCACGGAGATCCCGGTCCGCGCCCCCGTGCTCCGTCTCGGAGAGCGGGAGCACGTCCTGGTCCTGCTCATCCACCACATCGCCAGCGACGGCTCCTCCATGGCCCCGCTGGCCCGCGACCTCGCCACCGCGTACGCGGCCCGCAAGGACGGCGGCGCCCCGCAGTGGGCGGAGCTCCCCGTCCAGTACGTCGACTACACGCTGTGGCAGCGCGACGTGCTCGGCGACGAGGAGGACCCGGCCAGCGCGCTCGCCGCGCAGGTCGGCTACTGGCGGGAGGAGCTGGCGGGCGTGCCGCAGCCGCTCCAGCTCGCCTCCGACCGGCCGCGCCCGGCCAAGGCCTCCCACCGCGGCGGTTCCGTCGAGTTCGCCCTCGCCCCCGAGGTGGCGGCCGCGGTCGAGGACCTGGCGCGCCGCAGCGGTGCGACCTCCTCGATGGTGCTCCAGGCCGCGCTGGCCGTCCTGCTGCACGGACTCGGCGGCGGCGACGACCTCACCATCGGCTCGCCCATCGCCAACCGCACCGACGAGGCCCTCGCGGAACTCGTGGGCTTCTTCGTCAACACGTGGGTGCTGCGCGTCGACCTGTCGGGCAACCCCGCGTTCACGGAGCTGCTGGAGCGCGTGCGGGCCAAGTCCCTGGCCGCGTACGACAACCAGGACGTGCCCTTCGAGCGGCTGGTGGAGGTCCTCAACCCCGAGCGGTCCACCGCCTACTCCCCGCTGTTCCAGGTGATGTTCGCCTGGCAGAACTTCGCCCGGAAGGACTTCGCGCTGCCGGGTCTGCAGGTGGAGTTCGAGCGGGTCCGCACCGAGACCGCCAAGTTCGACCTGTTCTTCAACATGGCCGATCTGCCCGGGATGGGCGTGGTGGGCCTCCTGGAGTACGCCACCGACCTGTTCGACCGGGAGACGGCCCAGGCCGTCGCCGACCGCTTCGTACGGGTCGTGGGCCTGCTGGCCGCCGCCCCCGAGCAGCGGGTGGCGTCCGTCGAGCTGGTGGACGGAGCCGAACGCGAGCTGGTGCTGCACGGCTTCAACGCCACGCAGAAGCCGACCCCCGAGGTCACCGTGCCCGCCCTGTTCGAGCTCCAGGCCGCGCGGCGGCCCGACGCGGTCGCGCTGGTGTGCGGCGAGGAGTCGCTGACCTACCGCGAGCTGGACGAGCGGGCGAACCGGCTGGCCCGTGAGCTCGGCCGGCACGGCGTGGGCCCCGAGAGCGTGGTGGGCGTCGCCCTGCCGCGCACGGCGGACCTCGTCGCGGCCCTGCTGGGCGTGATGAAGGCCGGCGGCGCCTACCTGCCGATCGACCCGAAGTACCCCAGCCGGCGCCTGGAGCACATCCTGGCCGACGCCCGGCCGGCGCTGGTGCTGACGGACGCGGCCACCGCCGGGATCCTGCCGGAGTCCGGGACCACCCGCCTGTACCTCGGCGACCTGGCCCTCGGGGCTCCCGCCGACACCGCCGCCCCCGCGCCCGCGGCCGCGCTGCCCGGCAACGCCGCCTACGTGATGTACACGTCCGGCTCGACGGGCGTCCCCAAGGGCGTCACCGTCACCCACGCAGGCGTCGTCAACGGCGTGCTGCGGCTCGCCGACGCCGTCGGCGTGGACTGCGGCACCCGCACCCTCGCCGCCGCCTCCGTCAACTTCGACGTCTCCGTCTTCGAGGTCTTCACCACGCTGACGGCGGGCGGCACGGTCGAACTGGCCCGCGACGTCCTCGTCGTCGGCGAGCGGGGCGGCTGGACCGGCGGTGTCATCAGCACCGTCCCCTCCGTCTTCGCCGAACTCCTCGACCAGGTCGACGGGAAGATCACCGCGGACGCCGTGGTGTTCGCCGGCGAGGCACTGCCCGCGTCCCTGGCAGCCCGCGTCCGCGAAGCCGTCCCGGGCGTCCGGGTGGTCAACGCCTACGGACAGACCGAGAGCTTCTACGCGAGCACCTACGTGCTCCCGGCCGACGGGGAGTGGGACGCCGGGCACACCGCCCCGATCGGCACGCCCCTGGGCAACATGCGCGCGTACGTCCTGGGAGCCGGCCTGGCACCGGTGCCCGTGGGCGCCGTCGGCGAGCTCTACGTCGCCGGCAACATCTCCCGCGGCTACCACGGCCGCGCCGCACTGACCGCCGAGCGCTTCACGGCCGACCCGTACGGTGCGCCCGGAACGCGGATGTACCGCACCGGCGACCTGGCCCGCAGGCGGGCCGACGGGCAGCTGGAGTACGTCGGCCGCGGCGACGCCCAGCTCAAGATCCGCGGGTTCCGCATCGAGCCCGGCGAGATCGAGGCGGCCCTGACCGCCCACCCCGGCGTCGAACACGCCGTGGTGACCGCGCAGAGCGCACCCGACGGGTCCAAGCGCCTCGTCGGCTACGTGGTCGGCGCGCCGGACTCCGGCGGCCAGGTCGACGCGCAGGGCCGCTTCGAGGCCGACATGACCTCCGGCCTCACCATGCGCGAGCTGCGCCGCTTCATCACGGGCCGGCTGCCCGAGTTCATGGTCCCCGCCGTGCTCGTACCGCTCGACCGGCTGCCGCTGGCCCCCAACGGCAAGCTGGACCGCGCGGCGCTGCCCGAGCCGGACTTCACCGGTGAGAGCTACCGCGCCCCGCGCAACCGGACCGAGGAGGTCCTCGCCTCGGTCTACTCGGAGGTCCTCGGCCTGGAGCGGGTCGGCATCGACGACGACTTCTTCGCCGTCGGCGGCGACAGCATCCGCTCCATCCAGATCGTCTCCCGGGCGAAGGCCCAGGGCGTCGTGGTCAACCCGCGGCAGATCTTCGAGCTGCGGACGGTCGCCGAGCTGGCCGCCGCCGCGGGCGCCCAGGACCTCGGCCCGGCCCTCGCGGAACTGGAGGGCGGCGGAACCGGCTCCATGCCGCTGGCGCCCATCGCGAAGTACATGCTCGAACTCGGCGGAAGCTTCGACCGGTTCTCCATGTCCGCGGCGCTCGAACTGCCCGAGGGCATCGACGGGGACGGCCTGACCGCCGTACTGAACGCGGTCCTCGACCACCACGACGTCCTGCGCTCCCGCCTCGTCCTCGACGCGGGCGGCAGCCTGGACGTCGCCGCCCCCGGCACGGTCGACGCGGCCGCGCTGGTGCGGCGGGTGGCCTGCACCGGCACCTGGGACGGGGCGTGGCTGGAGACGGCCAGGGCCGAACTGGACGCCGCGACCGGCCGGCTGGACCCGGCCGCCGGCACCATGGCCCAGTTCGTCTGGTTCGCCCCGGAGCAGGGCGCGGGCCGGCTCCTGGTGGTCCTGCACCACCTCGTCGTCGACGGGGTGTCCTGGCGCATCCTCCTGCCCGACCTCGCCACCGCCTGGGAGCAGGTCGAGGCCGGCTCCGCCCCCGCCCTGCCCGCGGTCGGCACCTCGGCCCGCCGCTGGGCGCACGCACTGCTCGACGAGGCCTCCGACCCGGACCGCATCGCCGAACTCGCCCAGTGGTCGGAGCTGCTCGACTGCGACGACCCGGTCCTCGGCGCACGGCCGCTGGACCCGGCGGTGGACGTCATGTCCACCGTGGAGTCGGTCTCCCTGGAGCTCCCGGAGCAGGTCACCGAGACACTGCTGACGACCCTGCCCACCGCCTTCCACGGCGGCGTCAACGACGGCCTGCTGGCCGCGCTCGCCCTCGCGGTGACGCAGTGGCGCGCCGACCGGGGCGTCGAGGCGTCCTCGACGCTGATCCGGCTGGAGGGCCACGGCCGCGAGGAGCAGGTCGTGCCCGGCGCCGACCTGTCCCGTACGGTCGGCTGGTTCACCAGCATGTTCCCCGTACGGCTCGACCTCGCCGGACACGACGTGCAGGAGGCGATCTCCGGCGGCGCCGCCGCCGGCGGCGTCCTCAAGGCCGTCAAGGAACAGCTCCTCGCCGTCCCCGACAAGGGCGTCGGCTTCGGCCTCCTGCGCCACCTCAACCCGTCCACCGCCGCCGAGCTCGACTGGCGCCCGACCCCCCAGATCTCCTTCAACTACCTGGGACGGGTGGCCGCCGGAACCCCCTCCGACGGGCGGCAGGGTGCCGGCTGGAACCTGGCCGCCGACGCGCTCGGCCTCGCCGCCGACCTCGACGCCGACATGCCCGCACTGTCCACCGTCGAGATCAGCGCCTACGTCACCGACACCCCCGACGGCCCCCGGTTCAACGCCCGCGTCTCCTACCCGGCGGGCGTCCTCGACCGGACCGAGGTGCGGGAACTCGCCGACCTGTGGGTGCGCGCCCTGGAGGGCTTCGCCCACCACGTCACCACCCCCGGCGCCGGCGGCCTCACCCCGTCCGACGTCCCGCTCGTCCGCCTCACCCAGAGCGAGATCGAAGGCTGGGAGGAGCAGTACCCGGGCCTGGCCGACGTCTGGCCCCTGACCCCGCTCCAGTTCGGCCTGCTCTTCGAGACCATGCGCCTGGAGGAGGACGCCTTCGACCCGCACATCGTGCAGGTGGCCTTCCACGTCCAGGGCCCGGTCGACCCGGCCCGGATGCGGGTGGCGGCGCAGGCTCTCCTGGACCGGTACGCCAACCTGCGCACCGCCTTCGTCACCGACGCGAACGGCGACCTCACCCAGCTCGTGCTCGACAGGGTCGAACTGCCCTGGCGGGTCGCCGACCTGCGCGGCCTCGACGAGAGCGCCCGCGAGGAGGGGCTGGAGGGGATCCTCGCCGAGGACCACTACGCGCAGTTCGACCCGGCGAAGCCGCCGATGCTGCGCGCCTCGCTGGTCCAGCTCGCCGAGGAGACCTCCGAGCTGGTGCTGACCGTGCACCACGCCCTCTTCGACGGCTGGTCCTTCCCCCTGCTCGTACGGGACCTCGCGTACCTGTACGCCTCCGAGGGCGACGCCTCCGAGCAGCCGCGCGTGCCCGAGTACCGGGAGTTCCTGCGCTGGCTGTCCCGGCGGGACGACAAGGCCGCCGCGGCGGCCTGGGCCAAGGAGATGCAGGGCGTCGGCGAGCCCACCCTGCTCGCCGCCGAGACCCCCGCGGACGGCGGCGACGACGCCCGCGTCGGACAGGTCGACGTCCCGCTGCCGCTGGACGAGGCCCGCGCCCTGAAGAAGCGCGCCGCCGAACTGGGCGTGTCCATGGGCACGCTGGTCCAGGGCGTCTGGGCGCTGATGCTCGGACAGCTCACCGGCAAGCGCGACGTCATCTTCGGAACGACCGTCTCCGGCCGTCCGGCAGAGGTGCCCGGCGTCGACCAGATGGTGGGCCTGTTCGTCAACTCCCTCCCCATCCGCGCCGAGTACGCGCCGAGCGACACGCTCGCCCAGGTACTGCAGAACCTCCAGGAGCGCCAGACGGCGCTGTTGGACCACCACCACTTCGGGCTGCACCGCATCCAGCGGGAGGCCGGCCTGAAGGAGCTCTTCAACACCATCGTCCTCTTCCAGTCCTTCCCCGTCGACAAGGAGGCACTGGGCGCGGCCAACACCGCGGCGGGCGTCTCCTTCACCGGGATCCGGCCCTCCGCCGGCGCCGCCTATCTCGTGGGCCTCGCCGCCGACGCCGAGCCTTACCTGCGCATGATCCTCCAGTACCAGCGGCAGGACATCAGCGCGCGGACGGTGGAGCGGATCGCCGAGCGGGTCCTGCACATCCTGCGGCAGCTCATCGCCGACCCGCACATCCCGGTGGGTGCGCTGGACGTCCTGCACGAGGCGGAACGCGACCGGCTCCTGCTCGACTTCAACCGGACGCGGACACAGGAGCCGGCGCTCACCCTGCCCGCCCTGTTCGAGCGGAAGGCCGCCGAGGCACCGGAGGAGATCGCGGTCCTCTTCGAGGATCAGAAGGTGACCTACGGGGAACTGGACGCGCGGGCCAACCGGCTGGCGCGGACCCTCGTCGAACGCGGCGTCGGACCGGAGACGGTCGTGGGCGTGGCCCTGCGGCGCTCCCCGCAGTGGCCGGTCGCGGTCCTCGCCGTGATGAAGGCGGGCGGCGCCTACCTGCCGCTCGACCCGGCCTACCCGGCCGACCGGCTCACGTACATGGTCGAGGACTCCGGGACCGGGCTGATCCTGGTGGACCGGGCGACGTCCGACCGGCTGCCCGACCTCCCGTCGGAGCTGCTGACCCTGGACGACCCGGAGTTCGCCGCTGGCCTGGACGGCAGGGACGGCGCACCTCTGACCGACGCGCAGCGAACGGGCCGGCTGGTGGTGGCCAACACCGCGTACGTCATCTACACCTCGGGCTCCACGGGCCGGCCCAAGGGGGTGGCCGTCACGCACACCGGCTTCGCCAACATGGTCGCCGAGGTGACGGGGCTGCTGGGCATCACCGCCCGCAGCCGGGTCCTGCAGTTCGCCTCGCCGAGCTTCGACATCTCCGTCGGCGAGATGTGCATGTCCCTCTTCGCCGGGGGAGCCCTGGTCATGGCGGACCCGGACCGGCTCGCCCCCGGCGCCCCGCTCGCCGAGACCGCCGACGCGTTCGGGGTGACCCACGCGATCCTGACGCCCACGGTGCTCGCCGCCATGCCCGCCGGATCACTGTCCACCGTCGAGGCGCTGATGGTGGCCGGCGAGGCCACCTCGCCGGAGCTGGTCGCCACCTGGTCGGCCGGACGCCGGATGTTCAACGGCTACGGACCGACGGAGACCACCATCGGCGCGACGGCCGGCGAGCTCACCGCCGACGCCGTCGTCTCGATCGGCAGGCCCATCCGCAACACCCGCGTCTACGTACTGGACTCCGCGCTGCGACCGGTCCTGCCCGGCGTGCCCGGCGAGCTCTACATCGCCGGCGCGGGACTGACCCGCGGCTACGTCGGCCGGCCGGACCTGACCGCCCAGCGGTTCACGGCCTGCCCGTTCGGGGAGCCCGGCGAGCGCATGTACCGGACCGGCGACCTCGTCGAGTGGAGCCGGGACGGCGAGCTCCTCTTCCGCGGCCGCACCGACAACCAGATCAAGGTGCGCGGCTACCGCATCGAGCTCGGCGAGATCGAGACGGCCCTCGCGGCCCACCCGACCGTGGACCACGGCGTCGTGACCGCCCGCGACAACCTGGCCGGCGACAAGCAGCTCGTCGCCTACGTCATCCCCGCCCAGGGCGAGAGCGTGGTGGCCGAGGACCTGCGCAAGCACCTCACCAGCCGCATGCCGGAGTACATGGTGCCGTCCGCGTTCGTCACCCTGGAGCGGCTGCCGCTCACCCCGAACGGCAAGCTCGACCGGGACGCCCTCCCGGACCCGGAGTACACCGGCGGAGTCGACTACCGCGCGCCGCGCAACCCGCTCGAGACCACTCTGGCGAAGCTGTTCGCCGAGGCGCTCGAACTGGAGCGGGTCGGCATCGACGACGACTTCTTCGACCTGGGCGGCCACTCGCTGCGCCTGACCAAGCTCATCAGCCGCATCCGCGCGGTCCTCGGGGCCAAGGTTCCCATCCGCGTGATGTTCGGGGCCACCACGGTGGCCAAGCTCGCCGAGTACCTGGAGTCCCAGGTCAAGACGGCCCGGGCGCCCGTCTTCGCGGACCCCTTCGCGGTGGTCCTGCCGATGCGGACCGAGGGGTCCAAGGCGCCCCTGTGGTTCGTCCACCCGGGTGTCGGACTGTGCTGGTCCTACGTGGGCCTCGCCCAGCTCCTCGGGGACCGGCCGGTGTACGGCATCCAGGGCCGCGGCTTCGACGGCAACGGCCGGGCCGAGTCAACGCAGGCGATGCTCGACGACTACCTGGAGCAGGTCCTGAAGGTCCAGCCGGAGGGCCCCTACCACCTGGTGGGCCACTCCACGGGCGGCACCTACGCCCACGCCCTCGCCGCCGCACTGAAGCGGCGCGGACACGAGGTGGCGCTGCTGGCCCTCATGGACAGTCCGCCGAGCGGCTGGTTCCGGCACATCGAGGACCCGGTGAACATGCCGGAGGTCCGCGAGTTCTTCAAGGAGTTCTTCATCGGGTCCGGCGTGGACGAGGACCGCGAGGCCCTGGTGGAGAACGGCAGCCACCTGTTCAAGTCGCACGCCGAGATGCTCCTGGAATGGGACTCGCCCGTCTACGACGGCGACGCGGTCTTCTTCAACGCCACCCAGAACCCGGACGAGTCCTACGCGGCCATCTGGGCCCCGCACATCGGCGGCACGGTCCACGAGTACGACATCGACGCCACGCACATGGGCATGCCGAAGGCCCGGCCCGCGGCCGAGATCGCCCGCATCATCAACCAGCACCTCGGGGGGAACTGACCATGACCGGGACATCAGCCGGCGCGGAGGAGAAGGAGGCGGCGGCCTTCGTCGACCGCCTGGGCATCAATGCGGACTTCTTCTGGCTGCGCGGGCACCGGCCCGAGCACCCGGTCGAGGTCGACGACTACGGCATCGTCAACGTCTACGGATACAAGGAGGTGCTGGAGGTCGTCGGCAACCCGGGGACGTTCTCCAGCGACGTCGCCGAACTCATCGCCGGCGACGTGGAGATCGACCCCGAGTTCAGCGACGGCACCCTCCTGCAGTCCGACCCGCCGGACCACACCAAACTGCGCAAGATCATCAGCAAGGCGTTCACCCGCGGGATGGTCGCGGCCCTGGAGCCGCGGATGGTCGAGATCACCCACGAACTGCTCGACGCGGTCGACGGCCGGGACAGCATCGAGATGGTGGACGACCTGGCCTACCCGATGCCGATCATCGTCATCTCCGAGCTGCTCGGCGTCCCGCAGAGCGACCGCGACCTGTTCAAGACGTGGGTCGACCGCATGGCCCACAGCGCGGTCGCCCTCACCTCCGGCGAGCGCGACCTCGACGAGGACGTCGACGCCCAGGCCGCCATGCGCGTGGTCCCGGAGATGTTCCAGTACCTGCGCGAACACGCCGCCGAGCGCCGGACCAAGCCCCGCGAGGACCTGCTGACCAAGCTCGTCGAGGCGGAGGTCGACGGCGAGCGGCTCAGCGACAACGCGGTGGTGAACTTCGCCAACGAGCTGCTCGTCGTCGGACACGCCACCACCAGCGCGCTCCTCGGCAACACCCTCCTGTGCCTGGACGCCCACCCGGAGCACCTGGCCGCGGTCCGCGGGAACCCCGACCTCACCCCCGGCCTGATAGAGGAGTCCCTGCGCTACCTCAGCCCCATCGCGACGGCCTACAAGGCGTGCGTCGCCGAGGGCGAGCTGGCCGGCGTCCCGGTCCACCCGGGCCAGCTCGTCGCCATCTCCCTCTCGGCGGCCAACCGCGACGAGCGCATGTTCGCCCGCCCGCACGTCTTCGACCCGTACCGCGACCCCAATCCGCACATCGGGTTCGGCCGGGGCATCCACTTCTGCCTCGGCGCCCCGCTGGCGCGGATGGAGGGCCGGATCGCCACCGACATCCTGCTGGACCGCTTCCCGAAGATGCGCACGGACCCGGACAACCCGCCGGCCTTCCTGCCGCTGCCCCACGTCATCTCGACCTCGGAGCTCCCGCTCCTCGTCCGATGAGGCGCCGACCCGAGGCCCGTGACCGGGCCACCGAAGGAGACCCCCGATGACCACCGCGAGCAGCCCCCTCGACAAGTGGGAGATGCATCCACGGCACTTCTGGCTGCGCGGCATCCAGCCCCAGGCGCCCGTCGAGTACGACCCCGAGGTCGGGATGTGGCACGTCTACGGCTACCCGGAGACGCTGGAGATCCTCAGCGACCCCGCGACGTACTCCTCCGAGGTCGCCGCGCGCTACGTCAGCCCGGAACAGGCCGCCGTCGCCTTCGACGGCAACCTCACCCAGGCCGACCCGCCGGAGCACCAGAAGCTGCGCAAGCTGGTCGGGCGCACCTTCACCCTGAAGATGGTCGCCGAACTCGAATCGCGCATCGCCGCCCTCACCCACGAACTGCTCGACCGGATCGAGGGCGACACCTTCGACCTCGCCGAGGCCCTCGCCTACCCGCTGCCCGTGATCGTCATCTGCGACATGCTCGGCATCCCCCGCGAGGACCGCGAACTGCTCAAGGAATGGGCCGACCAGTCGCTCATGGCGAGCACCCAGCTCACCACGCACCAGGGCGACAAGGCGCAGGAGGAGTCCCTCGACACCCAGGCCGAAGCGGCCATGGCGATGGGCTTCTACATCCTCGAACTGGTCACCGCCCGGCGCGCCCGGCCGCAGGACGACCTGCTGTCCAGGCTCGTCGAGGCGGAGGTCGACGGCGAACGGCTCACCGACCGGCAGATCGTCAACTTCGCCAACCTGCTGATCTCGGCCGGCCACATCACCACCACCATGCTGCTGGGCAACACCGTCCTGTGCCTGGACGCCTTCCCCGACGTCGACGAACGGGTACGCAAGGACCGGTCGCTGGTGCCGACCCTGCTGGAGGAGTCCCTGCGCTACCTGAGCCCGCTGGCCGCGGGCTACCGGGTCACCACGCGCGACGTGGAGATCGCCGGCGTGAAGGTGCCCGAGGGCGATGTGCTGGAGGTCTGGTTCTCGGCCGCCAACCGCGACGCCCGGGTCTTCGAGGACCCGGACGTCTTCGACCCGGCCCGCACCCCCAACCCGCAGATCGGCTTCGGCCGGGGCATCCACTTCTGCCTCGGCGCCCCTCTCGCACGGCTGGAGGGCCGGGTGGCCATGAACATCCTGTTCGACCGCTTCCCGAAGCTGCGGGTGGACCCGGACGACAAGCCGACCTTCCTCACGTCCCCGGAGTTCACCGGGGTCTGGCGGCTCCCGATCCGCGTCGGCTAGGGCCTCGTCCGGCACCCACCACCCCGCACGACCCCGTGAGGCATGCGCCGGCCGGCGCGTCGGCGCATGCCGCACGGGCCGTCTCCACTGGGCACGACGACACCGGCCACCGGAGCCGGCGCAGGACAAGGAGCATCTCTTGACCCACTACGACGTGATTGTGGTCGGCGCGCGCTGCGCCGGGGCTCCGGCCGCGATGCTGCTCGCGCGCGCCGGCTACCGGGTGCTCATGGTGGAGCGCGGGACCTTCCCCAAGGACACCCTCTCCACGCTCTACATCCACCAGCCCGGCGTCGCCGCCCTCGCCCGGTGGGGCCTGCTGCCCGCGGTGCGGGACACCGGCGCCCCCGCCCTCGACCACGTCCGCTACACCCACGGCGACATCCGCCTCGAAGGGTGCTCCTGGGCGGCCGACGGGCAGCGCGCCGCCTACGCGCCGCGCCGCTACCTGCTCGACCCGATCCTCGCGCGGGGCGCCGTCGACGCGGGCGTGGAGTTCCGTGAGAACTGCGCCGTGAGCGACCTCGTCTTCGACGGTGACCGCGTCGTCGGCGTCCGGCTCGGTGCCGCCGCGGGCGGGGCGGTGGAGCGGGCCACCCTCGTCATCGGCGCCGACGGCATGCGCTCGACCGTGGCGGCCAAGGCCAGCGCCCCGATGATCGCCGAGGACCCCACCTCGACCTGCGCCTACTACTCGTACTGGTCGGGCCTGCGGCCCGGCTTCCGGCTGTTCGACACCCCCGGCCACTGGGTCGGCACCGTCCCCACCAACGACGGCGCCACGCTCGTCGCCGGCTACTTCCCGCAGGAGCAGTTCAGGAGCGTGCGCGGCGACGCCCTGAACGCGCTGCTCACGAACGTCGAGAAGACGGCCCCCGAGCTGCGCGAGGAGATGGCCGCGGGCGCCCGCCTCGAACGCGTCTACGGCACCGGTGACCAGCGCAACTTCTTCCGGCAGGCCGCAGGGCCCGGATGGGCGCTCATCGGGGACGCCGGCCACCACAAGGACTCGATCACCGCCCGCGGCATCACCGACGGCTTCTTCCAGGCCCAGCTGCTCGCGGACTGCATCGGGGACGGCCTCCACGACCCCGACCGGCTGCGTGCGGCGCTGCACGCTTTCGCCGAACGCCGGCTGGAGGCCCTCATGCCCGAATACCACGCCACCTTGAAGACGGCCCGCCTCGACCCGCCGCCGCACCACGTCGAACTGCTGCGGGCCATCGCCACCAGCGGCGACCTGACCGACCGGTACTTCTCGACGCTCTCCGGTGTCTGCCCGATCGACGAGTTCGTCACTCCCGAACTGCTCGACCTGATGGAAGAGATGGAAATGAAAGGACTGAACGGATGACCGACGGGACGACCGACGGGAGGGCCGTCGGGACGGCCGGCGACGACCGGACGCCGCTCACCTTCGGGCAGGAGCTCATCCGCTCCGGGCACCGCGCCGGGCAGGAGGGGGTGTACGGCCACCACCCGGTCGTCGCCCTCCGGCTGACCGGCACCCTGGACCGGGTCGCGCTCACCTGCGCCCTGCGGGGCCTGGTCGCCCGGCACGAGCCGCTGCGCACGACGTTCACGGGGAGCGGCACCGCGGCCGGCACCGGCGGCACGTCCGGCGCGCGTGTCTGGCCGGCGGGCCCCGTCGAGCTGGAGTACGCCGACCTCACGGCGCCCGGCGCGGCGAGTGACGGGCTCGAAGCCCGCGTCACGGAACTGGCCGCCCGCCCCCACGACCTCGCCTCCGGTCCGCTGCTGCGCTCGCTCCTGATCCGTCTCGGCGCCGACGAGCACGTGCTGGTGCTGACCGTCCACCGCATCGCCGCCGACACCCGCTCCCGCACGATCATCACCGCCGAGCTGGCCGAGCTGTACGCCGCCGCCGTCACCGGGCGGACCGCCCGGCTCCCCGAACTGCCCGTCCGGTACGCGCAGTACGCCGCCGAGCAGCGCGCCCGCGTCACCGACGCCGAGCTCGCCGCACAGCTGGACCACTGGCGCGGCCGGCTGGCCGGCCTGCCCGCACTGCGGCTGCCCACCGACCGGCCCCGGACCCGGGCGCGCGGTGCAGCGGCCGCCCGCCACGGCTTCCGCGTACCGGTCAGGGCCGCGCACGGGCTCGCCGAAGCGGCCCGCGCCCACGGCGGCACCCTGTTCGCGGGCCTGTTCGCCGCCTGCCAGGTGCTGTTCTCCCGGCACACCGGCCAGGAGGACCTGGCACTGGGCACCCTGGCAGCCGGCCGCCCCCGGCCGGTGCTCCACGGCCTGGTCGGCGCGTTCGACAACCCCCTCCTGGTCCGCGGCCGCATACGCCCCGACGCACCGTTCACCGAGGTGCTCGCGGAGGCCTGCGCCGCCCTCGCAGAGGCCCACGCCCACCAGGACGTCCCCTTCGAGCGGGTGCGCGCCGCCCTCGGCGAGGGCAAGGACGCCGGAGAGACTCCCGACGTGCAGGTGACGGTGGCGCTCCGCGGGGCAGGCGAGGCCGCCGAACCGGCGCAGAGCCCCGCACTGGCCGTGCGCACCGTCCAGCCGCCCGGCGTACCCGCCGCCCACGACATCACCGTGGAGTTCACCGAGACCGGCTCCGGCGACCTGGCCGGCGTACTGGAGTACGACGCCGCGCTCTTCGACCCGGTCACCGTCGAGGTGCTGGCCCGCCACCTGTCGGTCCTGCTCGACGCCGCCGCCGCCGACCCCGCGCGGTCCGTCGGGGAACTCCCCCTCGCCGACGAGGAGGAACTGCGCCTGCTCACCACCGAGTGGGCCGTCAACCGCGCCGACTTCCCGGCCGAGAGCTGCGTGCACGAACTCGTCGCCGAGCAGGCGCGCCTGCGTCCCGACGCGGTCGCCGTCACCGCAGGCCTGGAGACCCTGACCTACGCGGAACTGGACGCCCGCGCGGGCCGCCTGGCCAACCTGCTCCTCGCCGACGGCGTCCGGCCCGGCACCTTCATCGCCGTCTGCCTGCCCCGCGGCCCCGAGCTCATCACCGCCCTGCTCGCCGTCCTCAAGGCCGGCTGCGCCTACCTGCCGCTCAACCCCGACTACCCGCAGGACCGGCTCGGCTTCATGCTCTCCGACGCCGGGGTGCCGCTCTGCCTCACCGAGTCCTGGCTGACCGGCAGACTGCCGTCCGCCGGCACCCGGATGATCTGCCTCGACGAGCAGGACGAGGCCCTCGCCGCCCAGCCGGCCGAGACGCCGGCCGTCGCCGTCACCGCCGACGACCCCGCCTATATCATGTACACGTCCGGCTCGACGGGCACGCCCAAGGGGGCCGTGATCGGTCACCGTTCGGTCGTCCGGCTCTTCTGCAACGCCGACTGGGTCCGGCTCGGCCCCGACGACGTCATGGCCCAGGGCTCCGACGTCACCTTCGACGCGGCCACGTTGGAGATCTGGGGACCGCTGCTCGCCGGCGGCCGGATGGCCGTCATCGACAAGGACACCCTCCTCGACCCGGCCGAGCTCACCGCCGCGCTGCGCCGGCACGGCGTCACCACCCTGTTCGTGACCACCGCCGTCTTCAACCAGATCGTCGCCGCCGACCCCTGCGCCTTCGGCGCGCTGCGCCACGTGCTCTTCGGCGGCGAGGCGGCCAATTCGGTACGGGTGGCCGAGGTCCTGGCGGCTGCCCCGCCGCAGCGGCTGGTGAACCTCTACGGGCCGACCGAGACCGCCGTCCTCGGCACCTGGCACCTCATCCGCGAGGCCGACGAGCACATGCCCGTCCCGATCGGCCGGGCCGTCGCGAACACCACCGCCTACGTCCTCGACGACCGGCTCCGGCCGGTGCCCATCGGGGTGGCGGGCGAGCTGTTCATCGCGGGCCCCGGAGTGGCCCGGGGCTACCTCAACCGGCCCGGACTGACCGCCGACCGCTTCCTGGAGAACCCGCTCGGCGAAGCCCCCGACCACCGGATGTACCGGACCGGGGACCTCGTGCGCTGGACCAGCGCAGGCGTCATCGAGTACGTCGGACGGGCCGACCACCAGGTCAAGGTGCGCGGCTACCGCATCGAGCCCGGGGAGATCGAACTCGTCCTCCAGCAGCATCCCGATGTCGGCGTGGCCCTCGTCGTGGCCCTGGCCGACGGTGAGCACAAGCGCCTCGTCGGCTACGTGACCCCCGGCGCGACCGGACGCCGCCCGCAGCCGGCACAGCTGCGGGAGTTCGTCTCGGCCCGGCTGCCCGTCCACATGGTGCCGTCCGCCGTGGTGTGCCTGGAGCAGTTCCCGCTCACCCCGAGCGGCAAGGTCGACCGCAAGGCCCTGCCCGCCCCGGAGCACGCCGCCGCCCCCGCCGGGGCCGGGGCACCCCGTACCGGCACCGAGCGGCTGCTCGCCCAGATCTGGTCCGACGTCCTCGGCGTCCCCGCCGTGGGGGTCACCGACAACTTCTACGAGCTCGGCGGCGACTCCATCCTCGGCATCAGGGTGGTCGCCCGGGCGAAGAAGGCCGGCCTGGTGATCTCCGCGAAGGACGTCTTCCGCAAGCAGACGATCGCCGAACTCGCCACCACCGCCGTCGCGGCGGAAGCCGCCTGAGGCCTGACCCCGCCGCGGCCCCGCTCCGGGGCCGCGGTTTTTCGGAGGAGAAGCACCATGACCGCCCCCACCCTGCAGGCCGCCGCGCCTGCCGCCCCGGCCGAAGCGGCCGACCCGGCAGCCTTCGACCTCACCGACCCCCAGACGTTCGACGACAACGACCCGCACGAGATGTGGCGGCCGTTCCGCGCGCACAACCCCGTCTTCTGGCACGCCCCCAGGGACGGCAGGCCCGGCTTCTGGGTCCTCACCAAGTACGACGACATCATGGCGGCCTACCGCGACAACAAGCGGTACACCTCCGAGCGCGGCAACGTCCTCAGCACCCTCCTGCTGGGCGAGGACTCCGCGGCGGGCAAGATGCTCGCCGTCACCGACGGCCCGCGCCACCGCGAGATCCGCAACCTGATGATGAAGTCGTTCTCGCCGCGGGTCCTGGCCCCGGTCGTCGAGAACGTCCAGCAGCTCACCGACCGGCTGATCTCGGAGGCCGTCGAGGAGGGCGAGGTCGACTTCGTCACCGCCGTCGCCGACCGGATCCCCATCCACACCATCGGCGACCTGATGGGCATCCCCGCCGGCGACCGTGAACAGCTCGTGGACTGGAACGCCCAGACTCTGTCCCGGTACAGCGCCGACGACGGAGAGGAGGTCTCGCTGATGGCGCGCAACGAGATCATCCTCTACATCTCCGGCCTGATGGCCGAGCGCCGCCGCAACCCCGGCGAGGACGTACTCAGCACGCTGGCCACGGCCACGATCGACGGCGAGCCCCTCACCGAAGAGGAGATCATCTACAACGCGTACAGCCTGATCCTGGGCGGCGACGAGTCCAGCCGGGCCACCGCTTCCGGGATCGTCCACGCCTTCAGCCAGTACGGGGACCAGTGGCGCCGGTTGAAGAACGCGGAGGTCACCCTGGAGAGCGCCACCGAGGAGGTCATGCGCTGGACCACCCCGACGATGCACTTCGGCCGGCACGCCCTGGTGGACATCCCCATCCGCGACCACGTCGTCAAGGCCGGCGAGATCGTCACGCTGTGGAACAGCTCGGCCAACTTCGACGAGGACGCCTTCAGCGACCCCTACACCTTCGACCTGGGCCGCACCCCCAACAAGCACGTGAGCTTCGGCCACGGACCGCACTTCTGCCTCGGCGCGTACCTGGGCCGCGTCCACATGATCTCCATGCTGGAGTCGCTGCGCACCCGGGTGTCCGGCATCGAACTCCTCGCCCCGCCCACCCGCCTCTTCTCCAACTTCGCCAACGGCCACGCCACCCTGAAGGTCCGCCTCACCCCGGAGTCCCGCTCCTGACGTTCCCCTCGCGCGGAGCGGACCCACCGCGAAAGGCGGCGCCACCGGCCGAACCGGTGGCGCCGCCTTTCGCGCGCCGTAGATCACTCCGGCGGTGGCCAGGGGCCGGCGAGCAGCCGTTCGGCCTCCGTGACGATCGCTCGCTCGCGTGTTCTGTCCTGGACCGCGTCCCATGCGTTGTACGCATCGACCGTGTCGACAAGCGGCTGAAGACAACGGGGCCGGGCCAATGCGCCCCAGCCCTCGTACGTGATCACGTCACCGCCGGCTCCGGGAGCCAGGCTCCCGTTCACGATCAGCCGGAGCCACCAGCGCACCAGCTCCCAGCGTGCCGCCTGCCAGGGGACATCGGTGTCATCGTCGGGGAGAGTCTCGGGCAGACCGAGTTCGGCCAGTACCTGGGCGAAGAGCCCCTCTGCGCTCTCGTGATCGGTGCGGCACAGGCCGGCGAGCAGCGGGAGCGACTCCGTCTCGACGCCGAGAACCAGTGCCGTGAGCCCTGCTTCGATCAGCTGGTGCGGGTGGTGCTGACGGCCGATCAGGCGCTCCAGGGCCAGCATCCGCAGGCACTCGATCGCCTCCTGCGCGCTCACGGCACAAGGGGTGTACGGCGTGGGCGCGGTGACGTCGGTGCCGGGACTGCCATTGACGAAGTACGACCAGAAACCGACGGTCGCGCGGGCCGGGAGAGTGCTCGCCCGGCCGGTGAACTCGTGCCGCACGTAGTCGGAGAGGTCGTTCCCGTAGAAGATGATGTCGCTCTGGTGGACGGACAGCACGGGGTGCCCGGATTCGCCTGCCGTGCCGGGCAGGTAGCGGTGGCTGTAGAGGGGCACCAGCTGCGGTACGGTCGCCAACTCGCACCGTGCGACCTGCAGCGCGTCGGATGTCCGTGCGGGCCTCGGGCTCCAGGCAGGGTGCCAGAACCGGTTGTGCTCGACGTCGAAGAGCACACCCTCGACCGGCCGGGAGAGCCGCCCGGCCAGGTCCTCGGGGTCGCCGTTGCGCCAGTCCGGCCAGCTTCGTGACCCGTGGGGGAGCCCGGCGGCGAGGAAGACCCTGTGGTCCGCGGAGAAGGTGAAGCCGAACCGTGCCTCGACCGCGTCCAGTTCGCGCTCGCCGAGGCCCGGCCCGATCTCGGCCCGGAGCACGCGCTGCAGGTCCCTGGCGGTTTCCAGGGTCAGTGGAGGGGGCGACTGCGTGGTCATCCCGGCAGCCTAGTGACCGGTACGACGGCAGATGTGACGAGGCCGTCCGAACCCGGGTCGCGGCTTCTGCGGTCCGAAGAAATCCCCCGAGCCCTCAAGCGATCTCTTGCCCGAGATGCGGCGTCAGCACGGGCGACCACCGCCGGCAGGGACCGGATCTCGGCCGGGGAGCGCGGTGGTGGCGAGGGTGCGGAGGTCGGAGGCGAGGGCGCGGGCCACTTCCGGTTCCTGGGACTGGAGGTAGAAGTGGCCGCCCTCGAAGAAGCGGACCGTGAACTCCGACGCCGTGTGCTCGCTCCACCGCAGCAGGCCCTCGCGCGGCACGTTGTGGTCCTGCGCCCCCGAGTAGGCGTACAGGGGGCAGGAGACTCGGGTGCCCGCCGCGCCCCGGTAGCTCTCCGCCGCCTTGAAGTCCGCGCGCAGCGAGGGGAGTACGGCGGACATCAGGTCCTTGTCGGCCAGCAGCTCCGGCGGGGTGCCGGACAGGTCCGAGATCGACGAGGCGAGGTCCTCGTCCGCCAGCCGGGACAGGCCGCGGCTGAGGTGGATCGCCGCCGCCGGCCGGCCCGACACGATCACGCCGATCGGCGCACGGTCCGGGTGCAGGCCCTCCAGCCGCAGCGCGACCTCGTACGCGACGAGGGAGCCCAGGCTGTGCCCGAACAGGACCAGCGGGCGGGCCGCCCGGGGGAGCAGCGCCTCGACGACCCGGTCCGCCATCTCCCCGATGTCGTCGACGCAAGCCTCGCCGAGCCGGTCCTGGCGGCCCGGATACTGCACGTTGAGTACTTCGGCGCAGCCGGACAGGGCCTGCGCCAGGGTGTAGTAGCCCGTCGCCGAGCCGCCCGCGTGGGGGAAGACGACCAGCGTGGGACCCTGCGCCGGCGGCCGGTGGTACTGGCGCAGCCAGCCCGTCGGGTCGGAGCCTGGCCCGTAGGTTCGTGTCATCGTCGATCTCCGTTCGCGAGGAGGTGCGGCCCGACGTCCGCCAGGGACGCGCAGCCGGTCAGGGCCAGGGCCAGCCCGAGGTCGGTGAGCAGGCAGCGCAGGACGTGCTCGACGCCGCGCTCCCCGTCGAGGGCGAGCCCGTACACGTACGGACGGCCGTACAGGACGGCGTCCGCGCCCAGGGCCAGCGCCTTGACCACGTCACTGCCGGTCCGGATCCCGGAGTCCATCAGCACCGGTACGTCCGGGCCGACGGCCGCGCGCACCGCCGGCAGGGCGTCCAGCGAGGACACGCCCCCGTCGAGTTGGCGGCCGCCGTGCGTGGAGACGACCACGCCGTCCGCGCCGTGCTCCAGCGCCAGCCGGGCGTCGTCCGGGTGCAGGACGCCCTTCACGAGCAGGGGCAGCCGGGTCAGCCCGCGCAGCCAGGCCAGGTCCTTCCAGGTCAGAGTGGGGTCGGTGGAGATCTGCGCCCACCGCAGGACGGTCGCGGTGGCGTCCGCGTCCGCCGGCAGCCCGGCCCGGAAGGCGGGATCGCCGGTGAAGTTGGCGATGCCGGTCCCGCGCAGGAACGGCGAGTACCCGCTGTCGAGTTCCGCCGGGCGGAAGCCGAGGTGGGTGGCGTCGACGGTCACGACGATCGCCCCGTACCCGCTCGCCTCCGCGCGCCGCACCAGGGACTCGCCCACCGCCCGGTCCGAGGGCAGGTACAGCTGGAACCAGCGCGGGTGGCCTCCCGCGACCTCCGCAACCTCCTCCAGCGAGCGCGAGGCGAAGGTCGACAACACCATCGCGACCCCGGTGGCCGCCGCGGCCCGCGCCGTGGCCGACTCCCCCTCGGGGTGGGCCACCTGCTGCGCGGCCAGCGGCGCCAGCAGGACGGGCACCGGCAGCCGCTGCCCGAACAGCGTCACCGAGGTGTCGGTACGCCGCGTACCGCGCAGCATCCGCGGTACCAGCTGCCGGCGGTCGAAGGCCGCACGGCCGGCCCGGCCCGTCGCCCCGGATCCGGCGGTGCCCGACACGTACGCGAAGGCCTCCGGGGCCATCACCTCGCCGGCCGCGGCCTCCAAGGCGGTCAGGTCGGTCGTCAGCCGCGGGGTCCGGCCCGCGAGGCCCTCCAGCATGAGCTCCCGCACCAGGTCGGCGAGCGGCTCGGCATCCGGCGCCGCGGACGCCGCGGATGCCCCGGACGGTGCGGACGCCCCGGACGGCGCCGGCCGGGCGAGGTCCTCGCGGATGCGCCGCGCGAGCGGCGGCGCGCTCTCCCCGGGCCGTTCGACGAGCGAGAAGTGCCCGCCGGACAGTGCGGTGATCTCGTACCCGCCCGCGGTGTGGCGCGCCCAGTCGGCCATCTGCTCCAGGGAGTTCTTCGGGTCCGCCGACGCCAGGAGCACCGTGACGGGAGCCGCCACCCGGGTGTCCGGCGTACAGCGGTGGCGCAGCAGCGCCCGGTGGTCGGCGCGCAGCAGCCGCAGGATCTCGCCGGCGACCTCCGGGTCGGCCAGCAGCGGTTCGGGGATGCCCCCGAGCCGCCGGAGCCCCGCGGTCAGCTCCTCGTCGCCGACGAGCGCCAGGTCGGGCTCCTGCCAGTCCTGCGCCGGCGGCCGGGCCGCCGACACGAACAGCCGTGCCACGCTGCCGCGTTCCTCCAGCAGACGGGCCGTCTCGAAGGCCACGAGCGCTCCCATGCTGTGGCCCAGGAGGAACAGCGGCCGGCCGGCGTGGCTGGCGAGGGCCTGCGCCGCACCCGAGGCCAGCTCGGACAGGTCCTGCGCGCAGGGCTCGCCGCGCCGGTCCTGGCGGCCGGGGTACTGGACGGCGAGCAGCTCGACGTCCTCGGGCAGCGCGGCCGACAGGGCCGTGAAGGCGTTCGCGGCCCCGCCCGCGTGCGGGAAGCACACGAGGCGGGCGGCCGCCGCCGGGCGGGGGTGGTAGGCGCGCAGCCACCGGGACGGGCCGGCGGCCCCGGCCGGTGAAACCGGGGCGGCCGTCGGGGTGTTGGTCATGCCCACGCGGAGTGATCCTCCTTCATAGAACCCAGTTCGGTCAGCAGCTCGCGCAGCCGCTCGCTCACCACGGCGCCCTGCGCCTCGCTCAAGGGCCGGTCGGCCACCGCCGCCTCCAGCCGGGCGATGTCGGCGAGCAGCGCCACGGTGACGCCGGCGTCGTCCACGGTGGAGGCCGGGGCCGCGGCCTGCACCGGGTCGGCGGCCGGCTGCGGGAGCTGCTCGCGCAGATGCACGACCAGCTCGGCCGGGGTCGGCCAGTCGTAGATGAACGTGGCGGGCAGCCGGACGCCCGTCGCCGCGGCCAGGCGGTTGCGCAACTCCACCGCGGTGAGCGAGTCGAAGCCCAGTCGGTCGAAGGCCCCGTCCCGGTCCACCGCCGCGCCGGAGGTGTGCCCCAGCACGGCGGCCACCTCGTGCAGCACGGCGTCCAGCAGCCGGTCGCCGGTCGGCGAAGCCCCCTCGGCCGGCGCCGCAGCCTGGACCCGCGCCGGTGCGGTGCCCGTCGCCGCCACGGGCCCGGACACCTCGTCCGGCACCAGCCCCCGCAGCAGCGGCGGCACCGCCGCCCCCTGCGCGGCCGCGGCCCGCAGCCCGTCGAGGTCCCAGCGCGCGGCCACCGCCACCGGCCGGTCACGGCGCACCGCGGCGTCCAGCAGTTCGAGCCCCCGCTCCGAGGTGATCGGGGCCACCCCCACCCGCGCCATGCGGGCGACGTCCGCGTCGGTCAGCCCGGCGCCCATGCCGCCGGCCCCCTCCCACAGGCCCCACACGACGGAGACCCCGGGCCGGCCCACCGAACGCCGCTGCTCCATCAGCCCGTCGAGGAAGGCGTTGCCGGCCGCGTACCCGGCCTGCCCCGGAGCGCTGAGCGTGCCCGCCAGCGAGGAGAAGGCGACGAACGCGTCGAGTCCGAGCGGCTCGGTGAGCTCGTGCAGGTTGAGCGCCGCGTCCACCTTCGGACGCAGGGTCCGCTCCAGGCTCGCGGCGGTCAGCGAGGTCAGCAGGCCGTCGTCCAGGACGCCCGCCGCGTGTACGACCCCCCCGACGCGGACCCCGGCGCCGGCCAGCCCGCTCAGGGCGGCGGCCAGCGCGTCCCGGTCGGCCGCGTCGCAGGCCACCGTACGGACGTCCGCGCCCAGGTCGCGCAGTGCCGCGATGTCCCGGGCGGCGTCCTCCCCGGGCAGTCCGCGGCCCATCAGGACCAGCTGCCGTATACCGTGCCCGGCCACCAGGTGGCGGGCGGCGAGCCGGCCCAGCCAGCCGAGTCCGCCGGTGATCAGGACGGCCCGGGAGGTGTCCCAGCGCTCGTCCTCGTCCACCAGGTCCAGGACGACCTTGCCGATGTGCCGGGCCTCGCTCAGGTGACGGAACGCGTCCGGCGCCCGGCGCAGGTCCCAGGCCGCCACCGGCGGGGCCTGGAGCGCACCCCGCTCGAAGAGGGTGAGGAGTTCGGCGAAGATCTCCTGGATCCGGTCCGGCCCGGGGTCGCGCACGTCGTACGTGCGGTACGTAACCCCCGGATGCGCGGCCGCGACCCCGGCGGGCTCGCGCCGGTCGGTCTTGCCCATCTCCAGGAACCGTCCGCCGCGCGGCAGCAGCCGCAGCGAGGCGTCCGCGAACTCCCCGGCGAGCGAGTTGAGCACCACGTCGACGCCCCGCCCCCCGGTGGCGGCGAGGAAGGACCGCTCGAAGTCCAGGGTGCGGGAGGAGGCGATGTGCCCGTCCGCGACCCCGGCACCGCGCAGGGCGTGCCACTTGGCGGGGCTCGCGGTCGCGTACACCTCGGCACCCAGGTGGCGGGCGATCTGGAGGGCGGCCGTGCCGACGCCGCCGGCGCCCGCGTGCACGAGCACCGACTCGCCCGCGCGCAGGTCCGCCAGGTCCACCAGGCCGTAGTAGGCCGTCAGATAGGTGACCGGAACGGCGGCCGCCTGCCGGAACGACCAGCCCTCCGGGATCCGGGACACGAACCGGCGGTCGGTGACCGACGTCGGGCCGATGCCGTAGAACAGGCCCATCACCCGGTCGCCGGGCTTCAGGTCGGTGACACCGGGGCCCACTTCGAGGACCGTGCCGGCGCCCTCTCCGCCCTGCCCCGAACCGCCCGCGTGCCCGTCGACGGACGCCGGGATCACCCCGAGGGAGAGCAGCACGTCGCGGAAGTTCAGGCCGGCGACCCGCATCCGGACCCGCACCTGTCCCTCCTCCAACGGGGCGGCCGCCTCCGGCCAGGGCTTCAGGGCCAGGTTCGCGAAGGTCCCCTTGGCCACGTAGTCGAGGTGCCAGTGCGGGGTGTCGGCGGGCGCGGTGAGCAGCGGCTCCGCGGCCTCCGCGGTGAGCGAGGGCCGGTACGCGGCGCCGCCGCGCAGGGCGAGTTGCGGCTCGCCGGTGGCCAGGGCCGTCGCGACGGCCCGGCAGGAGGCGGGGGTGCCGTCCTCGTCGAGCACCGTGAACCGGTCGGGGTGCTCGGCCTGCGCCGAGCGCAGCAGGCCCCACACGGCCCGGTGGGACAGCTCACCGGGCAGCTGCTCGCCGCCCAGGGTGACGGCGCCCCGGGTGAGGACCGCCAGCTGGGTGCCGGCCAGCCGCTCGTCGGCGACGAGCAGCTTGACCGTGTCGAGGACGGCGTGTAGGGCCGTACGCACGGCCGCGGCCCCGGTGTCCGGTGCGCCGGCGCCGCCCCCGGGAAGCGGGCACGGCAGCAGGAGCAGCGCAGGGGCCTCCGCCCCCGCGTCCAGCGCCTCGGTCAGGGCGGCGGTGTCGGACAGGGCCCCGCCGAGGCCCAGTTCGTGCTCGCGGTCGTACGCGCCGAGCAGCGTCCAGCGGTGCGTCGCGGGGGCGGGGGGCAGCTCGGGCAGCTCCTGCCACGTCGGCAGCAGCAGACCGTCGCCCGGCTCGGCCGCCGAGGCCAAGGCCCCCGCCGGGAGCGGACGCAGCACCAGCGAGCCGATCGAGGCGACCGGCCGGCCCGAGGCGTCCGCGACCTCGATGCCCACCGCGTTCGCCCCGGCGGGCGCGAGCCGGACCCTCAGCACCCGCCCGGTCCCGCCGTGGGTGCGTACGCGGGACCAGGCGTACGGCAGGAAGGTCCGCCCGTCGTCACCGCCACCCTCGGGGCCGTCGGCGCCATCGATCAGGCCGCCGAGCGCGATCGGGTGCAGCGCCGCGTCGAGGAGCGCCGGGTGCAGGCCGTACCCGTCCGGGGCCGGTCCGGCCCCGGCGGGGAGCGCCACCTCGGCGAAGACCTCCTGCCCGCGCCGCCAGACGGCGCGCACCCCGCGGAAGACCGGGCCGTAGACCAGGCCCTTGGCGCCGAGGAGGGAGTAGAGGTCCGCGACCGGGCCGGGGACCGGCTCGGCGTCCCGCGGCGGCCACACCCCGGCCGGTTCTCCGCCGTGCCCGGCGGACGGCTCCGGCGCCTGCCCGGCGCCGTCCGGCAGGACCGTGCCGTGGGCGTTGCGGGACCAGCCCCGCCCGTCGGCGTCGTCCTCGGGCCGGGAGTGCACGGCGACCGCCCGGCGGCCCGTGCCGTCCGTGGCGTCGGGGGCGGCCACGGACACCCGCAGCCGGACCTCGCCCTCCTCCGGCACGACCAGCGGCGCCTCCAGTACGAGTTCCTCCACCAGCTCGCAGCCCGCCTCCCGGGCGGCGCGCGCCACCAGGTCGAGCAGGCCGGTGCCGGGCAGCAGCACCCGGCCGCCGACCCGGTGGTCGGCCAGCCACGGGTGGCGCGCCAGGGCCAACCGCCCGGTCAGCAGCAGCCCGCCGGTGTCCGGCAGTTCCGCCGAGGCGCTCAGCATCGGGTGGCCGACCGCGGTCAGCCCGGCCGACCGTACGTCCCCGGTCGCCGCCGGCTGGTCGATCCAGTACGGGCGGTGCTGGAAGGCGTACGTGGGCAGGTCAACGCGGCGGGCCCCGTGATCCGCGAACACGGCGGCCCAGTCCACGTCACCACCGCAGGCGTGCAGCCGGGAGACCGCCGTCAGCAGCGCGGCCACCTCCGGCAGGCGCCGTCGCAGCGACGGGATCAGCGTGTGGCCCGCCGGGCGCCCGCGGCCCGCGTCCTCCAGGCACTCGGCGGCCATCGAGGTGAGGTCGGTGCCCGGCCCCACCTCCACGAAGCGGGCGCAGTCCAGCTCGGCGAGGGCGGCGACGCCGTCCTGGAAGCGGACGGCGTGCCGCGCGTGCCGCACCCAGTACTCCGGGTCCGCGAGCGCGTCCGCGCCCACGGGGCGGCCGGTCAGATCCGAGACGAAGGTCAGCTGCGGTTCCGCGAAGGCCAGGCGCGCGACGACGGCCCGCAGCTCCTCCATGGCCGGTTCCATCAGCGGAGAGTGGAAGGCGTGGCTGACGCGCAGCCAGGTGGCCTTCCCGCCGGCCGCCTCGAAGTCCGCGACCACGCCCACCAGGGCGGCGCGGGCGCCCGACAGGACGGTGGCGGCCGGCCCGTTCACCGCCGCCAGGGAGATCAGCCCCTCGTGGCCCGCGATCAGGGCCGCCGCCTCCGCCTCGGAGGCGCGCAGCGCCACCATCGCCCCGCCCGACGGCAGCCGCTGCATGATCCGCCCGCGTACGGCGGCCAGCTCGGCCGCGTCCGCCAGCGACAGGGCCCCGGCCGCGTGCACGGCCGCGAGCGCGCCGACGGAGTGCCCGAGGACGGCGTCGGGCCGGACGCCCCAGGATTCCAGGAGCCGGAAGAGGGCTACCTCGAAGGCGAACACCGCCGGCTGCGTGTAACCGGTCCGGTGCAGCAGGGCTCCCTCGGGGCTGTCCTCGGCCGCGAGGACCACGTCCCGCAGCGGCCGCTCCAGATGCGGGTCCAGGGCCGCGCACACCTCGTCGAACGCGGCCGCGTACACCGGGAACGCCTCGTACAGCTCCTGGCCCATCCGGGCCCGCTGGGAGCCCTGGCCCGCGAAGAGGAACGCGGTGCGGCCCTCGGCGGCGGTCGCCCTGACCACGTCCGCACCGGGCACGCCGTCGGCCAGCGCCCGCAGCCCGTCCAGCAGTTCGTCGCGGCTCTCGGGGAGCAGCACCGCACGGTGCGGCAGGTGCCCGCGGGTGGTGGCGAGGGAGAAGCCGATGTCGGCCAGCCCGTCGCCGTCGGCTTCGGTCAGGTGCTGGTACAGCCGGTCGGCCTGCGCGCGCAGCGCGGGCTCGCCCGCCGCCGACAGCACGACCGGTACGGGCGCCGCCGCGGCCGGGCGCACGGCCGCGGCCGGCTCCGGCGCCGCCTGGGGCTCGGGTGCCTGCTCCAGGATGACGTGCGCGTTGGTACCGCTGATCCCGAAGGAGGACACCGCGGCCCGGCGCGGCCTCTCGCCCTGCCCGGGCCACGGGATCGTCTCGGTCAGCAGGGAGACGGCGCCGCCCGACCAGTCCACGTGCGCAGTGGCCTCCTCCACGTGCAGGGTCCGCGGCAGCACCCCCTCGCGCAGCGCCATCGCCATCTTGATGACACCGCCGACCCCGGCGGCGGCCTGCGTGTGCCCGATGTTCGACTTCAGGGAGCCCAGGTGCAGCGGCCGGTCCGCGGGGCGCCCGCTGCCGTAGGTGGCCAGCAGTGCCTGCGCCTCGATCGGGTCGCCCAGCGAGGTGCCCGTGCCGTGCGCCTCCACCGCGTCGACATCGGCCGGGCCCAGCCCGGCGGCGGCCAGGGCCCGGCGGATGAGCTGCTCCTGCGCGGGGCCGCTGGGCGCGGTCAGCCCGTTGCTCGCGCCGTCCTGGTTGACGGCCGATCCGCGGACCACCGCCAGCACGGGGTGCCCGTTGCGGCGGGCGTCGCAGAGCCGCTCGACCAGCAGCAGACCGGCGCCCTCGGCCCAGCCGGTGCCGTCCGCGGACGCGGAGAACGCCTTGCAGCGGCCGTCGGGCGCGAGCCCGCGCTGCCGGCTGAACTCCACGAACGGCATCGGCGTCGCCATCACCGTGGCACCGCCGACCAGGGCCATCGAGGACTCGCCGCTGCGCAGCGAGGCACACGCCAGGTGCAGGGCGACGAGGGAGGAGGAGCAGGCGGTGTCGACGGTGATGGCCGGGCCCTCCAGCCCGAAGGTGTAGGACAGCCGCCCGGAGGCCACGCTGCCGGCGCCGCCGACGCTCAGGAAGCCCTCGTACTCCTCCGGGGCGGGGGAGAACCGGTTCATGTAGTCGGCGTACATGGTGCCGACGAACACGCCCGTACGGCTGCCGCGCAGGGTGGCCGGGTCGATGCCCGCGTGCTCGAAGGCCTCCCACGCCGTCTCCAGCAGCAGGCGCTGCTGCGGGTCGATGCTGTGCGCCTCGCGGGGCGAGACCCCGAAGAACTCCGCGTCGAACTGCGCGGCCCCGTACAGGAACCCGCCCTCCCGCGCGTACGAGGTGTGCGGCCGGTCCGGATCGGGGTCGTACAGCTCCGCCAGGTCCCAGCCCCGGTCGGCGGGGAACGGGCCGACGGCGTCCACCTCGTCGGTGGTCAGCCGCCACAGGTCCTGGGGGGAACGGACGCCACCCGGGTAGCGGCAGGCCATCCCCACGATCGCGACCGGCTCGTGCTCGCGTTCCGTGCTGCGGGCGTGGTCCGCCTTGAGCCGCTCGTTCTCCTTCAGCGCGGCCCGCAGCGCCTCGACGACCTGCTGCTGGGTTGTGGAAGCCATCCTGTTCTCTCCGTACTTCCCCGTCGGGGTCTGGGTCTGGGTGTGGTCTCTGGGCCCGGGTCCGGAACGCGTCCGGACCCGGGCGGGGGTGTCTTCCTCAGCTGTGGCCCAAGGCCAGGCGGACCAGGTCGTCGGCGCTCATCGAGTCCAGCGCGCTCTCGTTCCCGGTCGCGTCCGCGCCGTTCGCGTCGGCGCCGTCGGCGCCGTCGGCGCCGTCGGCGCCGTCGGCGGCCTCCGCGGGGGAGTCCTGCGCCGGGACCCCGGGTACGAGCGCCGCCCGCAGCCGTTGCGCCAGGGCGCCCGGCGTCGGGTGGTCGAAGACGAGCGTCGGCGGCAGTTTGACGCCGGTCGCGGCCGCCAGGCGGTTGCGCAGCTCGACCGCGGTCAGGGAGTCGAAGCCGAGGTCCTGGAACCGGCGGTCCGCCGGCACCCGGTCCGCGTCCGAGTGGCCCAGTACGGCGGCCACTTCGGTCCGTACGGTCCCGAGCAGGATGTGGTGGTGCTCCCGCGGGGGCGCCCCGGCCAGCCGGTCGCGCAGACCCGCCGCGGTGTCCCGGGGCGCGGCCTGCGCGGGCCCTTCGCGGCGGCGGGCCGGGACCAGCCCGCGCAGCAGGGACCCGACCGCGTCCGGATCCGCCGTCCGCAGGTCGAGGTGGGCCGCCGTCAGGACCGCGGCGCCGGAGGCGACGGCCGCGTCGAACAGGGCAAGTCCGTCCTCGGCGGCCAGTGCCCCGATCCCGGAACGGGCCAGCCGCTTCAGGTCCGCCGCACCCAGGTCACCGGTCAGTGTGCTCTCCTGCGCCCAAAGCCCCCAGGCCAGGGACACGGCAGGCAGCCCTTCGGCACGGCGCCGGTGGGCCAGCGCGTCCAGGGAGGCGTTGGCGGCCGCGTAGTTGCCCTGGCCCGCCGAGCCCAGGGTGCCCGCCAGCGAGGAGAAGAGGACGAACGCCGATAGGTCCAGGTCCCGGGTCAGCTCGTGCAGGTGGAGAGCGGCATCGGCCTTGGGCCGCAGCACCCCTTCCATCCGCTGCGCAGTGAGCCCGGCCAGCACCGAGTCGTCGGTGACGCCCGCCGCGTGGACGACCGCGGTCAGCGGCCGGTCCGGGGGTACGGCGGCCAGCAGGGCGGCCAGCGCCGCCCGGTCGCCGGTGTCGCAGGCGGCCACGGTCACCTCGGCGCCCAGAGAAGCCAGTTCGGCCGTGAACTCCTCCGCGCCCGGCGTCGCGGCGCCGCGCCGGCCGGTCAGCAGCAGCCGTCCCACCCCGTGCTGCTTGACCAGGTGCCGGGCCAGCAGCCGGCCCAGGGTGCCCAGACCGCCGGTGACCAGGACGTGGTCGCCCGCTCCGAAGACCGCCGGGGCGTCCGCGTCGGAAGTGACGGGCGTGACGGAGGTGGCGGGCCGGTGCGCGCGCAGGGCCGGCGCCGATGCCCGGCCGGCCCGCAGCGCGAGCTGCGGCTGCGCCGAGGTGAGGGCCAGGGCCTGGGCGAGAGCGCGTACGGACTCGGGCCGCCCGTCGGTATCGAGCAGGGCGAAGCGGCCGGGCTGCTCGGACTGCGCCGAGCGGATCAGGCCCCAGACCGCCGCCAGGGCCGGGTCCGGGCGTTCGGTGTCCGCGACGGCGACCGCTCCCCGCGTGTGGACGGCGAGCCGGGAGTCCGTGAACCGCTCGTCCGCCAGCCAGGCCTGGGCGAGTTCGAGGACCGCGAGCACGGCCCGGCCGCCGGCGCCCGGTACGGCGTGAGCGGCCGGCACGGCGGCCAGGACCACGGTGGGTACCGGAGCCCCCCCGTCGACCGCCGTCCGCAGCTCCGCCAGGCCCGGGTAGTCCCGGACGGCCACACCGGCGGCGCGCACGGCGTCCACGACGGCTCCGCCGTCCTCGCCGAGGACGGCCCACGGACCGGCCGGCACGGGCGCGGCCGCCCGCAGCGGGGACCAGTGCAGGTCGAACAGCCCGGCCCCGTGGACCGGACCGGCGGCGACCGCCGCGTCCGCCTGCAGCTCGCGTACCGCGAGGCCGCCGGCCGTGAACACCGGGACGCCGTTCTCGTCCGCGATCAGCAGCGAATGGGCGTCGCCCGGGCCCCGGCGCAGGCGGACCCGCAGCCGCGCCGACCCTGTGGGCCGCAAGGCCAGGGCGCTCCATGCGAAGGGCACCACCAGCCGCTCCCCGGCACCGGGCACGACCAGGGCCGTGTGCAGGGCGGCGTCGAGGGCGGCGGGGTGGAGCGCGAAGCCGTCGGCGCCGGTGGCGGTGTCGGGGAGGGCGATCTCGGCGTAGAGGTCGGTGCCGTGGCTCCAGGCCCTGCGCAGGCCCTGGAAGGTGGGGCCGTAGGCGTAGCCGCGTTCGGCGAGGCGGGCGTAGAGGCCGTCGACGGGGATCTCGGTCGCCTCCTGCGGCGGCCGGACGGCGAGCCCGGCGTCCTCCCCGGTCTCCGCGGGAACCTCGTCGGCCAGCAGACCCGAGGCGTGCCGCACCCAGGCGGCGTCCGGGGTCCCCTCCGGCCGGGAGTGCAGGGCGAGCGGACGCGTCCCGTCGTCACCCGCCGAGCCCACCATGATCTGGAGGGCGACGGGACCGTCGAGCGGCAGCGGTTGTTCGAGGGTGAGCTCGGCGACCTCAGCCGCTCCCGTCCGCCGGGCGGCGTACAGGGCGAGCTCCGCGACGGCCGCGCCGGGCAGTAGCGGCCGGCCCAGGACGGTGTGCTCCGAGAGCCACGGCTGGGCCTCGGCGTCGAGGATGCCGGTGAACAACCACCCCTGGTCGGCGGCGAGTTCGACCGCCGAGTCCAGCAGCGGATGCCCGCCGGCCGGCTTCGCCGCCACGGGGGCCGCCGGAGCGCTCAGCCAGTAGCTGTCGCGCTGGTACGGGTACGTCGGCAGGGCGACGGCCCGGCCGCCGGGCAGGAACCCGTCCCACCGGACGTCCCGGCTGCGTACGTGGACCTCCGCGAGCGCCGCCGCGAGGGTCCGCCCCTCGGGGCGGCCCGCGCGCAGCAGCGGGGCGGCGGTGGCCGGCTGCCCGGCCGTCTGCCCGGTCCCCGGCTCCCCGGAGGCCAGGATCGTACGGGCCATCGCGCTGAGCACACCGTCCGGGCCGAGTTCGATGTAGGTGGTGACGTTGTGGTGGTGGAGGTATTGGACGGCGTCGTTGAAGCGGACGGTGTGGCGCAGGTGGTGGGCCCAGTAGTC
>NZ_JBVHJO010000011.1:0-27357 GCF_055559995.1 Streptomyces sp. NPDC023541
GCGGTCCCGCACCCCACCCCCCTGTCCCGACCCCGACCCGGGGGCACACCCCGGCCCCGCCGGCGTTTGAGGCGCGGCCACCGGCCCGCAGCCGGGGAGCAGGGGCAGCGCCCCCCAAGGCACCGGCCCGCACCCGGGGCACCGGCCCGCAGGCGGGGGCTAGATGCCCAGGGCTGCAGCGGTGAGCATGGCGATCGCGTCCTTCTCGCCGTCCAGCGACACCGCGGCAGACGCCTGGCGGCCGAAGCAGAACAGCGTCAGTTCCCCCGGCTCGCCCGTCACCGTCACCACCGGCACGCCCTTGTGCGCCACCGCCGTCCGCCCGTCCGGGCGGCGCAGTACCAGGCCCACCGGCGAGCGGCGGCCCGTCAGGCGGGCCAGCTTCTCCAGGCGGGACCACAGAGAGTCCGAGAACACCGGGTCCAGCTCACGCGGGGACCAGTCGGGCTGGGCCCGGCGGACGTCCTCGGCGTGGACGTAGAACTCCACCGCGTTCGCCGCCTCGTCGATCTGCTTCAGCGCGTACACCGACATCCGCGGCGGCCCGGTCCGGATCAGCTGGATGAGCTCCTCGTACGGCTTGGCCGCGTACTCCTCCATCGCCTTGTCCAGGCGGGTCTTCAGGACGTTCAGCAGGAGCCCGCCCGCCGCGTCGGGCCGCCGTTCCCGGACGACCACGTGCGCGGCCAGCTCGCGACAGGTCCAGCCGTCGCACAGCGTGGGGGCCTCCGGGCCGGCCGCCTCCAACAGGTCCGCCAACAGCAGGCGTTCACGCTTCGCATGGGTAGACATGCCAGCCAGCCTACGACCGGATCGCGCCGGACGCCCGCCCATCAGGCGGACATGGATCATTCCGCCCGTCCTCGCCCGGCACAATGGCTCCATGAGTACGTCCCCCCGCCCCGGCAACCTCGACCCCGCCGTCGCCGCGCGCCTCAAGCGCTCCGCCGACGGGCTGGTACCGGCCATCGCCCAGCAGTACGACACCGGTGAGGTGCTCATGCTCGGGTGGATGGACGACGAGGCCCTGCACCGCACCCTGACCACCGGCCGCTGCACGTACTGGTCGCGCAGCCGCCAGGAGTACTGGGTGAAGGGGGATACTTCCGGCCACTTCCAGCACGTCAAGTCCGTCGCCCTCGACTGCGACGCCGACACCGTGCTCGTCAAGGTCGACCAGGTCGGAGCCGCCTGCCACACCGGTGCCCGCACCTGCTTCGACGACGATGTCCTCCTCCGCGCAGCCGACTAGGCAGGGGTCCCCACGCAATGGATCTTGAGACGTTCCGCAAGCTCGCGGCCGACCGCCGCGTCATCCCCGTGAGCCGCAAGCTGCTCGCCGACGGGGACACGCCCGTCGGGCTCTACCGCAAGCTGGCCGCCGAACGCCCCGGCACCTTCCTCCTGGAGTCCGCGGAGAACGGCCGGTCCTGGTCCCGGTACTCCTTCGTCGGGGTCCGCAGCGACGCGACCCTGACCGTCCGGGGCGGCCGCGCGCACTGGATCGGCACCCCGCCCGTCGGCGTACCCACCGACGGCGACCCGCTCGACGCCCTGCGCGCCACCGTCGAGGCCCTGCACACGCCCCGCGACCTGGCGGGCGGCATGCCCCCCTTCACCGGCGGCATGGTCGGCTACCTCGGCTACGACATCGTGCGCCGCCTGGAGCGCATCGGCGAGCACGGCAGCGACGACCTGGAGCTGCCCGAGCTGACGATGCTGCTCACCTCCGACCTCGCGGTGCTGGACCACTGGGACGGCACCGTCCAGCTCATCGCCAACGCCATCAACCACAACGACCTCGACTCCGGGGTCGACGAGGCCTACGCGGACGCCGTGGCCCGCCTCGACGCCATGGAGGCGGACCTGGCCCGGCCCGCGCCCTACGTGCCGGCCCCGCTGCCCGCCTCCGAGCTGCCGGAGTTCTCCGCCCTGTGGGGCGGCGAGAAGTACCAGGCGGCCGTCGAGGACATCAAGGAGCGGATCCGGGCGGGCGAGGCCTTCCAGGTGGTGCCCTCGCAGCGGTTCGAGACCTCCTGCGAGGCCTCCGCGCTGGACGTCTACCGGGTGCTGCGCGCCACCAACCCGTCCCCGTACATGTACCTCTTCCGCTTCGAGAACGGCTTCGACGTCGTCGGCTCCAGCCCCGAGGCGCTGGTCAAGGTCGAGGACGGGCGGGCCATGGTCCACCCCATCGCCGGCACCCGCCACCGGGGCGCGACCCCGCAGGAGGACAACGACCTCGCCGAGGAGCTGCTGGCCGACCCCAAGGAGCGCGCCGAGCACCTGATGCTCGTCGACCTGGGCCGCAACGACCTCGGCCGGGTCTGCGAGCCGGGATCGGTGGAGGTCGTCGACTTCATGTCGATCGAGCGCTACTCGCACGTCATGCACATCGTCTCCACCGTGACGGGGCGCGTGGCCGGGGGGAAGAGCGCATTCGACGTGCTCACCGCCTGCTTCCCGGCCGGCACCCTCTCCGGGGCGCCCAAGCCGCGCGCCATGCAGATCATCGAGGAGCTGGAGCCCTCCCGCCGCGGACTCTACGGCGGCTGCGTGGGCTACCTGGACTTCGCCGGCGACTCCGACACGGCCATCGCCATCCGTACGGCCCTGCTGCGTGACGGCACGGCGTACGTGCAGGCCGGCGCCGGTGTCGTCGCCGACTCGGTGCCCGAACTGGAGGACAACGAGTGCCGCAACAAGGCCGCCGCCGTGCTGCGCGCGGTGGCAGCGGCGAACCGCCTGAGCGGCTCCTGAGGGCGTAGGGGATAGTGGGGTACGTGAGTGCCGTACCCCCGCCCCGATCCGATGCCTCCGCCGAGCCCGGGCCCGAGCCCGAGGCCGCCAACAGCCGCGGCGGCCGCCGCAGCGTGGCCGCGGCGCTGCTGCTCGGCGCGCTCGGCGCCACCGTCGTCCTGCTCGCCTCCGGCCGGGTCTGGGCCCGGGGCACCGCCGCCATCGGCAGCGACTCGCTCCGGCTCAGCGCCGACGGGCGGGCCGTGACCGGCCTCCCGGCGGCTCTGGCCATCGTGGGCCTGGCCGCGCTGGTCGCCGTCTTCGCGGTACGGGGCAAGAGCCGGCTGCTGGTGTCGGGCCTGCTCGCCCTCAGCGGCCTCGGCGCGGCGCTGTCGGCCCTCTTCGGCTCCGACGGCCGCAGCGCCCTGGACGCGCAGGCCGTCCGTACGACCGCGGACAGCGCGGCCCACGTGGCCGGCCTGACCCAGACGACGTGGCCGTACGTCACGGCCGCCGGCGCGGTCCTGATCCTGGCCGCCGGACTGCTGGCGCTGCGCTTCGGCAGCGGCTGGCCCTCGATGGGAGGCCGCTACGAGCGTGACGGCAGCCCACGTCCGCGGGCCGTCGCGGCGGTGGATCCCGACCGGCCGGAAGATCTGTGGAAGGCTCTGGACCGCGGCGAGGACCCGACCGCGGACCCGACCGCGGACCCGGGCGGCGACCGGACCCGCTGACCCGGCCCCTGAGCCGACCCCCCCTGGACGGCGAAGCCGCCCGGTGCGGGACAATGTCACCGAGCGTTCGCACAGACCGCACGTTCGACACAGCAGCGCGACAGAGCAACGAGGAGCAACTCATGGCGGGCACTAGCCACGGACACACCCCGGCCGCCTGGACCGGTGTCATCATCGCCTTCATCGGTTTCTGCATCTCCGGCGCCTTCATGGTGCTCGCGAACCCGCTGGGCTTCTGGGCCGGTCTCGTCGTCGTCGCGCTCGGCGGTGTCGTCGGCCTGGCGATGAAGGCCGCGGGCATGGGCGCGCCGAAGGCCGCCCACAAGGACCTCGCCGAGGTCATCGCCGCGAACAAGGTTCCTGCCAAGGCCTGAGCGCGCCGTCTGCGCCGGTCCTGGAAGAGAGCTGAAAGGCGCGGCCCCGCCGGGCTGCGCCTTTTGTCGTGAGCGGAGAGAATCAGCAGGTGGACGCCTCCAGCACCCCCGACGCCGTGCCCGGTCCGCCGGCCGGGCACGCCGTACCTGCGGTGCCTGCCGTACCTGCGGTGCCCGCCGTATCCTCGGTGCCCGCCGAGCGGGCGTCCCGGGCCGGCCGGCTCGCCGCCCCGGCGCTCTACCTGGCGGCCGCCGGCGCGGCGTTCACGTACGTGGGCACCGTGGACCCCAATGAGCCGGGCCACTACCCGGTCTGCCCGCTGCTGCGGCTGACGGGCATCCTGTGCCCGGGCTGCGGCGGGCTGCGCAGCGCGCACGCGTTCGCCCACGGGGACCTGGCCGCCGCTTTCGGGTCGAACGCCCTCGCCGTCGTCGGCTACTTCGTCTTCGCGGGTTTCATGGCCCTGTGGCTGGTTCGCGCCTTGCGCGGCGGGCCGGTCCCGAGGATCGTCCTGCGTCCCGGCCACTGGTGGGCGGTGGGCGCGGTGCTACTGGTTTTCGCCGTTGTCCGAAATTTCTCTTTCGGGTCGGCGCTGGCGCCCTGAGCCCCGTGTACAGCGGAGATGAAGGGCGTATTCCGAATGTCCAGTTACTGGGACGCCGTCAACCGGGTGCGGAGGGCGACGCCTCCGCCGGATACCATTTGATTGCCGACCTTGCAGTGGTACGTGTCTGCAGGGCGGCCGACCGTCATCGACCCGGAAGGGGGCCGCTCGCGTGAGTGTGCTCGACGAGATCATCGAAGGGGTCCGCGAAGACCTTGCCGAACGGCAGGCCCGCGTGAGCCTCGACGAGCTCAAGGAGCGTGCCGCCAAGGCGCCCCAGGCCAAGGACGGCGTCGCGGCCCTGCGCGGCGACGGCGTCAAGGTGATCTGCGAGGTCAAGCGCTCCAGCCCCTCCAAGGGTGCGCTGGCCGCGATCGCGGATCCGGCCGGGCTCGCCGCGGACTACGAGGCGGGCGGTGCGGCGGTCATCTCCGTCCTCACCGAACAGCGCCGGTTCGGCGGCTCGCTGGCCGACCTGGAGGCCGTCCGCGCCCGCGTGGACATCCCGATCCTGCGCAAGGACTTCATCGTCACGGCGTACCAGCTCTGGGAGGCCCGCGCCTACGGCGCCGACCTCGCGCTGCTGATCGTCGCCGCCCTGGAGCAGGAGGCCCTCGTCTCCCTCATCGAGCGGGCCGAGTCCATCGGCCTCACCCCGCTCGTCGAGGTCCACGACGAGGAGGAGGTGGAGCGTGCGGTGGCCGCCGGCGCCAAGATCATCGGTGTCAACGCCCGCAACCTCAAGGACCTCAAGGTCGACCGCTCCACCTTCGAGCGCGTCGTCGGCGAGATCCCGCCCCACATCGTCAAGGTCGCCGAGTCCGGCATCCGCGGACCGCACGACCTGATCGCCTACGCCAACGAGGGCGCCGACGCCGTCCTCGTCGGGGAGTCCCTGGTCACCGGCCGCGACCCGAAGGCGGCCGTCGCCGACCTCGTCGCCGCCGGGGCCCACCCCGCCCTGCGCCACGGACGGAGCTGACCCGTCCCATGGCCCACGACCGCCCCTCCGTCCGCACGCGGCGCGTGCCGACGGCGTACGCGCCCCTGGCGCGCGGCTGCCGCCCCCGCGGCTGCCGCGCCCCGGCCCGGCGTGTCCACGGGCGGCGGGTCCGGTACGTGATCGGCTCCGAGCCCGGCCAGGTCAACGGCATGCGATGGCGCCGCGGAGACGCGCCGTAACGAGGGCTGCAGCGGCCCGGTACGCGAGACGTACCGCGTCGCGAGGCGGTCCCGTACGGCCTGCTGCCCGGGCCGACCGGCTCCGGGAGCGGGCCGCTCCGCACGTACGCCGACATCCCCCAGCGGGGTGTCCGCGGCACGGGCGGGCGGCGCAATACGGTGAAACCACCCGCCGCATCTCGCACCCGTAGGAGCACTGGATCATGTCCAGCGAGTTCTTCATCCCGGACCCGGAGGGTCACGTCCCCAACGCCGAGGGCTACTTCGGCGACTTCGGCGGCAAGTTCATCCCGGAGGCGCTCGTCGCCGCCGTGGACGAGGTCGCCGTCGAGTACGACAAGGCCAAGGGCGACCCGTCCTTCGCGGCCGAGCTCAACGACCTCATGGTCAACTACACCGGCCGCCCGAGCGCCCTCACCGAGGTGCCCCGCTTCGCCGAGCACGCGGGCGGCGCGCGGATCTTCCTCAAGCGCGAGGACCTCAACCACACCGGCTCGCACAAGATCAACAACGTGCTGGGCCAGGCGCTGCTCACCAAGCGCATGGGCAAGACCCGCGTGATCGCCGAGACCGGCGCCGGCCAGCACGGCGTGGCCACCGCCACCGCCTGCGCCCTGTTCGGCCTCGAATGCACCATCTACATGGGCGAGGTCGACACGCAGCGCCAGGCGCTGAACGTCGCCCGCATGCGCATGCTGGGCGCCGAGGTCATCGCGGTGAAGTCCGGCTCGCGGACCCTGAAGGACGCGATCAACGAGGCGTTCCGCGACTGGGTCGCCAACGTGGACCGCACCCACTACCTCTTCGGCACCGTCGCCGGCCCGCACCCCTTCCCGGCGATGGTCCGCGACTTCCACCGGGTCATCGGTGTCGAGGCGCGCCGCCAGATCCTGGAGCGCGCCGGCCGGCTGCCCGACGCCGTCGCGGCCTGCGTCGGCGGCGGCTCCAACGCCATCGGCCTCTTCCACGCCTTCATCCCGGACGCGGACGTCCGCCTGGTCGGCTTCGAGCCCGCCGGGCACGGCGTCGAGACCGGTGAGCACGCGGCCACGCTGACCGCCGGCGAGCCCGGCATCCTGCACGGCTCCCGCTCCTACGTCCTCCAGGACGAGGAGGGCCAGATCACCGAGCCGTACTCCATCTCGGCGGGCCTGGACTACCCGGGCATCGGCCCGGAGCACTCCTACCTCAAGGACACCGGCCGCGGCGAGTACCGCGCGGTCACCGACGACGCCGCCATGCAGGCCCTGCGCCTGCTGTCGCGCACCGAGGGGATCATCCCGGCGATCGAGTCGGCGCACGCCCTCGCCGGCGCCCTGGACCTGGGCCGGGAACTGGGCAAGGACGGCCTGCTGGTCGTCAACCTGTCCGGCCGCGGAGACAAGGACATGGACACGGCCGCCCGCTACTTCGGCCTGTACGACACCGACGGTGAAGTCGCCGACAACGAGTTCTCCGAGGGGGACGACAAGTGAGTTCCACGCACGGGCGCGGCAACATCGAGCTGCTGGGCGCCACCCTCGCCAAGGCGAAGTCCGAGGACCGCGCGGCCCTCGTCGCCTACCTCCCCGCGGGCTTCCCGACCGTCGACGGCGGCATCGAGGCGGTCAAGGCCGTCATCGCCGGTGGCGCGGACGTCGTCGAGATCGGCCTGCCGCACAGCGACCCGGTCCTGGACGGGCCGGTCATCCAGACCGCCGACGACATCGCCCTGCGCGGCGGCGTCAAGATCGCCGACGTGTTCCGCACGGTCCGCGAGGCCCACGAGGCGACCGGCGCCCCGATCCTGGTGATGACCTACTGGAACCCCATCGACCGCTACGGCGTCGAGCGGTTCACGGCCGAGCTGGCGGCCGCGGGCGGGGCCGGCTGCATCCTGCCGGACCTGCCGGTCCAGGAGTCCGCGCTGTGGCGCGAGCACGCGGAGAAGCACGGTCTGGCGACCGTCTTCGTCGTGGCCCCCAGCAGCAAGGACGAGCGCCTGGCCACCATCACGGCGGTCGGCTCCGGCTTCGTCTACGCCGCCTCGCTGATGGGCGTCACCGGAACCCGCGAATCGGTCGGCAACCAGGCCCAGGACCTGGTCCGCCGCACCCGGGCCACGACCGAGCTCCCCGTCTGCGTGGGCCTCGGCGTCTCCAACGCCGCCCAGGCCAAGGAGGTCGCGGGCTTCGCCGACGGCGTGATCGTCGGCTCGGCCTTCGTGAAGCTGCTGCTGGACGCGCCCGACCTGCCGGCCGGGCTCGACGCCGTACGGGCGCTGGCCGGCGAGCTCGCGCGGGGCGTCCGCAGGGGCTGAGGCAAACCGGACACCCGATCGGGTTCTGTAGTCCGATCGGGTGGAATGGTCGGCAGGGAGGCACGCGAGTGCCTCCCTGCTTCGTTTGGCGGAGCGTGAGCGAGAAGAACGACGGTGCGAACCGCGATGCGACGAAACGATCGGCCCGGGAGCGACTCCAAGCGGAGCGTGAGCGGCAGAAGACCCGGGACAAGCGCCGGCGGACCCTGATCGTCGCGGCGGCGGTGGTCGGCGTACTGGGCCTGGCGACGGTCGTGGGCGTGATCGCGGCCAATGCCGGCAAGGGCGACAAGTCCGACTCGGCGGGCCCGGTGGTCGCCCCCTCCGGCGCCACCGGCAAGGACGCCCTCGCCATCCGGACGGGCAAGCCCGAGGCGAAGTCCACCCTCACCGTGTGGGAGGACTTCCGCTGCCCGGCCTGCAAGTCCTTCGAGGACAGCTACCGGGACACCGTCCACGAGCTGGAGGCCAAGGGCCTGCTCAAGGTGGACTACCACCTGGTCACGCTCATCGACGGGAACATGGGCGGCAGCGGCTCCCTGAAGGGCGCCAACGCGGCGGCCTGCGCGCAGGACGCCGGAAAGTTCGCCGAGTACCACGACGTCCTCTTCCAGAACCAGCCGCAGGAGGTCGACGACGCCTACGGCAAGAACGCCAAGCTGCTGGAATTGGCGGGCAAGGTCGAGGGGCTGGACACACCCGAGTTCCGCAAGTGCGTCGAGGACGGCACGCACAACAGCTGGGTGGCCAAGTCGCACGAGGCCTTCGCCGCAGGGAAGTTCCGCGGCACGCCGACCGTGCTGCTCGACGGCAAGGACATCTTCGCCGACCAGGCCGCCCCGCTGACCCCGCAGAAGCTGAAGGAGCAGGTGGAGGCGGGCGCCAAGGGCTCCGGGGGAGCCGGGGCCAAGGGCGCGGAGAAGGAGACGGGCAAGGAGTCCGGCAAGGACACCGGGAAGGACGCGGGCAAGGACACCGGGAAGGGCGGGGCGAAGGCCTCACCTTCGGCGTCGAGGACGGCGTCGACGGCCTCGAAGGGCACCGCGAACGGCTCCGTGATCGGTTCCGGCACCAGGCCGGGGAACGGCACCGGGACCGGGTCCTCGGGGGACTGACTTCCGCCGATCCATGTCTGGATTTGGTTTCGACCCTGCCGGGCGGGTTGCGGTACGCACCGTCTGGCAGGGTAGCGTCAGGTCTGCCATGGACATTGCTTACATCCCCAGTCCGTCGACCGGCGTGATCCATCTCGGACCGATCCCGCTCCGCGGCTACGCGTTCTGCATCATCATCGGCGTCTTCGTCGCCGTCTGGCTCGGCAACAAGCGCTGGATCGCGCGCGGCGGAAAGCCGGGCACGGTCGCGGACATCGCCGTGTGGGCGGTGCCGTTCGGGCTGGTCGGCGGTCGCCTCTACCACGTGATCACCGACTACCAGCTCTACTTCGGCGAGGGCCGCAACTGGGTCGACGCCTTCAAGATCTGGGAGGGCGGCCTCGGCATCTGGGGCGCCATCGCGCTCGGCGCGGTGGGTGCCTGGATCGGCTGCCGGCTGCGCGGCATCCCGCTGCCGGCCTGGGCCGACGCCCTCGCCCCCGGCATCGCCCTGGCCCAGGCCTGCGGCCGCTGGGGCAACTGGTTCAACCAGGAGCTCTACGGCCGGGCCACCGACCTGCCGTGGGCGGTCGAGATCAGCGCCGGCCCGAACCGGGACGCCGGGACCTACCACCCGACCTTCCTGTACGAGTCGCTGTGGTGCATCGGCGTCGCCTTCCTGGTCATCTGGGCCGACCGCCGCTTCAAGCTCGGGCACGGCCGGGCGTTCGCCCTGTACGTGGCCGCGTACTGCGTCGGCCGCGGCTGGATCGAGTACATGCGCGTCGACGAGGCGCACCACATCCTGGGCGTCCGGCTGAACGTCTGGACCTCGATCGTCGTCTTCGTGCTCGCCGTCGTCTACTTCGTGCTCTCCGCGAAGCTGCGGCCGGGCCGCGAGGAGGTCGTCGAGCCCGACGCCCCCGGCGGCAAGGACGGCAAGGGCAAGTCCAAGGCCGAGGAGGGCACGTCCGACGACAAGGCCGAGGACAGGACGGACGGCACGGCCGAGTCCGAGTCCGGCTCCGTGCCGAAGGACTCCCTGCCGACCCGCGCCCCGCGCGCCGAAGCCGAGGTGCGGGAGGGCGCCGTCAAGGCCGACCTGCGCAAGCCGGCCGTCGACGCCGAGGCCCCGGAGGCCGACAAGGCCTGACGCAGAAACGTCACGAGGGGGGTGCCGCGCACGACGCGGCACCCCCCTCGCACGTATCCGCCCCGGGGGCTGGGCCACGGTGTGAGTTCCCCCGACCGACCCGGCGGGAACCGGCCCGCCCCGCGCGGCAGCCCGAGGGCGCGTGCCGGGGTACCGGATCGTGCGGCGGGGGCCCGGCAGGGGGTTAGTGGACCGGGATCCGCGCGGCCAGCGCGAGGGTGCGGTGCGCCGACGCCACGACCGCCGGATCCACGAACCGGCCGTCGGGCAGGGCCAGCGCGCCGGGCGCGGCCCGAGCCGCGCTGAGCACCTCCACCGCGGCGCTCACCTCCTCGGGCGCCGGGAGGTAGGCCCGCTCGATCACCGGGAGCTGGCGCGGGTGGATCGCGGCCCGGCCGAGGAAGCCGAGGGACCGGCCGCGCGCGCAGGAGACCGCCAGCGCCTCCAGGTCCCGGATGTCGGGGAACACCGACTGGGCCGGGGGCGCCAGGCCGGCGGCGCGCGCCGCGACCACCACCCGGGAGCGGCACCAGTCCAGTCCCTCCTCCGCGCCGGCCGCCAGGTCCGCCCGCAGGTCCGCCTCGCCGAGGGAGAGCCCGCGCAGGGCCGGGTGCGCGCGGGCGATCTCGTACGCGCGCTCCACGCCCAGCGCCGACTCCAGCAGGGCGTGCAGGCTCACCCCTCCCGCGCGGTCGGCGGCCGCGGCGATCTGCTCCGGGGCACTGATCTTGGGCAGCCGCAGTCCCGCGAGCCCGCGCAGCCCGGCGAGCGCGGTGAGGTCGGCGCCGCCCCACGGGGAGTCGAGGGCGTTGACGCGGACGTGGACGGGGACCGCGGGCCGCTCGGCGAGCAGCTCGACGGTGGCGGCACGGGCGTACTCCTTGCGGGAGGCCGCCACCGCGTCCTCCAGGTCGACGATGACGGCGTCGGCCCCGCAGGCCAGAGCCTTCGCGACCACCGCGGGGCGGTCGCCGGGCGCGTACAGCCAGGTCAGGATCACAGTGCCCCCTCGGTTCGCAGCGCGGTGATCTCGGAGCCGGTCAGTCCGAGCTCGGCCAGCACCTCGGCCGTGTCCGCGCCGTGCGGGCGGCCGGCCCAGCGGATCCCGCCGGGGGTATCGGACAGCCGGAAGAGGATGTTCTGCATCCGCAGGGGGCCCAGCTCCGGATCCTCGATCTCGGTCACCGTGTCGAGGGCCGCGAACTGCGGGTCGGCCATCACGTCGCGGACGTCGTAGACCAGCGCGACGGCCGCCTCGGCGTCCTCGAAGGCGCCGACGACCTCGTCCGCCTTGCGGCGGGCGATCCAGCCGCCGACCGCCTCGTCGAGGACGTCGGCGTGCCGGGCCCTCCCGGCACCGGTGGCGAACCACGGCTGGGCGATCAGGTCCGGCCGGCCGACCAGCCGCATCACGCGCTCGGCGATCGACTGGGCGGAGGCGGAGACCGCCAGCCAGCGGCCGTCGGCGCTGCGGTAGGTGTTGCGGGGGGCGTTGTTGGCGGAGCGGTTGCCGGTGCGCGGCTGGACGTAGCCCAGCTGGTCGTACCAGAGCGGCTGCGGGCCGAGCACGGTGAGGATCGGCTCGATGATGGCCAGGTCCACGACCTGCCCGTGCCCGGTGCGGTCGCGCCCGGCGAGCGCCGTCATCACGGCATACGCGCAGGTCAGCGCGGCGATCGAATCGGCGAGCCCGAAGGGCGGCAGGGTCGGCGGGCCGTCCGGCTCCCCGGTGACCGCGGCGAAGCCGCTCATGGCCTCGGCGAGGGTGCCGAAGCCGGGGCGGTGGGCGTACGGGCCCTGCTGGCCGAAGGCCGTGACGCGGGCCAGGACCAGGCGCGGGTTGGCGGCGGACAGCTCGGGCCAGCCCAGGCCCCACCGCTCCAGGGTGCCCGGGCGGAAGTTCTCGATGACCACGTCGGCGGTGGCGGCGAGCCGCAGCAGGGTGTCCCGGCCACCGGGGGTGGACAGATCGAGGGTGATGGTCCGCTTGTTCCGGCCGAGCAGCTTCCACCACAGGCCGATCCCGTCCTTGGCGGGGCCGTGACCGCGGGAGGGGTCGGGGACGGCCGGGTGTTCGACCTTGACGACCTCGGCGCCGAAATCACCGAGCAGGGTCGCGGCGAGCGGCCCGGCGAAGAGGGTCGCGAGGTCGAGCACCCGCAGCCCGCGCAGCGGCCCGGGTCCATGCCCTTGCCCTGCCCGTGGCCCTGTCCGGGCGTCGGCGGGTTGGGGTGCGGTGCCCGTGCCGGGGGCTCCGGCGGGGCCGGGGGCTTCGGCGGGGCCGGGCGCGCGCCGGGGCGTCTCCTCGGGCGCCGAACGGTGCTCGGGGTCGGACAGTGCGGCGGCGGTGCGTTCGGCGCCCTGCGGGGATCGCCCCGGCACACTCCCGTCCCCGGCGGAGTACGTCACGAGGCGGCTCCGGCCTCGGCCTCGCCGGGGCCGAAGGCGGCGGCCGGGGCCGCCTGCCCGTGCTCCGCCTCCCACCCGGCCAGGGCGAAGGAGTCCGTCTCGGCGCGCGTGGGCATCGAATCCTGGGCGCCGTGGCGCTGCACGGAGAGCGCGGCCGCCGCCGAGGCCCAGCGCAGTGCCTCGGGCATCGGCCGGCCCTCGCCCAGGGCCACCGCCAGGGCCCCGACGAAGGTGTCCCCGGCGGCGGTGGTGTCCACGGCCCGGACCCGGAGCGCGGGCACGGTCAGCGGGTCCTGGCCGCGCGCCGCGTGGAGGACCCCCGCCGCGCCGAGGGTGATCACCACCTCGGGCACGGTGGTCAGCAGTGCCTCGGCGGCCTGCCGCGGATCGGTCAGGCCGGTCAGGGTGGCCGCCTCGTGCTCGTTGGGCACCAGGAGGTCGGTGGCGGCGAGGAGTTCGGCGGGCAGGGGCTGCGCCGGGGCCGGGGTGAGCACCGTACGGACGCCGTGCGCTCGGGCGGCACGGGCGCCGGCGAGTACGGCGGGCAGCGGCAGTTCGAGCTGGAGGAGGAGGGCGCCGGCGGCGGCGATCCGGGCCTCGTCCCCCGCTTCCAGGCCGGTGACGCTGCCGTTCGCGCCCGGGATGACGACGATGCGGTTGCCGCCCTCGTCGTCCACGGTGATGTGTGCGGTGCCGCTGGCGCCCTCGACGGTGCGCAGGCCCGCCGTCTCGACGCCGGCGGCGGTGAGCGCGGAGCGCAGCCGTACGCCGAACTCGTCGGCCCCGACCGCGCCGATCATCACCACCTTCCCGCCGGATCGGGCGGCGGCGACGGCCTGGTTGGCGCCCTTGCCGCCGGGAACGGTCCGGAAGGCGCGGCCGGTCACCGTCTCCCCGGGGAGGGGGGCCTTGGGGACGTAGGCGACGAGGTCCATGTTGGTGCTGCCGAGCACGGCGATGGCCGTCATGAGCGTGCTGCCTCCTGTGCGGTGAGGTGGGCGAGGGTGTCGAAACCGATGCCGTCGAAGCCGGGGACGGTGGTGGCGAGGCGGTTCTTGAGCGGGGCGCTCCAGCGGTGGGGGATCCGTTCCGGGGAGCCGGCGAGCAGCCCCGCGAGGGCGCCGGCGGTGGCCCCGTTGGAGTCGGTGTCCCAGCCGCCGGACACGGCTCGGCAGACGGAACGGGTGAAGTCCCCGTCGGCGTGGGTGAGGGCGGCGGCGATCAGGGCGGTGTTCGGGACGGCGTGGACCCAGTGGTAGTGCCCGTAGCGGGCGTGCAGCCGGTCGACTACGGATTCGAAGTCGGCGTCCTCGGTGGCCGCCCGGATCCCGAAGCGGATCGCCTCGGCGAGCCGGGAACGGGGCGGTACGGCGGCCAGTCCGGCCCGCAGCGCGGTGTGGACGTCCGCTCGGCCGGTGGCCGCGGTGGCGGTGGCGGCGGCGACGAAGAGGGCGGCGTAGACGCCGTTGCCGGTGTGCGTCAGGGCGGCGTCCCGGTAGGCCTGGGCCGCGGCGGCGTGCGGGTCGCCGGGGTTGGTCCAGCCGTGCACGTCGGCGCGGATGAGGGCGCCGATCCACTCGCGGAAGGGGTTGTGGTGCGTGGCCGTGGCGGGGGGCTCCAGGCCGAGCAGGAGGTTGCGGTACGCGACGCGCTCGGCGGTGAAGGTCCGACCGGCGGGCAGCTCGTCGAGCCACAGGCGGGCGACGTCGGCGGTGGTGAAGCCCTTGCCGAAGCGCTGGAGCAGGCGCAGGTTCAGCAGCGGGTAGTTGAGGTCGTCGTCCTCGGGCATGCCGTCGATGTTCTCGGCGAGGGAGGTGGGGGCGGAGCGGCGGTTCCAGGGGTACGCGGCCAGCAGCTTCGCGGGGACTCCGCGAGCGGTGAACCAGTCGTCGAGCGGCCAGTTGCCCGCGGCGCGGGCCAGCGCCCGGATCCCGTCGAGGGGCAGCTTCTCGACGGGCTTGCCGAGCAGGCACCCGACGGCCCGCCCGACCCACGCGGCTTCCAGCCGCCCCCACAGCCCGCCCGGGAGCTGGTACGGGTCGGGGCAGGTCCCGCGCGGAGGGACCCGCGCGGGTGCCTCCGCGGACGAGGCCCGCGCCCGGCACCCCGGCGCGGGCCCGGCCACCGGTCTCGTGCCCTGCGGCAGCGCTCGGGACTCCTGGCCGCGGACGGGGCGCCCCGGGTCGGCGGTGGCGCGTCCGGGGCGTGCCTCGCCCTCGGCTTCCGGGTCCGAGCCTGCGGCCCCACGGCCGGGGCGGGGGCCTTGCGGCAGTGTTCGGGGGTCCTGGCTGCGCGCCCGGGGCCCCGGGTCGGCGGTGGTGCGTCCGGGGTGTGCGGGCTGCGTCTTGCCCTCGGCTTCCGGGTCCGGATCCGCGGGCTCACGGCCGGGGCGGGGGCGCGGCGGGTCGGCGGGCGGCGGGGGGCAGGCCGCGACGATGGCGTCCCAGGAGGTCGGCTCGTCGGCGCACGACGGGGAGGGCAGGTGGGCGAGTTCGTCCAGCAGACGGGCCGCCAGCGCACGCAGGTGCGGGGGCGCGGGGGCCGGCGAGGCCCCGGCGCGCTCGGGCGCCGGGTGGCCCCCCGCGGCGGACCACGCCCGCAGGGCGGGGCCGGCGTCGCGGCCGTCCTCGGCCGCCTGGCGCAGCTCGTGCCCCACGAGATCCTCGGGCTGGGCCCAGGTCAGCCGCACACCGTCGCCCCCGCCGCCGCGGGCGCGGGACCCATCCGCCGATGGTCCGGCCGAGTGCCTGTCGGCCGCCGCCGGGTCCGCCACGGGCCCGGCGGCGGGTACGCCGACAAGGGCCGCCCTCGCGGTGCCCGCGGTAGCCGGGTGTGGAGCGGTTGCTGCGCGGGGCTCGGGCCCGGCGGCGGGTTCCCGAGGGGCGAGCAGTGGCTCCGGCGTGCCGGGGCCCGCCGTCGGGGGTGCCGAGCCGGGGCCGGGCTTCGGGTGGGCGGAGGTCGTGCCGTCGGCCGGGTGCTGGCCGGCGGCTGTGCCGGGGGCACTGGGGCGGTCGCGAGCGTCGACGCCCGCGCCGGCCGCCCGGCGGGCAGCCTTCGGCCCGGTGGACGGCGTCTCCCCCTCGCCCGGGAACCGGCTGGTGGAAGGGGGACGGGCGTCGGCCGCCTGACGGGTAGCGGCGGCGCGTGACGGCTCCGGCGTGACGGGACCCGCCCTCCGGGGCGTCGTGGGGCCGGTGGGGCGGGAGGGGCCGAAGGGCGGGCAAGGGGTCATCGGGGGGTGGCGATCGTGGCGAAGGCCGATTCGTGGGCGCGGCGGCGGGCACGGTCGTGGGCGAAGATCTCCCGGGTCACCGCGGCCAGCGCCACGGCCGGGGCGTGCAGGTCCAGGCGGCTGGCCTCGGCGACCTGTTTCGCCCAGACGGCCGGGACCGCCGCCTCGCCGCCCAGGGCTCCGGCGATCGCCCCCGCCATGGTGGCGATGGAGTCGCAGTCCCGCCCGTAGTTGACCGCCCCGAGCACGGCCCCCTCGTACCGGCCGTCCGCGACGAGCAGCATCCCCAGCGCGATCGGGAGTTCCTCGATGGCATGGAGGCGGGACGGGCGGCGGGCGTCGAGCGACGGGGTGCGGTAGTCCGGGCCGACCGAGTCGTACGGGGCCACCGCCGCCCGCAGCGGCGCGAGAGCCGACTCGAAGTCCCGGTGGGCGCGAGCCGTTTCGCGGACGGCCGCGATCGCCGCCCGCGTGCCGTCCTTCGCCAGGGACAGCGCCGTGTCCACCACGCTCGCGGCCGTCGCCCCCGGCATGCACGCCGCCGCCACGGCCGCCGCGAACACCCCCGCCGCCTCCCGCCCGTACGAGGACTGGTGCGCGCCGGCGATGTCGAGGGCCTCCGCGTAGGCCCCCGCCGGGTTGCCCGCGTTGGCGATGCCCACCGGAGCCATGTACATGGCCGCACCGCAGTTGACGATGTTTCCGGTGCCGGCCTCGCGCGGGTCGACGTGCGCGTAGTGCAGGCGGGTCACCATCCACTTCTCCGCGAGGAAGACCCGCTGCAACGGCAGTGCCTCCGCCTCCAGCTCGGGGATCCAGCGCGGGGTGGACATCAGGTCGGGGACCAGGTGCTCGGCGACGGCGTAGGCGTCGAGGTGGTCCCGTACGGTCTCGTAGACCCGGACCAGCGCGTGGGTCATCAAGGTGTCGTCCGTGACGTGCCCGTCGCCCTTGTGGTACGGGGCGATGGGGCGGGCCGTGCGCCAGTTCTCGTGCCACGGGCCGACGATGCCGTGGACGCGGCCGCCGTGCCGTTCGACGATCTGGTCCGGGGTCCAGCCCTCCACGGGGCCGCCGAGCGCGTCACCGACGGCGGCGCCGACGAGGGCCCCGCAGGCCCGGTCCTCCAACGTGAGCGTCATTCCACTCTCCTTGTCCGGAAACCCTGGTCGCAGCCAGTGCGTGCGGGAGGTCTACCACCTTGCCCCGGGCGGGCCCGCGCGGGCGTGGTCGACACGTCCTGAGCGTCGTCGCCGGGCTGAAAGTCGCCGATCACACGTGCGGCCTCCGCTCCGGAGGGGCGGCCTTGGGCGAGGTGAGCTCGGTGCCGGCGAGGAGCGCGGCCAGTTGCACGAGGTCGGTGCCGGCGAGGCGGGGGAGCGCGCAGCCGGAGAGGGTGCGGCAGGCCTCGCGCCAGGCGGCGGGGATCGAGTCGCCGCCGCCGATCACCCCGGTGAGCGCGCCCGCGAGGGCGGGGGCGGAGTCGGCGACGCGGGACAGGCACGCGGCGGCCGGTACGGCCTCGGTCGTCCTTCCGCGGGCGGCGGTCGCGAGAGCGAGGGCCACGGGGACGGTCTCGGCGGCGGCGATGCCGTAGCTGTACACGTGGTCCACGATCTCGTGTTCGAGGGTCGGGACGATGGCGAAGGCGCCGCCGTCCGCGTGGGCGCGGGCCAGTCCGACGGCGTGGCGGGCGTTGCGGCCGATCTCGGTGGCCGCTGGGAGCTGGGCGAGGGCGGCGTCCACGGCGGCGTCGACGTCGGCGGTGGTGAGGGCGGTGGCGACGGCGGCCGCCATGGCGCGGGCGCCGTGCACGCCGTCGCCGTCCTGGGTGTAGCGGGCGTCGAACTCGGCGAGGTCGGCGGCTGCCTCGGCGTCGCCGGGGTGGACGACGGCGAGGACGCAGGCGCGGATGCAGGCGGCGTCGTCGAAGTAGTGCGGGTTGTCGTGGCCGGTGGCGGGCGGGCGCAGGCCGGTGGCGAGGTTGCCGAGGCCGGCGCGTACGGAGATCCGCGCCCGCAGGGGCAGTACGGCGGACTCGACTTCGGGTGCGCGTTCCGCTGCCGCGGCGACTTCGGAGGCGAGGGCGTTCCAGGCGAGGTCGATGGCGGCGCGCATGCGGCGGGAGCGGGAGAGGTCGCTGAGGAGGACACCGGCGGCGGTGAGGACGGACTCGGCCACGAAGGCCGCCCACTCGGCGTCGTCGGAGGGGCCGAGGCGCAGCGGCTCGGGGGGCTGGTTGAGGGCGATGGGGACGGGGAGGGTGGTGGTGGCGTTCTGTTCGGCGAAGGTGTCGAGCTCACGGGTGAGGCGGCGGGTCCACTCGGGCATCCGGCTGGCGCGGTGGCGGGCCGCGGGCCAGCCGGCCGCGTCGCCTGCGGCGAGCCCGAGGAGGAGGCCTTCGATGGGGCGGCGGTCGTGGGCCGCCGGTTGCGCCGGCCGGGTGTCCGCGGGGTGCGGCGCCGGCAAGGACCGGATGACGGCCCGCAGCGGAGCGGCCTCGTCCGGCGCCGCAAGCCCGGCGGGCCGGGCGTCCGCCACCGCCCGCAGCGGCGTGCCGGCCGGCACGGGCAGCAACCGTCCGCCCGAGCCCGCCGCCACGGCGCCGGTCCGGGCCTCCGCAGCCGGTACGGCCTGCGGCCGCCCGTCCGCCGTCGGCGCGGAGGCGGCCCGGTCCGACGGAGCGCCCCGGCGCGGGAGGCCGGCCGCCACCGGCTGGGGCTCGGCCCCGTGGCCTGCCGTCAGGCTGATCGGTACGGGCCGTGTCCGCGCCCCCGGGCCCAGGCCCTCGCCTGCGTCGGACCCCGGGCCGGGGTGCCGCAGTCGCCCGTCCGGCCCGCGTTCCGCGGGGGCCGCCGGGTCGCCCGTCGGGGGCTGCGGCCTCGCTCCCGCGAGGCCCGCCGGGTTTGCCGGTACGAGCTGTGGCTGGGCTCTCAGGCCCGGGTCCGCGCCGTTGCCGGCCCCGGTCGGTACGGCCTGCGACCGCCCGTCCGGCCCGCGTTCCGCGGGGGCCGCCGGGTCTGTCGCCGAGGGCTGCGGCGGGGCGGGTTCCTGCAGGGGGGCGGGTTCGTTGAGAGGGGTCTGGGTCATCGGGCGGCCTCGTATTCCGGGGTGAGGAGGTCCGCGATGTCCAGGACGTGGTAGCCCCGCATCGACGGGAGGCAGCTGCCGCGTACCGGCCCGATCGCCGAGCCCCAGGCGGTGGGGATCGCCGTGGCACCCGCCATCGCGCCGGCCAGGGCGCCCGACACGGCGGCGGTGGTGTCCGCGTCGCGGCCCATGTTCACGGCGGTGAGGACGGAGGCGGCGAAGTCTCCGCCGGAGGCGGCGAACGCGCCGAAGGCCAGGCCCACCGCCTCCGGCGCCAGGTCCGTCCACGGGTAACCGCCGATGACCACCGCCGAGCGCACCGCCCGTTCCCCGCGCGGGGCGGCGGTGACCGCCCGGCGCAGGGAGCGGGCCGTCCAGGAGTCCGACGGGATGACCGAGAGGGCGGCGGAGACGACGGACGCCGGGCTGCCGCCCGCCATGGCCGCCGCCACGCCCGCCGCGACCGCCTGGCCGCCGTAGATGCCCTCGCCGTCGTGGCTGACCGTGCCGTCGATGGCGACCAGTCGCGCCGCCTCGGCCGGCCGCCCCGCCGCGAACACGCCGAACGGCGCGGCCCGCATGGCCAGTCCGTCCGACCACGCGTGCCGGTGCTGGGCCGAGATGGGCGCCGCCAGGCCCCGGCGGAGGTTCTCCAGCGTGCCGCGCTCGGAGAACCCCGCACCGCGGAACGGGCCCTCGTCGAGGTCCGCGATCCAGTGGTGCCACGCCCGCTCGACGTGGGAGACGGTGAGCGCCGAGCCGTGGCGGGCCAGGAGCAGCCCCGAGAAGATCGCGTACTCGGTGTCGTCCGTGCCCACCGGGTCATCCGTCACGAAGCCCTCGATGCGGCCCCATTTCGCCCGGATCTCCGACGGCTTCATGTTCTCCGCGGGGGCGCCGAGCGCGTCGCCCACCGCGAGTCCCAGAAGAGCGCCCCTGGCCCGTTCGAGGAGGACCTGCGGATTGCATGCAACCTGCTTCACCGGCTCCATGGCGCGCCTCTCCCACGTGGATGGGCTCATCATGAGCCCTTGGGGGATTTGTGCCATGTCATACGGTTTGTCGCGCGCCGCGAAACACCCCGGGAACATCGGGGTCACCCGGTCGCCGACCCGTAAAACCGCAGGTAAGTACGGCCTTCCTTGCTGGCGGGCCACGAAAATCGTGCGTAGTTTCGAGGTGTTCAGGGGGAGCGGGACGCGTCACGGCGTCCGTTCGCACCAATGGGGAGACAAGGGGAGATACCAGGCATGTCCATCATCGACGTCGAAGCACCGCTGCACACCGCCCATCGCGACAACCACACCCACCGCGACGTCAACGGTGGATGGCTGCGGCCGGCCGTCTTCGGTGCGATGGACGGGCTCGTCTCCAACCTCGCCCTCATGACCGGCGTGGCCGGCGGAGCCGTCGCCCCGCAGATCGTCGTGATCACGGGCCTCGCCGGCCTCGCCGCCGGAGCCTTCTCGATGGCCGCCGGCGAGTACACCTCCGTGGCCTCGCAGCGCGAGCTGGTCCTCGCCGAGCTCGACATCGAGCGGCAGCAGCTGCGCAAGCACCCCGTCGACGAGATGGAGGAGCTGGCCGAGCTCTACGTGTCCCGCGGCGTGGAGCCGGCGCTCGCCCGCGAGGTCGCCATGCAGCTCTCCCGCGACCCCGAGCAGGCGCTGGAGATCCACGCCCGCGAGGAGCTCGGCATCGACCCCGACGACCTGCCGTCGCCGCTGGTCGCCGCCGTCTCGTCCTTCGGGTCCTTCGCGCTGGGCGCCCTGCTCCCCGTACTGCCCTACCTGCTCGGCGCCACGGCCCTGTGGCCGGCGGTGCTGCTCGCGCTGGCCGGGCTCTTCGCCTGCGGCGCCGTCGTCGCCCGGGTCACCGCCCGGTCGTGGTGGTACAGCGGCCTGCGCCAGCTGCTGCTCGGCGGCGCGGCCGCCGGTGTGACGTACGTCCTGGGAACCTGGATCGGTGCAGCCATAGGCTGACCCGCCTGGGAGTGAGACACTATGCAGGACGCAACATAAGTAGTCCGTTACTCGGCGGTTTCGATCCCGTGTCCGCCGGGCATCACACCAGGACTCCGGGTGGGCAATGATGCCCGCCCTGTACCGGGACCTTCGCCCCACGCGATACGCCGCGACAGCCGGGTTACCTCGCGTTACCCCCTCGGTCCGCCCGTAGAGCGCCGCGAAAGTCCCTTCTTCCTGCCTCGCGCAGTGTCCGCATGCTGGAATGGCATATCCGCTTCTCGGGATTGTCGTCATCATGTAATCTGCACGAAATTTCGCAGAGGGCCAACGTCGTCCCTCGGCTATGCACATATGCCACGACGACGACGGGAGAGCCGATGCGTTCCGCATCCACGCACTCCGCGACCGGCCTGAACACCGCCTGGTCGCCCATGGACGGTCGCCCCGCCCAGCAGGGCATGTACGACCCGCGCAACGAGAAGGACGCCTGCGGCGTCGGATTCGTGGCGAACCTCACCGGCGAGGCCACCCACACCCTCGTTGAGCAGGCACTGACCGTTCTGCGGAACCTCGAGCACCGTGGCGCCACCGGCTCCGAGCCGGACTCCGGCGACGGCGCGGGAATCCTGTCCCAGGTGCCGGACGCCTTCCTGCGCGAGGTCGCCGGATTCGAGCTCCCCGAGGCCGGCGCGTACGCCGTCGGCATCGCCTTCCTCCCCGCCGACGGCACCGCACAGGCCGTCGCCGCGGAGCAGATCGAGGCCATCGCCGCCGAGGAGAACCTCACGGTCCTCGGCTGGCGCGAGGTCCCGGTCACCCCCGACCTGCTCGGCAACGGCGCCCGCGCCACCATGCCCGCCTTCCGCCAGCTCTTCGTGAGCAACGGGACGACCGGCATCGAGCTGGACCGCAAGGCGTTCGTGCTGCGCAAGCGCGCCGAGCGCGAGGCCGGCGTGTACTTCCCGTCGCTCTCCGCCCGCACCATCGTCTACAAGGGGATGCTGACCACCGGCCAGCTGGAGCCCTTCTTCCCGGACCTCTCCGACCGCCGCTTCGCCTCGGCGCTCGCCCTGGTCCACTCGCGCTTCTCCACGAACACCTTCCCGTCGTGGCCGCTCGCCCACCCGTACCGCTTCGTCGCGCACAACGGCGAGATCAACACGGTCAAGGGCAACCGCAACTGGATGAAGGCCCGCGAGTCCCAGCTCGCGTCCGCCGCCTTCGGCGAGGGCGCGCTCGACCGCATCTTCCCCATCTGCACCCCGGACGCCTCCGACTCGGCCTCCTTCGACGAGGTCCTGGAGCTGCTCCACCTCGGCGGCCGGTCGCTGCCGCACAGCGTGCTGATGATGATCCCGGAGGCGTGGGAGAACCACACCTCCATGGACCCGGCCCGCCGCGCCTTCTACCAGTACCACTCCACGCTGATGGAGCCCTGGGACGGCCCGGCCTGCGTCACCTTCACCGACGGCACCCAGGTCGGCGCGGTCCTCGACCGAAACGGACTGCGCCCCGGCCGCTACTGGGTCACCGACGACGGCCTCGTCGTCCTGGGCTCCGAGGTCGGCGTCCTCGACATCGACCCGGCCAAGGTCGTCCGCAAGGGCCGCCTCCAGCCCGGCAAGATGTTCCTCGTCGACACCGCCCAGAAGCGGATCGTCGAGGACGACGAGATCAAGAACGAGCTCGCCTCCGCCGCCCCCTACGCCGAATGGCTGGAGACCGGCGAGATCGAGCTGACGGACCTGCCCGAGCGCGAGCACATCGTGCACACGCACGCCTCGGTCACCCGCCGCCAGCAGACCTTCGGCTACACCGAGGAAGAGCTGCGCGTCATCCTCGCGCCGATGGCCCGGACCGCCGGCGAGCCCCTCGGCTCCATGGGCACGGACTCCCCGATCGCCGCCCTGTCCGAGCGCCCCCGGCTGCTCTTCGACTACTTCACCCAGCTGTTCGCGCAGGTCACCAACCCGCCGCTGGACGCCATCCGCGAGGAGCTCGTCACCTCGCTGCTGTCCTCGATCGGCCCGCAGTCCAACCTGCTGGAGCCGACCGCCGCGTCCTGCCGCAGCGTCACCCTGCCCTTCCCGGTGATCGACAACGACGAGCTGGCCAAGCTCATCCACATCAACGCCGACGGCGACATGCCGGGCATGAAGGCCGCCACGCTCTCCGGCCTCTACCGGGTCTCCGGCGGCGGCGAGGCGCTCGCCGCCCGGATCGAGGACATCCGCGCCGAGGCCGACGCGGCCATCGCCAACGGCGCCCGCCTGATCGTCCTCTCGGACCGCCACTCGGACGCCGAGCACGCGCCCATCCCGTCGCTGCTGCTCACCGCCGCCGTGCACCACCACCTCATCGCCACCAAGCAGCGCACCCAGGTGGGCCTGCTGGTCGAGGCCGGCGACGTCCGCGAGGTCCACCACGTCGCCCTGCTCATCGGCTACGGCGCCGCCGCGGTCAACCCGTACCTGGCCATGGAGTCCGTCGAGGACCTGCTGCGCGCCGGTACCTTCCTGTCCGGCCTGGAGCCGGAGCAGGCCATCAAGAACCTGATCTACGCGCTCGGCAAGGGCGTCCTGAAGGTCATGTCCAAGATGGGCATCTCCACCGTCGCCTCCTACCGCGGCGCACAGGTCTTCGAGGCCGTCGGCCTCAACGACGAGTTCGTCGAGACCTACTTCAACGGCACCGCCACCAAGATCGGCGGCGCCGGCCTGGACGTCATCGCCAAGGAGGTGGCCGCCCGCCACGCCAAGGCGTACCCCGTCTCCGGCGTCGCGGCCACGCACCGCGCGCTGGAGATCGGCGGCGAGTACCAGTGGCGCCGCGAGGGCGAGCCGCACCTGTTCGACCCGGAGACGGTCTTCCGCCTCCAGCACGCCACCCGCAACCGCCGGTACGACATCTTCCGGCAGTACACGGACCGCGTGAACGAGCAGTCCGAGCGCCTGATGACGCTCCGCGGCCTCTTCGGCTTCAAGTCCGACCGCCCGTCGATCTCCATCGACGAGGTCGAACCGGTCTCCGAGATCGTCAAGCGCTTCTCCACCGGCGCCATGTCGTACGGCTCCATCTCCAAGGAGGCGCACGAGACCCTCGCCATCGCCATGAACCAGCTGGGCGCCAAGTCCAACACCGGTGAGGGCGGCGAGGACCCGGAGCGCCTGTACGACCCGGCGCGCCGCTCCTCCATCAAGCAGGTCGCCTCCGGCCGCTTCGGTGTCACCAGCGAGTACCTGGTCAACGCGGACGACATCCAGATCAAGATGGCGCAGGGCGCCAAGCCCGGCGAGGGCGGCCAGCTGCCCGGCCACAAGGTCTACCCGTGGGTCGCCAAGACCCGGCACTCCACCCCGGGCGTCGGCCTGATCTCCCCGCCGCCGCACCACGACATCTACTCCATCGAGGACCTGGCCCAGCTGATCCACGACCTCAAGAACGCCAATCCGGCCGCGCGCATCCACGTGAAGCTCGTGTCCGAGGTCGGCGTGGGCACGGTCGCCGCCGGTGTCTCCAAGGCCCACGCGGACGTCGTCCTCATCTCCGGCCACGACGGCGGTACGGGCGCCTCCCCGCTCACCTCGCTCAAGCACGCGGGCGGCCCCTGGGAGCTCGGCCTCGCCGAGACCCAACAGACCCTGCTGCTCAACGGCCTGCGCGACCGCATCGTCGTCCAGACCGACGGCCAGCTCAAGACCGGCCGCGACGTCGTCATCGCCGCGCTGCTCGGCGCCGAGGAGTTCGGTTTCGCGACCGCCCCGCTCGTGGTCTCCGGCTGCGTCATGATGCGCGTCTGCCACCTGGACACCTGCCCGGTCGGCATCGCCACGCAGAACCCGGTCCTGCGGGACCGCTTCTCCGGCAAGCCCGAGTTCGTCGTGAACTTCTTCGAGTTCATCGCGGAGGAGGTGCGCGAAATCCTCGCCGAGCTGGGCTTCCGCACCATCGAGGAGGCCGTCGGCCACGCCGAGCTCCTCGACACCACCAAGGCCGTCACGCACTGGAAGGCGCAGGGCCTCGACCTGGAGCCGCTCTTCTACGTGCCCGAGCTGCCCGAGGGCGCGGTGCGCCACGCCCTGATCGAGCAGGACCACGGTCTGGAGAAGGCCCTCGACAACGAGCTGATCGAGCTGGCGGCCGACGCGCTGAACGCCGAGTCCGCCGAGGCCGCCCAGCCGGTCCGCGCCCAGGTCGCCATCCGGAACATCAACCGGACCGTCGGCACCATGCTCGGACACCACGTCACCAAGAAGTTCGGCGGTGCGGGCCTGCCCGACAACACCATCGACCTGACGTTCACCGGCAGCGCCGGCCAGTCCTTCGGCGCCTTCGTCCCGAAGGGAGTCACCCTCCGCCTGGAGGGCGACGCCAACGACTACGTCGGCAAGGGCCTCTCCGGCGGCCGCATCGTGGTCCGCCCGGACCGCGGCGCCGACCACCTCGCCGAGTACTCCACCATCGCCGGCAACACCATCGGCTACGGAGCCACCGGCGGCGAGATGTTCCTGCGCGGCCGCACCGGCGAGCGCTTCTGCGTCCGCAACTCCGGCGCCCTGGTCGTCTCGGAGGGCGTGGGCGACCACGGCTGCGAGTACATGACCGGCGGCACGGCGGTCGTCCTGGGCGAGACGGGCCGCAACTTCGCGGCAGGCATGTCGGGCGGCGTCGCGTACGTCATCGACCTCGACCCGCACAACGTCAACGTCGGCAACGCGGGCGCCGTCGAGGCCCTGTCCGACGCGGACAAGCAGTGGCTGCACGATGTGGTGCGCCGCCACGAAGAGGAGACCGGCTCGACCGTGGCCGCGAAGCTCCTGGCTGACTGGTCCGTCGCGGTGGACCGCTTCAGCAAGATCATCCCGACCACGTACAAGGCAGTGCTCGCCGCCAAGGACGCCGCTGAGCTCGCCGGACTCTCGGAATCCGAGACCACGGAGAAGATGATGGAGGCGGCGACCAATGGCTGACCCGAAGGGCTTCCTCACCACCACGCGCGAGACCGCCTGCTCCCGTCCCGTCGCCGACCGGCTGAAGGACTGGAACGAGGTCTACGTCCCGGGCTCGCTGCTGCCGATCATCAGCAAGCAGGCCGGCCGCTGCATGGACTGCGGCATCCCGTTCTGCCACAACGGCTGCCCGCTGGGGAACCTGATCCCCGAGTGGAACGACTTCGCCTACCGCGACGACTGGGCGGCGGCGTCGGAGCGGCTGCACGCGACGAACAACTTCCCGGAGTTCACGGGCCGCCTGTGCCCGGCCCCGTGCGAGTCGGCGTGCGTGCTCGGCATCAACCAGCCGGCCGTGACCATCAAGAACGTCGAGGTCTCGATCATCGACAAGGCGTGGGACAACGGGGACGTCACCCCGCAGGCCCCGGAGCGCCTGTCCGGCAAGACCGTCGCCGTGATCGGCTCGGGCCCGGCCGGCCTGGCCGCCGCCCAGCAGCTGACCCGGGCCGGCCACACCGTGGTCGTGTACGAGCGCGCGGACCGCATCGGCGGCCTGCTCCGCTACGGCATCCCCGAGTTCAAGATGGAGAAGGTGCACATCAACCGCCGCATCGAGCAGATGCGCGCGGAGGGCACCAAGTTCCGCACCGGCATCGAGGTCGGCCGTGACATCACGGCCACCGACCTGCGCAAGCGGTTCGACGCGGTGGTCGTCGCGGCCGGCGCCACCGTCTCGCGCGACCTGCCGGTCCCGGGCCGCGAGCTGAACGGCATCCACTTCGCCATGGAGTACCTGCCGCTCGCGAACAAGGTGCAGGAGGGCGACTTCATGGCGCCCCCCATCACCGCCGAGGGCAAGCACGTGGTCGTCATCGGCGGCGGCGACACCGGCGCGGACTGCGTGGGCACCGCCCACCGCCAGGGCGCGGCCTCGGTCACGCAGCTGGAGATCATGCCGAAGCCGGGCGAGGAGCGGAACGCCAACCAGCCGTGGCCGACGTTCCCGATGCTCTACAAGGTCACCTCGGCCCACGAGGAGGGCGGCGAGCGGGTCTACTCCGTCTCCACCACCCACTTCGAGGGCGACGAGGACGGTAACGTCAAGGCCCTGCACCTGGTCGAGGTCGAGTTCGTCGACGGCAAGCTCGTCCAGAAGCCCGGCACCGAGCGCGTCCTCCCCGCGCAGCTGGTGACCCTGGCGATGGGCTTCACGGGCACCGACCAGGCGAACGGCCTGGTCCAGCAGTTCGGCGTGGACCTGGACGCCCGCGGCAACATCGACCGCGACGCCTCCTACGCGACCAACGTCGACGGCGTCTTCGTCGCCGGCGACGCGGGCCGCGGCCAGTCGCTGATCGTCTGGGCCATCGCGGAGGGCCGCTCGGCCGCCCGCGGCGTGGACCGCTTCCTGACCGGCAGCAGCACCCTCCCGTACCCGGTCAAGCCGACGGACCGGTCGCTGACGGTGTAACACCCGCAGCGCACCGCTCGGCCGCAGGCGGCCTGCGACCGGCGGTGCGGAGTCCG
>NZ_JBVHJO010000011.1:27456-254691 GCF_055559995.1 Streptomyces sp. NPDC023541
GGGCCGCCGGGAAGCACCCCCGCTCCGCGAAGGGCGGGACCCCTCATACGGTCCGTACAACGGCGTACGGAACACCCGACACGGCGCCCGCCACGACTCCTTCTTGACGCCGTGCTCGCACCGCTCGGCCGCAGGCGGCCTCCCGGGCTTCGCCCGGCTGCGCCGGCCTCCGACCGGCGGTGGGGAGGCCGGGCCGCCGGGAAGCACCCCCGCTCCGCGAAGGGCGGGACCCCTCATACGGTCCGTACAACGGCGTACGGAACACCCGACACGGCGCCCGCCACGTCCCCGACCAGGGGTGGCGGGCGTCGTGGCGTTGTGTAGTCGTATCAATGCGTTCCGCTGAACCGCCGGTGCGGCCGGGACTACGCTTGTCGCGGAGCGAGGGCACTGCGGAAGCGGGGAGTTGGCTCATGGCCAGGCCGAATGACGAGGGTGGGGCGCAGACGCCGGAGGAGTTCGCCCGTGAGGAACTGCGGGGGAAGCGCGAGGCGGCGGGGTTGACCCAGGAGGGGCTGGGCGAGCGGATCTTCGCCACGGGGGCGTACGTGGGGATGATGGAGAGCGGGCGCCGTCGACTGCGCCCGGAGATCGCCAAGCTCATCGACAGGGAGCTCAACACGGGAGACTACTTCTTCCGTCTGGCCAGGGCGTTCAAGTCCAAGCACAGCGAGTACTTCGCCGACGCGGCCGAGTTGGAGGGGCTGGCGACGGCGATCTACGAGTACGCTCCCACTCTGGTTCCCGGGTTGCTCCAGACCGAGGCCTACGCCCGAGCGGTGATCCGGGCCACGAGCCCCACCGCACTCGCCGAGCGTGTTGATGCCCTGGTTGCGGCACGCACTGAACGGGCGCGACTCCTCGGCGATCCCGAGGCCCCTGAGATGTGGGTGGTCCTCCACGAGACGGTCCTGCGGACGGCAGTCGGGGGCCCTGCAGTGATGGCAGCTCAGCTACGGCACATTGCTTCCTACGCCCGTGCACACCGGATCATGGTGCAGGTCGTGCCGTTCGCTGCCGGGGCTCACGGGGCAGTGGGCTCGATGATGACCCTCATGCAGTTTGCCGAAGCGCCGGACGTGGCGTACACCGAGGGCCCTTACGCGGGCCAGTTGCTCGACTATCCGGCCCTGGTTCAGCGCCACTGGAAGTCGTACGATCTTGCCAGGGCTGCTGCGCTGTCGCCGGAGGTGTCCCTGAGCCTGGTCGAGTCGGTGGCGGAGGAGTACGCGACATGCGCGCAGACGCGGACGGTCTGACCTGGCGCAAGTCCTCGTACAGCAACGGGGACGGCGGCAGCTGCGTAGAGGTGTCCGATGATCTCCTCCCCGGCCTGGTCCCCGTCCGCGACAGCAAGCAGGCCGGCATCGGCCCGGTCCTGGTGTTCCCGGCCGGCGTGTGGTCCTCGTTCATCCTGGGCGTGAAGTTTGAGAAGACCGCGACCTAGTCCTCGTTGACGGCCTCAGGCCGGCGTCCCAGTCGGTGCCGCTGAAGGGGCGTCGCTCCGGGAGGGCTGTCGGTAGAAGCAGAGCACCCGTGGTCGCCGGCCGCTGGTCAAGCTCGGGGCCGGCGGCCTGATCGCCGTCGCCGTGACCGGGCTGCTCGGCCTCATGGTGACCTGGTGGGCGCCTCCCATCGACCGCGTCAACCGGGGCCGGTTCACCCCGCTCATGTTCAGCGGCCCGGCCGGCGCCCGCGCCTGGTGGCTGCGCCGCCGGACGGTGAGGGCGGCCGAAGCCAACGCAACCGGCTTCGGCCGCTTCTTCGGCCCTACTCGCCCGGCCCTACTCGCCCGCGGCGGGGACCCCGCCGCCTCCGGGCTCGTCCTCCGGCGCCGGGTCCTCGCGCGGCGGTTCGTCGTCGTTGCCCCGGCGCTGGGTGCGCAGGCCGTGGTCCGGTGCCCACGACCGCACCACCAGGTCGTCGCCCTCGATGCCGATGTGGACGACCTCGGTCAGGTCGGCGTAGAAGAGGTGGAAGGGGTGCGGGGTCTCCGTCTCCTCCGCGTAGCGGTGGAGTTCGGGCGGGTCCACGAGCTCCACCGCACGCCCGGAGATCCGTACGTCGCCGTCCGGCATGGTCTCGCCCTCGCCCGGATTGGTGTGCAGGGCGAAGCGCGGGTCGCGCTGGAGGTCCTTGGCCTTCATCGAGCCGGCCATCATGCCGAGCCACAGCTCCCCGCCCCGGATGTCGACGTTCAGCCCGGCCACCCGGGGGGAGCCGTCCTTGCGGAGGGTGGCCAGGACGTGGTGGGGGTACTGCGCGAAGCGGGCCTGGACGGTCGCCGCGAAATCGGGTTCCGCCTTCTCGAAGACTGCCCAACTGGTGTGCGTCATACGTCCATAAAAGCGCGGGCACAGGCGGGCCGGGCTCAGGCGCGCACGATGCCCGCACCGCGTGCCGCCGCCAGCCAGGCGGGGAACTCCCCGACGAGGCGGTCGTACAGTTCGCCGTCGGGTACGGTGCGCGGGTCGAGGCCCGCGTGGAAGTAGCCCGCGTTGTCCACGGGCCGTTTCGCCGGGACCGGCAGCTCGTCCAGCCGGCGCAGGAAGTCGAACTGCGTGCTGCGGGTGTTGCCGAAGCCCACGAACTGCCAGAAGAGCGGCAGGCGGGCCGCCTTGCACAAGTACTTCTCGGCCGCGAGCTTGTTGATCGGGCCGCCGTCGGTCTGGAAGACGACCAGGGCGGGGGTCGTCGAGCCCGAGTCCAGGTAGTGGTCGATGACCGCGTCCATCGCCGCGTGGTAGGCGGTCTTGCCCATGTGGCCCAGGCGGGAGGCGATCTCGGTGACCCGCCCCTCGTGCCCGGCCAGGGAGATCTCCTCCACCGCGTCGACCTCGGTGGAGAAGAAGACCACCGGCACGCGGGCGTCGTCGTCGAGGTGCGCGGACAGGCCGAGCACCCGGTCCGCGAGGGCCTGCACGCTGCCGTCCCGGTAGTAGGGGCGCATCGATCCGGAGTGGTCCAGGACCAGGTAGACGGCGGCGCGTCCGCCCTCCATGCCGTGCTTGCGCAGGGATATCCCGGCGCTCTTGTAGAGGTTCACGAGGGCCGGAGCCGACTCCTCGACCTTGCGGAGGCTGATGGCGCTGCTCGTCATGGGGCGAGGGTATGTCGAAGGCCGCGGGCCCCGGTCACTTCGGGCGTCGTACCTGGGCCTCCCTGAGGAGTTGCGGGTACGGCGTCTGGGCCATGGAGCCGCGTACGAATGCCAGACCGTACCGATCCGCAGCCCGCCTCTGTTCGGTGGGCGTGTTCAGATTGAAGACCTTCTTCTTGTCCGGGCTTGCGACATCCACGTAGACGACCGGCCTGCTGCGGTACAACCACCAAACGGTCACACGCTCCCGGCCGCGAGTCATGTTCAGGAGCTCGCTGCTCTGGGATATTTTCGACTGGTATCGGAAGTAGTCCTTGTTGGTCGGCTCGGGCCCTGGGGGCTCGTCGTCCTTTCCCTCCTTCTTCAGCTTTCCCCGCCACTTCCCGGACCTGCCGTAATCGGCGTCCATGGTCATTCTGTCCTGCCTGAACGCGTAGGCCGATATCTGGGCCGTGACCGCCTCGTAGTTGAGCTTCAGGGGATTCTTTATTTCGACGACCACGTCCTCCATGATTTCTTCCTCGGGGTTCAGCTCCCGCCCGGGCGGTTTGATCAGCTCGCCGGGTTTGATCAGTTTGAACTTGTCCTTCGGGTCACTCGCGAGCTTGACATGGATCCAATAGATGCTGCCGAGGATGTGAACCGGAACCTCGCCGGAGTTCTTGAGGCGCATACGGACCCGCACGAACATTTTCGTCCCGTCCCGGTTCAGGCTCGGCAGGCCGATCTCGGACACACCCTGTACCAGGGGGCGCGATACGGAGGGAAGGTAGACCTGGGTGTACGCCAGGTTGGTGACGACGAGAAGAGTGGAAACGATCGCCCCGATGGCGATGCGGCCGGGGTTGCGCAGCACCTTCCAGACCCGGCGGCGGCAGAGCACCCACAGACTCCACGAGGAACAGAGCACGAGTCCTATGTAGAGCGCCAGGCACTGGGGGTCCGACGGCGTTTCCCTGTTGGCCGCGTACATCAGGAGCAGCACCGCTCCGACGAAGAACTCGACCAGTGCGCCGAACAGCAGAGCCGGACCCGAGTGCCTCGTCCTCTGCTTGCGCCAATAGTCGAAAACCGCCACGAAGGCGATCAGTTCCACGATGGCCATGAAGAGGAAGAAGAATCCCGTCACCCGGCCTGCGAAGGTCAGGGCATCGAACGAGTCTTTAAAGCCTATCCAGGTGCATATTGCGGCGGTGGCCAGGAAACCGACGGCCATGACGGCGCCGGTGATCCGGCGACCCCAATTCTGAGCCGGCCAGACAGTGCCGTCTCCGCCGCGCCATTCGATGTCGTACTCGGAGGTCACGCCGGCGCGACGCAGGACCTTCTGCAGTTCGCGGGGGCTCCACACCTGGCCTGCGGGCTTGCCGTCCACCACGACCTTCCGCAGGCCGACATCATCCGGTGGTCTTACGACCACATTGGGTTTGTTCTCCATGGCGCCAGCCTGCGCCCGCATTCGGCCGAACGCCGCTGGGGCACGTTTCCCAGGAGTGCCTCCCGTGCAACGCAGGGGGCACAGCCGTCACCCGAATGGAGTAGCGAGGTGCTCACCCGGACCCGTGCGGGGCGAGGCTGGAGGTGACCGTGTCGCTCGTCCCTGTATCGGAGATTCTGATGCGTACACGACTTCCAGAGATCATCGCCACCGTGATCCTGACCGTGTTCGGAGCCCTGGCTCCTGCGGCGCAGGCTGCCGCCGTGCCCGCCATAGACGGCGACACGTGCATGCGAGGCAAGGGGACTGTGGAGTACGAATCCACCAGGGATTCGTGGATCTGCGTCGACGGCACGTACGACGGCGAGCCGATCGACTGACCCGCCCCGCTCCGACGCTGCCCGCGCCCGACGCTCACGGCAGCCCGTGGCGCCCTTCCACCCGAGGGATACGACTGCTAGAGATATGACTGGTAGTCATACAGGGGAGGGCTTCCATGGCGCGCACCGGGCTCGACGGGAAGGTCGTCATCGTCACCGGCGCCGGGCGCGGCCAGGGCGCCGCCGGGGCCCGGCTCTTCGCCGGGGCCGGGGCGCGGGTCGTGGTCACCGACATACGGGAGGACGAGGGCCGGGACGTCGCAGCCGAGCTGGGCGGCCAGGGGTTGTACGTCCGCCACGACGTGGCCGACCCGGCGAGCTGGGCGACGGTGGTCGCCCAGGCGGTCCGCGCCTTCGGCACGGTGTCGGCGCTGGTCAACAACGCCGCCCTGTGGCGCACGGCCCATGTGGAGGAGCAGCGGCTCGACGACTTCGAGGCCCTCCTGCGGGTCAACCTGCTGGGGCCCTTCCTCGGCATCCAGGCCGTGGCCCCGGTGCTGCGGGCGGGCGGGGGAGGCTCCGTCGTCAACGTCTCCTCCACCGCCGGACTGGTCGGGGTACCGGGCCACGCGGCCTACGGCTCCACCAAGTTCGGGCTGCGCGGGCTGACCCGGTCCGCGGCGCTGGACCTCGCCGGGGACCGGATCCGGGTGAACTCGGTGCACCCGGGGGCCATCGACACCCCGATGGTGGCCGGTGCGGTCGAGGACCGGGACTGGTCGCACCTGCCCCTGGGGCGGATCGGGAGGCCGGAGGAGGTCGCCGAACTCGTCCTCTTCCTCTGCTCGGACGCGTCCTCGTACGTCACGGGCGCCGAGTTCACGGTCGACGGTGGGATGACGACGGCCTGACCCGCAGGACACCACACAGCCCCGCCCCGGCATGATGTGGCCATGGCTGATCGGATACGGAGACTGCCCGGAGCGGTCCTGCGCAACTGCCTGCTCCTGGCAGTGGAGTTCGGTGCGATCTGGCTGCTGCGCGGTCCGGAGGGCCCCTGGGTCCCGGTCCTGCTGGCCGTCTTCGTCGCCGGCGCGGCCGTACCGCACGGCACGGACGCCGAATTCGTCGCCCGCACCGCCGTGGCGCTCACCGCGGTCGGGGTGGCGGTCCTCGGCGGGATCACCTGGGACCGGCACGTCCTCCACGACCGCGGCCGGGAGGAGGTGGCGGTGGTCGCGCAGCGGACGATGGCGGAGGGCGGCTCGGCCACGTCCCCGTCGCTGCGCCTGCGCACCGAGGCGGGCCGCGACCTGCCCGGCCCGGTGACGATGGACCTCGCGGTCGGCGCACGGCTGACGGTCACGGTGGACCCCGGCGGCCCCGCGTGGTCCCCGGGCGGCCGCCCGGACCGGCCGCTGTGGCAGGCGGCCGGCACCGGCGCGCTCCTCCTGATCCAGGCCGCCCTCCTGCTCCGGATCTCCCTGCGCCGCTCCCCGGGCTGACAGCGACGCGGGAAGAGCCGTCGAGACGGCCCGTCGAGGCGGCTACTTGATCTTGTAGGAGCAGCCCTTCGTGTTCGTGACGCCGTCGCTCTCCGCGACCACCTTGCCGTCGACCTTGATCGTGCAGGGGGCCTGCTGGAGCTTGCCGTCGGCGCCCGTGATCGTGCCCGGGACCACGTTCACCAGGTAGCCCACCTTCTGCTCCGCGGCGGTGAGTTCGGCGGTGCCGGACTTCGACCACGGCAGCGTCTGCTGCTCGAAGCCGCTGCCGATGCCGCTGTACATGACGGCCGTCCTGCCCGTACCGCCGACCTCCAGGGTCACCTCGTGCTTCGCGCCACCACCGGCCGCCGGGGCCGGCGCGGGGCCCTGGCCCTCGCCCCGCGAGGCGGCAGGCTGCTGCTTGCCGCCCTCGGGGGCCGGCTTCGGCTCCGCGCTCCCGCAGCCGGTGAGCAGCAGCGCCGCCCCGGCGCACAGCGTCATGGCGGTGATGGTCCTGCGCATGTCCTGATACCTCGATCTCGTTGCTTTGTACGTGTGATCGAAAACAATGGACGCATGACGACACGCGCCCGTTCCTTCGACGCCGCAGCCGCCTCCTACGCTGCCCACCGCCCCGGATACCCGCCGGCCCTCTTCGACGCCGTAGAGGAGCTCGCCGGGCGCCCGCTCGCCGGGGCAGACGTGGCCGACGTGGGGGCGGGAACCGGCATCGCCACCGCCCTGCTGCACGAGCGCGGAGCCGAGGTCGTCGCCGTGGAACCCGGGGACGGGATGGCCGCGCAGCTGCGCCGGGCGCACCCCGGCATCCCGGTCGTGCGCGGCGACGGGAACCGACTGCCGCTGGCCACCGGCGCGTTCGACCTCCTCACCTACGCCCAGGCCTGGCACTGGACCGACCCGGCCCGCTCCGTCCCCGAGGCCCGCCGCGTGCTGCGCCCCGGCGGTGCGCTCGCCATCTGGTGGAACGACGCGGACCTCACCGTCCCCTGGATCGCCGAGCAGGAGGCCCGCCTGGCGGAGTTCTTCGGGGCGGCCGAGGGCAACGGCTTCCGTACGCTGCCCCAGGGGCTCGGCGGTTTCACCACCCGCTCCGTGCGCTGGTCGCGGCGCGTTCCGCTGGACGCGCACCTCGCCAACCTCGCCAGCCACTCCGCCTTCCTGACGCTGGGCGAGGCCGGCACCCGCGAGTACTTCGCCGCGGAACGGGAGCGGCTGGCCCCGCGCTTCCCCGACGGCACCGTCGAGGAGCGTTACGTGGTCAGCCTCAACGTCGCCCGGGTGTGAGCGACCGCAGGACCTCTGCCCGGCACGCCGACGGCGTGCCCCACGCGTCCCGCAGCGGGCGTGCCTTGCGCAGCCACAGCGACAGGTCCAGCTCCTCGGTGTAGCCGACCGCGCCGTGGAGCTGGAGCGCCGTCATGGCCGCGCGGTACGCCGCCTCCCCGCAGCGCAGCTTCGCCGCCGCCACTTCGCCCGGGGCCAGTGACAGCGCCGCCGCCCACACCAGCGGCCGCGCGAACTCCAGGGCCACGAGGGTGTCCGCCAGCCGGTGCTTGACCGCCTGGAAGGAGCCGATCGGCGCCCCGAACTGCGTGCGCTGCTTCACGTATCCGACCGTCCGCTCCAGCAGTGCCTCGGCCACGCCCAGGCACTGGGCCGCCGTCAGCAGCCGCGCCCAGAGCCCGGCCGCCCGGGCCGCCCGCGCCACCGCCGGTCCCGCCGCGAGCGGCTCGCCCCCGGCGGCCGCGAGGCGCGACAGGCGCCGGGCCGGATCCGTCGACCGCAGGGTGGCGCCCGCGGCGGCCGGCCGCAGCTCGGCCGCCCCCGACACGGTGAAGCAGTACGTCGCCGCGTCCGCGTCCAGGGCGTACGGCCCCCCGCCGCTCCCGCCCGGCAGCGTCAGCGTGGCCCACGCCTCGCCCGCGGCCAGGCCAGGCAGGAACCGCTTGGCGAGCGCCTCGTCCCCCAGCTCCGACAGCAGTACCGATACGGCGGCGCTCTCCACCACCGGCCCCGGCACCCCCGCCCGGCCCAGCTCCACGAACCCCAGCGACAGCTCCAGCGGGAGCAGGCCGGCCCCCTCGTACGCCTCGGGCGCGGCCAGCGCGAACAGGCCCGTCCCCGCGAGCCGGGACCGCAGTGCCAGCCCGGGCCGGCAGTCCCCGTCCGCCCAGGCCCGTACGGCCGCCGGGACCTGCGCCGCGCCCAGCAGGGAGCGCAGCGTACGGGCGAAGTCCGACTGCTCGTCGGTCGGCAGGAAGCGCATCAGCGGCGGCCCTTCGGGAGGCCGAGCAGCCGCTCGGCGATGATGTCGCGCTGGATCTCGTTCGTCCCCGCGTAGATCGGTCCGGCCAGCGAGAAGATCCACGGCTCGGCCCACTCCCCGTCCGCGAGTTCGGCGTCCGCGCCCAGCAGGTCCAGCGCCGTCTCGTGCAGGGCGATGTCGTACTCCGACCAGAACACCTTGTTCAGGCTGGACTCCGCGCCGAGGGCCCCGCCCGCGGCGAACCGGGAGGCGCCGGCCCAGGTGAACAGCTCGTAGGCGCGCGCCCCCACCACCGCGTCGGCCACCCGGTCGCGCAGTGCGGTGTCGGCCGGATCCCCCCGCTCCCGCCACAGGGCGGTCAGCCGGTCCGCCGCCGCCAGGAACCGGCCGGGGGAGCGCAGGGTCAGGCCCCGCTCGTTGCCCGTGGTCGACATCGCGATCCGCCAGCCCTGCCCCGGCTCCCCGATCACGTCCTCGTCGGGCACGAAGACCTCGTCCAGGAAGAGCTCCGCGAAGGCCGGCTTGCCGTCGAGGCGGCCGATGGGCCGCACCGTGACGCCGGGCGCCCGCAGGTCGAACATCAGGTACGTGAGCCCCTGGTGCGGTGCGGGGGCGTCCGGGTCGGTGCGGAAGATGCCGAAGGCCCGGTCCGCGAAGGCCGCCCGTGAGGACCAGGTCTTCTGCCCGGACAGCAGCCAGCCGCCCTCCGTGCGGACCGCCCGCGACGTCAGCGAGGCCAGGTCGGAGCCCGACTCCGGCTCCGACCAGGCCTGCGCCCAGACCACCTCGCCGCCGGCCATCGGCGGCAGCACGCGCGCCCGCTGCTCGGGCGTCGCGTGGTCGAAGAGCGTCGGTGCGAGGAGGCTGATGCCGTTCTGCGAGACCCGGCCGGGCGCGCCGGCCGCCCAGTACTCCTCCTCGAAGACCAGCCACCGCACGATGTCGACGCCCCGGCCGCCGTACTCCTCGGGCCAGGACACCACCGACCAGCGGTCCGCGTGCAGCCGCGCCTCCCATGCGCGGTGCGCGGCGAAGCCCTCCCGCGTCTCCAGGGAGGGCAGGGGGGAGGCGGGTACGTGGTCGGCCAGCCAGGCGCGCGCCGCGGCCCGGAAGGCCTCCACCTCCGCCGTCTGGGTCAGGTCCATCAGGTGCCCGCCTCCTGGAACGCCGTACGCCGCCACTTCCCTAACAAGTGTTTGGTAGGTTAACGTACGGCGATGAGCAGCGTCGAGGAGTTCGCATGAACGAGCCCCGGTACACCGCCGGCCACCACCTGCTGCAGGACCGCACCGCCGTCATCACCGCCGCCGCGGGCGCCGGGATCGGCGGGGCCACCGCCCGCCGCTTCCTGGAAGAGGGCGCCCGCATCGTCATCGGCGACGCGCACGCCCGCCGGCTGAAGGAGACCGAGGACGCGCTCACGGCCGAGTTCGGGGCCGACCGCGTCACCTCCCTGCCCTGCGACGTCACCGACGAGGCCCAGGTGAGGGCCCTTTTCGCGCTCGCCGAGCAGACCCACGGCAGTCTCGACATCGTCGTCAACAACGCCGGACTCGGCGGCACCGCCGCCCTCGTCGACATGACCGACGAACAGTGGACCCGCGTCCTCGACGTCACCCTGAACGGCACCTTCCGCTGCACCCGCGCCGCACTGCGCTCCTTCACGGCCTCCGGGGCGGGCGGAGTCGTCGTCAACAACGCCTCCGTCATCGGCTGGCGCGCCCAGACCGGCCAGGCCCACTACGCCGCGGCCAAGGCCGGCGTCATGGCGCTCACCCGCTGCGCGGCCCTGGAGGCCGCGGACTTCGGCGTACGGGTCAACGCGGTGGCGCCGAGCCTGGCCATGCACCCCCACCTGGTGAAGGTCACCAGCGAGGAACTCCTGGCCGAACTCACCGCCCGCGAGGCCTTCGGCCGGCACGCCGAGCCCTGGGAGGTCGCCAACGTCATCGTCTTCCTGGCCAGCGGCTATTCGTCGTACATGACCGGCGAGACGGTGTCCGTCAGCAGTCAGCACCCGTGAGGGGGTGTCCGACAATGGGCGCGTGCCCACGAACAAGCCGGACACCGAGCCGGAAGCCCATCGCGAAGCCAAGCCGACAGCGAAGAAGAAGCCGCAGGTGACGTCCTCGCCCGAGCGGCGCCGCGAGCTCCTCGACACCGCGGCCGAGGTCTTCGCCGCGCAGGGCTACAACGCCACCACGGTCCGCAAGATCGCCGACGCGGCCGGGATGCTCGCCGGCAGCCTCTACTACCACTTCGATTCCAAGGAATCGATGCTCGACGAGATCCTCTCCGCCTTCCTGACCGAGCTGTGGGAGGGCTACGACGCCGTCCTCGCCGCCGGACTCGGCCCCAGGGAAACCATCGAGGCCCTCGTCACCGAGTCCTTCCGCGAGATCGACCGGCACCGCGCCGCCGTCGCGATCTACCAGAAGGAATCCCGCACCCTCTCCGCCCAGCCCCGCTTCCACTACCTGTCCGACTCGCAGCAGAAGTTCGAGAAGGCCTGGCTGGGGACGCTGGAACGGGGGGTCGCCGCCAAGGCCTTCCGGGCCGACCTCGACATCCGCCTCACCTACCGCTTCGTGCGCGACACGGTGTGGGTGGCGGCGTCCTGGTACCGGCCGGGCGGACAGCACAGCCCCGACGAGATCGCCCGCCAGTACCTGTCGATGGTCCTGGACGGGATCGCCCTGCGCCCCACATGACAGATCCGACCGTCCGAGGAGTCCCGACATGCCCGAGGCCTACATAGTCGACGCCGTACGCACCCCCGTGGGGCGGCGCGGAGGCGGCCTGTCCGCCGTCCACCCGGCCGACCTCGGCGCGCACGTCCTCAAGGAACTCGTCGAACGGTCCGGTGTGGACCCGGCCGCCGTGGAGGACGTGGTCTTCGGCTGCCTCGACACGGTCGGCCCGCAGGCCGGGGACATCGCACGCACGGCCTGGCTCGCCGCCGGCCTGCCCGAAGAGGTCCCCGGCGTCACCGTCGACCGCCAGTGCGGCTCCTCCCAGCAGGCCGTGCACTTCGCCGCGCAGGGCGTGCTCTCCGGCACCCAGGACCTCGTGGTCGCCGGCGGTACCCAGAACATGTCGATGATCCCGATCGCCTTCGCCTCACGGCAGGCGGCCGAACCCCTCGGCCTCACCGAGGGCCCCTACGCGGGATCCGCCGGCTGGCGCGCCCGGTACGGCGACGCACCGGTCAACCAGTTCCACGGCGCCCAGCTGATCGCCCAGAAGTGGGGGATCTCGCGCCGCGAGATGGAGGAGTTCGCGCTCCGCTCCCACCAGAGGGCGGTACGCGCGATCGACGAGGGCCGCTTCGCCCGCGAGACCGTGGCCTACGGGGACGTGGCCGTGGACGAGGGACCGCGCCGGGACACCACCCTGGAGAAGATGGCGGCGCTGAAGCCCGTCGTGGAGGGCGGCACCATCACCGCCGCGGTCTCCTCCCAGGTGTCCGACGGCGCCGCGGCCCTGCTGATCGCCTCCGAGCGCGCCGTCCACGAGCACGGCCTGCGGCCGCGGGCCCGCATCCACCACCTGTCGGTACGGGGCGAGGACCCCATCCGCATGCTGTCCGCGCCCGTCCCGGCGACGGCGTACGCCCTGAAGAAGACCGGCATGTCCCTGGCCGACATCGACCTGGTGGAGATCAACGAGGCGTTCGCCCCGGTGGTCCTGGCCTGGCTGAAGGAGACCGGCGCCGACCCGGAACGCGTCAACGTCAACGGCGGCGCCATCGCCCTCGGCCACCCGCTCGGCGCGACCGGGGTCAAGCTGATGACGACGCTCCTGCACGAGCTGGAACGCACGGGCGGCCGCTACGGCCTCCAGACGATGTGCGAGGGCGGCGGCCAGGCCAACGTGACGATCATCGAACGCCTGTAGTCCGTGTCCGCGGCGGGTGGCGGACGCGCCGCCCGCCCCGGACACACCGCGCGTTCCGGGGCATTCCCGTAGCGCGGGGGGTGGAGGTCACACCCGCCCGTCTGCACTCCGGGGCCGAGATGTGCTAGCTTAGTGGCCGTTGCAGTTGTGGTACCCATGAACTTTATGTGCGCCTGACGGGAATGTTCCTCAGGCGCTTTTATTGTTTTTTTGCCGGAATCTCCGGATGGGGCCCTTTGCCGCCTATTCAGGAGATTTAAAATGGCACTTGGCACCGTGAAGTGGTTCAACTCGGAAAAGGGCTTCGGCTTCATCGAGCAGGACGGTGGCGGTCCGGACGTCTTCGCCCACTACTCGAACATCGCCACCCAGGGCTTCCGTGAGCTCACCGAGGGCCAGCGCGTGTCCTTCGACGTGACGCAGGGCCAGAAGGGCCCCCAGGCGGAGAACATCATCCCCGCCTAATTCCTTCAGCATGCCGGGGTCCGCACCGAGAGGTGCGGGCCCCGGCTTGTCTGCTGTCTCGAACTTTGTTTTACCTGCCGGTTTCAGGAGGGCTTTCTCGCATGACCAGCTCCAGCTCCGCACGACCCAGCCGCCGCCCCACCCGGGGACGAGGAGCGGCCCAGGGGCGTCCGAAGGCTGGTGCGGGACGGCAGAAGTCCGCCCCCGCCCCCCGGCCCCAGGAATTCACCATGCCCGAGCCGGCCGTCCCGGCGCTGCCGGCGGTCGCCGCGTTCGAGGACATGGGCATGCCCGAGGCGCTGCTGAAGACCCTCGCCGCCCAGGGCGTCACCGAGCCGTTCCCCATCCAGGCCGCGACCCTGCCGAACTCGCTCGCCGGACGCGACCTCCTCGGCCGCGGCCGCACCGGCTCCGGCAAGACGCTGGCCTTCGGCCTGGCGCTGCTGGCCCGTACCGCCGGCCGCCGGGCGCAGCCGAAGGCACCGCTCGCGATGGTCCTCGTACCGACCCGCGAGCTCGCGCAGCAGGTGACCGACTCCCTGGCCCCGTACGCCACGGCCGTCAACCTGCGCATCGCCACCGTCGTCGGCGGCATGTCGATCAACCGGCAGTCGGGCGCCCTGCGCCGCGGCGCCGAGGTGCTCGTCGCCACCCCCGGCCGTCTGAAGGACCTCATCGACCGCGGTGACGCGGACCTCTCGCAGGTGTCGATCACCGTCCTGGACGAGGCCGACCAGATGACCGACATGGGCTTCATGCCGCAGGTCACCGCGCTGCTCAAGCAGGTCGCGCCCGGCGGCCAGACCATGCTCTTCTCGGCCACCCTCGACAAGAACATCGACAAGCTCGTCAAGATGTTCCTGACCGACCCGGTCGGCCACTCCGTCGACCCGTCGGCCGGCGCGGTCACCACCATGGAGCACCACGTCCTGTACGTCATGGACGAGACCGACAAGAAGGCCGTGGCGACGCGTATAGCCGCTCGCGACGGCCGGGTGATCATGTTCGTGGACACCAAGCGCGGTGTGGACCGCATGGTCAAGAAGCTGCTCGCCGACGGCGTGCGCGCCTCCGGCCTGCACGGCGGCCGCTCGCAGCCGCAGCGCAACCGCACCCTGGACTGGTTCAAGACGGGCGAGGTCACCGCGCTGATCGCGACGAACGTCGCCGCGCGCGGCATCCACATCGACGACCTCGACCTGGTCGTCAACATCGACCCGCCCAGCGACCACAAGGACTACCTGCACCGCGGCGGCCGTACCGCCCGGGCCGGCGAGTCCGGCAGCGTGGTCACCCTCGTCCTGCCCGACCAGAAGCGGGACATGACCCGGCTGATGTCGGACGCCGGGATCTCCCCGCGCACCGCGCAGATCAAGTCCTCCGACCAGGAGCTGGCCCGGCTGACCGGCGCCAAGGAGCCCTCGGGCATCCCGGTGGTGCTGGAGGTTCCGCAGCAGCCCGCGCCGAAGGCGCGCAGCGGGTCCGGCTCCGGTTCGGGCTCCGGCTCGCGCCGCCGTTCGGGTTCGGGCGCCGGGCGCGCCACCACCGCCACCGTCACCGCCGGCGCCCCGGCGGCCGGCGGCCGCGGACGCCGTTCCGGCGCCGGATCCGGGCAGGCCCCTGCGGGCTCCGGTTCGGGCCAGGCCCGCCGCGGCGGCCAGGGCGGCCAGGGCGGATCGGCCACCGGATCCGGCGAGCGCGGCCGACGCGGCGCGGTCGGCTCCGGCGGCGGCGCCGCGGCGGCCTCCGCCCGCAGCCGGGTCGGCACCGGCGGCCAGGGCCGCCGCCGCGCGGTCTGACCCGTACCGGCCCCACCCGTACGCACGGCGAAGCCGGGCAGCGCACCACGCGCTGCCCGGCTTCGCCGTTTCCGCCGTTTCCGCTGTTTCCGCTGTTTCCGCTAGCGGACCAGCTTGCTCTGGAGTTTCGCCAGCGTTCGAAGGTCCAGGCCGAGGCCCTGGGTCAGGTAGCCGTAGAAGCTGCCGTAGTCGGCCTCCAGTTGCGCCGTTGCCGAGTCCAGGTAGTCCTGGCGTACCTCTTGGAGCGGGATCAGCAGGTCCGGGTTCTGCATCCGCCCCGACTGCTTCAGGCCCGCCCGCACCCTGGCGTCGTAGGCGGCGCGGAAGGTGTTCGACGCCAGGTAGTCGCGCTCGGCGGTGTCCTCGGGGACGGCGAGGGCGCGCAGCAGCACGTAACTCATCCAGCCCGTCCGGTCCTTGCCGGACGTGCAGTGGTACAGGACCGGACCCTGCCGGCCGTCCGCGAGCTCCCGCAGGGTCGCCGCGAACTGCGCCCGGTTCTCGGGGCTGGTCACGAAGGTGCGGTAGATGTCGCGCATGTAGGCCTCGGCGCGGCCCCCGCCGAGCATCTGCTCCTGCGCGACCGGGTCCCCGCTGCCGATCGCTGCGACGAGCGTCCCGTAGAGGCCGAGGTCGCTGACCGGGCGTGCGGTCGGGGAGAGTCCGGATGGCAGCCGGTCGGCGCCGTCGTACTGGACCTCCGTCGGGATGCGGAAGTCGACGACCTTCGTGAGGCCGAGACCGGAGACGGTGGTGACGTCCGCGTCGGTCAGCTTGCCCAGGGCGTCGGAGCGGTAGACGAGCCCTTGGCGGACCTGGCCACCGGTCCAGGTGGGGTAGCCGCCCAGGTCGCGGACGTTGACCGCGCCCTGGAGGACGATCTGACGAATCGTTTCAGCTTGCTGCTGCTGGTGATGGTGCCGGGCGCTGACCCCGGCTCCGGGTGCCGCCGCCGCGTGCGCGGCGGTCGGCAGGGTGGTGAGGGCGAGGGCGGCGACGGCCGCCGCGGCCGCTCTGCGGATTCTGACACGGCTCATGGGGGCGACTCCTGTGACGGAGAAGGGGGATCACCCTGGTGGTGGCAGGGCGTCGAGCGACTGCGGTCCGTCGGGCCCGAGCAGACGGTCCAGCACGGTGTGGGCCTCGGCCATGACGCGACGGACGAGCTCCGCGCAAGACGGGAGATCGTCGATCACCCCCGCGACCTGGCCCGATGCCATGACGCCGAGGTCCGTACGGCCCTCGACCATGGACGCCTTGAGGAGCATGGGAGTGTTCGCGGCGAGCAGGACCTGGCTCCAGGACAGCTCCTTGCCGTGTTTCATCGCCAGGCCGTCGCGGACCATCTGCGGCCAGCTCAGACCGGACACCTTCCGCAAGCCCGCCGCGTGCCGGACCGCCCGGACCAGCGCCCGGGTACGGCCGGCGCGCTCCAGGGAGTCGACCAGCTCCGTACGGAGCATGCGGTGCGGGAGCCCGTCGACGGCCGTGGTCACGGTGACGTCCCGGACCGTCGCCTTCAGGTACTCGGCCTTCACCGCGTCCGGCACGGTCGAGTCCGAGGTCAGCAGGAACCGGGTGCCCATGGCGATGCCCGCCGCTCCGTACGCCAGGGCCGCGACCAGGCCGCGGCCGTCACTGAAGCCGCCCGCCGCGACGACCGGGATGTCCACCGCGTCCACCACCTGGGGCAGCAGCACCGTCGTGGCCACGTCACCGGTGTGACCGCCGCCCTCGCCGCCCTGCACGATCACCGCATCGGCGCCCCAGGCGGCCACCTTCTCGGCGTGGCGCCGCGCCCCGACCGACGGGATGACGACCACACCCGCGTCCTTCAGCCGGCCGATCAGCTCCCGGGAGGGCGCGAGGGCGAAGGACGCGACCCGGACCCCCTCGTCGATGATCAGCCGGACCCGCTCGGGCGCGTCCCCGGCGTCCGCACGCAGGTTGACGCCGAAGGGGGTCCCCTCCGGGACGCGGGACCTCACCTCGTGGACCGCCGCCCGCAGCTGGCCCGTGGTCATCGTCGCGGAGGCCAGGACGCCCAGGGCGCCGGCGCGCGCCGCGGCCGACACCAGGCGGGGGCCGGCGACCCAGCCCATGCCCGTCTGCACGATGGGGTGCGCGACCCCGACCAGTCTCGTGAACGCCGTCTCCACCGGATCAGCCCCGCACTTCCCGGTCGCGCAGACCCTTGGGGTCGATGACCTCGCGGATCAGCCGCAGTTCCGCCTCGGTCGGCTCCCGCGTGTACGGGACCTCCTCGGGCAGCGCCAGCTCGAAGCCGGTCGCCGCCCGGACCTGCTCGACGGTGACCCCGGGGTGCAGGGAGGCCAGCCGCATCGCGTTCCCGGGGCCGGCGAAGTCGAAGACGCCCAGATCGCTGACCACCCGGGGCAGCCGGTGGAAACGGGTCGCCCCCGCCTCGGCGGCGCGGTCGTAGCCGACGCCGCTGACCATGTCGACGCGCTCGACGAAGACCCGCGTCGAGTGCTTGGGGATCCAGTAACTCACGGGATGGTTGAGGGTGTTGACCGGCGCCCCGCGCACGCCGAGCAGCTGGCGGGCCGGCCGCTCCCAGTCGCCGATGCAGGAGATGTTCTGGTTGCCGAACCGGTCGATCTGGCTCGCGCCCATCATCACGTGCCGCCTGCCGCCGGTGACCATGGTCAGGTGGCGCCGGTAGGGGAGCCAGCCCTCGGGCGTGCCGTCGAGCCCGACGAGCATGGCCTCGCCGTCCGTCAGCAGCAGGTCGGGGGAGAAGGTCCGCTTCGCGAGCCGGGCCCCGAAGGAGGGGACCAGGCCCATCGGGCTGGCGAGCACCTCGCCGTCGCCGCGCCAGGCCTCGGCGCACGCGATCACGCAGTACTCGGCACGGGTGGCGGATGTGGCGGAGCCGGCGGTCGTCGTGGTCACTGCTGCTCCTCGTGCCAGGCCCGGACGGTCGACTGGTAGTCGTGCTCGCCCGCCCCGGACAGGAACCGTTCCGAGAACTCGGGCCAGGGCGTGCTCGCGTAGAGCTTCTGGAAGGCCTCGTCGCGGTCGTAGTCGGGGGCGCAGGAGGTGAAGTGCGCGCCGTTCGGGGTCTCCACCACTCCGGTGACGGAGTGCCGGCTGACGAGGAGCGACTGCGGGGGCCCGGCCTTGCTGAGCTCGGCGGTCCCCACGAGCTGCTCGCAGGAGACGTAGGCGGCGTCGGCGGCCTCGCAGAACAGGTCGTCGAAGTACGGGTCCGGGCCCAGGTACTGGGCGTTGCCGAGGCGGTCGGCGCGGTTGAGGTGGACGAGGGCGGCGTCCATGCGCAGCGCGGGGACGGCGACGAGCTCCTCGCCGTCGGCGTAGGGCGAGGTGACCGTGCGCAGTTCCGGGTTGACCCGCATCACGTCGGAGCCGAGGCCGGCGCGGACCGGGAGGAAGGGCAGCCGGTTGGCGGCGGCGTGCAGGCCCCACATGAACATGGCCTCGTCGTACTCGGTGAGCGCGAAGGCGGCCCGTTCGCGGGCGGCCCGGAAATGCGGCTCCAGCGCGATGGAGTCGAGGGTGGCGAAGGGGGCGACGAGCCGACGGATCCGGCCCGCGGCCGCCAGCAGGCCGACGTCGGGGCCACCGTACGAGATCACGGTGAGATCGGTGATCTCGGACCGGAGCAGCGCTCTGATCAGGGCCATGGGCTTGCGCCGGGACCCCCAGCCGCCGATCCCGAGGGTCATCCCGCTGCGCAGCTGCCCGACCACCTCTTCGACCGTCATGGTCTTGTCGCTCATGCGCGCTCTCCCTTCCCGAAGGTGTCGCGGACCCGGTCGGCCACCCCGCTGAGGTTGGCCTCGAAGGTGAAGCCCTGCTCGAAGCGGTAGCTGCGGCGCACGTCCACGGGGTCGATCCCGTTGATGGCCGCCTTCGCGAGGCGGATCAGGCAGCCGTCCTTCGTCGCGATCTCGGCGGCCAGCTCCAGGGCGGCGCCGCGCAGCGCCTCGGGCGGGACCACCTTCCAGACCGAGCCGTGGGCGTGCAGTTCGGCGGCGGTCACGGTGCGCGAGGTGTAGTAGAGGGCGCGCATCAGATGCTGGGGGACCAGCCGGGCCAGATGGGTGGCGGCGCCCAGGGCGCCCCGGTCGAGCTCGGGCAGCCCGAAGACGGCGTCGTCGGAGGCGACGATCGCGTCGGCGTTGCCGACCAGGCCGATGCCGCCGCCCAGGCAGAACCCGTTCACGGCCGCGACGACGGGCACCTCGCACTCGTAGACGGCGGCGAACGCCTCGTAGCAGCCCCGGTTGGCGCCGATGAGGGCCGCGTGGCCGGTGTCGCGCTGCATCTCCTTGATGTCGACGCCCGCGTTGAAGCCGCGGCCCTCGGCGGCGAGGACCACGCACCGGACCTCGGGGTCCCGCCCCGCGGTCCGCAGGGCGTCGGCCAGGTCGTACCAGCCCTGCACGGGCAGCGCGTTGACGGGCGGGAAGTCGGCCGTGACCAGTGCGACGCCCTTGTCCGGGCCGGAGGTGGAGACACCCATGAGAGGATCAGCTACCTTTCCACCAAACATTTGTTAGGTGAGGAAGGTAGCAGCCGATGGAGCTCGACGGGAGGGTCGTCGTCGTCACCGGCGGAACCAGGGGCGTCGGCGCCGGGATCGCCCGGTCGTTCCTCGCGGCCGGCGCGGAGGTCGCCGTCTGCGCACGCAGGCCCCCCGACCGGCCGGTGACGGCGGGCGGCCGCGAGGCGTCCTTCACCGCGCTCGACCTGCGCGACACGGGCGCCGTACGGGACTTCTTCGACACGGTCGCCGGGCGGTACGGGCGGCTCGACTGCCTGGTCAACAACGCGGGCGGGACCCCGTACCGCCTCCTCGGCGAAGGCGACGCCGAACGCCACGCACGGGTCGTCGAACTCAACCTCGTCGCCCCGATGACGGCCTCCCTGGCAGCCCGCCCCTGGCTGAAGCGGAGCCGCGGCTCGGTGGTGATGATCGGCAGCGTCAGCGGGACCCGCCCCTCGCCGGGGACGGCGGCGTACGGGGCGGCCAAGGCGGGCCTGGAGAACCTGGCCCGGTCCATGGCCGTCGAGTGGGCACCCGAGATACGGGTGAACTCGCTGGTCCTCGGTATGGTGCGGACCGAACTCGCGCACCTGCACTACGGCGACGCGGCCGGGATCGAAGCGGTCGGCGCGACCGTCCCGCTGGGGCGGCTCGCCGAACCGGCCGACGTGGGCGACGCGGCGGTCTTCCTCGCCTCCGACCGGGCGCGGTACGTGAGCGGGGCCGGCCTGCTGGTGCACGGCGGCGGGGAGCGCCCGGCGTTCCTGGATGCGGCAACTGTCAACAAGGAGGGCTGAGATGGCGGGACTGTGCGAGGGCCGGGTCGTGATCGTGACGGGCGCGGGGCGGGGGCTGGGCCGGGCCCATGCGCTGGGCTTCGCCGCGGAAGGGGCGAAGGTCGTCGTCAACGACCTGGGGGTGGGGCTGGACGGGTTGCCCGGACCGGAGAGCCCGGCGGCGCAGGTGGTCCGGGAGATCGAGGACCTCGGCGGCGAAGCCGTGGCGCACGGCGGGGACATCGCGACCGCGCAGGGTGCGGGCTCCCTGGTGCGGGCCGCCGTCGATGCCTTCGGCCGCCTCGACACGCTGGTCAACAACGCGGGGTTCCTGCGGGACCGGATGCTGGTGAACCTGGACGAGGACGACTGGGACGCGGTCGTGCGGGTCCATCTGAAGGGGCACTTCCTGCCGCTGCGGTCGGCGGCCGCGTGGTGGCGGGCGGAGGCGAAGGCCGGCCGCCCGGTGGCCGCCCGGGTCGTCAACACCTCCTCCGGGGCGGGCCTGCTGGGGTCCGTCGGGCAGGGCAACTACAGCGCCGCCAAGGCGGGCATCCTCGGCCTGACGCTGGTCGCGGCGGCCGAGATGGGCCGGTACGGGGTCCAGGTCAACGCCATCGCCCCGGCCGCGCGGACGCGCATGACGGAACAGGCCTTCGCGCAGACCATGGCCGCTCCCGAGGGCGGCGGCTTCGACGCCATGGCACCCCAGAACGTGTCACCGCTCGTGGTGTGGCTCGGCGCGGACGCCTCGGCCGGGGTCACCGGACGGGTCTTCGAGGCCGAAGGCGGCCGGATCACCGTCATGGAGGGCTGGCGGCCGGGCCCCACGGCGGACCGCGGCGCGAGGTGGACTCCCGCGGAGGCGGGCGAGGCGGCGGTCAAGCTCCTGGCCGCGGCCGAGCCCCCGCTACCGGTGTACGGCTCGCGCTAGCTCGTCTCGTCCAAGTCCCGCCTGGCGGCGGGGCCCGGCAGCGTGCCTTGCCGCGGTGTCGGGCGCGCCGGGGTGGGTCCGGTACTCGGGCGGCCCTCGGCCCTGCGGGGCTTCCCCTCGGCCCTGCGGGCCCGGGGAGAGTCCATGGCACCGGACGCCGGGGCCCGCCCTTCGGGCGGCCGGCGCCACTTTTGCGGACACGCCCTGGGGGTGGCCGGTTGCTCGGGCCGGGCTTCTCCAGGGCCGGGTCCACTGCCGCTGTGCGGTGAGGGTGGGGGAGCCGGCCCCCGGCTCAGGACGCAGCCGGCTGCCGCTCCGGTGCGGCGGGGGCGGCGTCGCCGGGACCGCCCTTCGCGCCGCGCCGGTCGGGCCCGGAGTCCGGTCCGGGAGCAGGGTGAACGGGCCGCGGCCCGGGTGCGGCAGGAGGCAGGCGAACGCCTACTCGGGCGAGCCCGGCGCGCCGCCGAGCCGCCTGCTCGCCCCCGGCAGCCGACCGGCACACCGTGCGTGACCCTGCCCCCGCCCCCCAGGAGCGGAGGAAGGCGCGCAGGACCGGCAGGGCCTGGCCTTCGTCGGCCTCGGCGACCCCTTTCCGGCCGGTCGCTGCAGAAAGGCGGCGCGGGGCGGGTCCGCGACCGGTCGGCACGGGCCGGACGGGCCCGCCGCGCCTGCGGAAGCCGGGAACGGAAGCGGGCCCGGCCCCCTGGCGAGGGGTCGGGCCCGAGTCTTCGTCGGTGCGTTGAGGTATGACTACCCGCTGGGTCCAGCCGCTGAACCGCGGTCGGGCCATCTGTTGTGCGCGAAGTCACGTGACATCACGCGAAGGCCGCTCGAAGGCCGCTCGAAGGCCGCGCGCGAGGGGGAGCCGTACCGTCCCCGCCGGTGCGTCAGGAGAGCTTGCCGTTGTAGTCCGGGAGCTTCACGGTGCGCTCGGCGTGGCCGCCGACCAGGTCGGTCGGGCTGTTCCCGATGTTCGCGATGATCCTGTAGCCGCGCGCCTCGATCTCCGCGCGCTTGGCCGTCTTGTAGGTGCCGACCTCCTCGAAGAGGTCGGGCAGGTCGCGGACGTAGAGCCCGGACACCGGGTAGCCGACGGCCTTGAGGTTGTACTCGGTCAGGGAGTGGATGATCCCCGGGCGGGCCGTGACGAAGAAGACGGCGACGCCGCGCGCGTGGGCGTACTGGGTCAGTGCGCGCACCTTGGTGATCGCGGGGGTCGGGTAGGTCCAGAACCAGTGGAAGTCCGTCTCCAGCGAGGTGTTGTCGATGTCGAGGACGAGGGCCGGCTTTTCGCCGGCGGGCGAGTTCGCGATGCGCTGCTCGATGGCCGGACGCGCCGCGTCGACGACGGCGGCCACCTCCCGCTGCCAGGTGGCGTAGTCGATGCCGAGTATCGCCGCGTTCCCGCCCGGCGCGGAGGCGGACGCGTACGCGGACGCGGTCGTGGTCGCCGGTGCGGAGACGGGCGCGGGCGCGGCGACGGGGGCCGCCTGGGCCGCGGTGGCCGGAACGAGCGTCAGGACGGCGGCCGCTGCGGCCACGCCGACGGCGGCGGTACGGGGCGTGCGGATGCGGCGGGAACTGCGCATGGGGGGCGCTCCTCGGTCACGAATTGGCATGGACGTGACCAGAGTTGGCGAGAACCGCACCCATGTCTACTGGCCGGTAGGAAACTTTTCGCGACCGACCGGTGAATGATCAAGCCATATGCGGGCGGACCGGGACTACGTGTCGCAGTCGAGCAGCGAGCGGCACAGTCCGCATCGCGCCCGCAGCCGTCCGCGCACCGGCACCCGCACCCGCTGCTCGCACACGGGGCACGGGAAACTGACGCGCAGCCCCGCGCCGGACCCTTCGCGCTCGAAGCGGTACGCCGACCCGTCCGCCGGGGTGGCCCCGGTGCGCCGCGCCCTCGCGTACCGCCGCCGCGCCCCCGGGCCGGCGGCGGCGAGCGGAGCCCGGCGGTGGTCCCGGGCCGCCAGCGCGCTCCCGCGCACGTAGGCCTCGTACGCCTGCGGGCTGGTGAACCACGGGGACGGGTCCTCGCCGAACAGCGCCGCCCGCTTGGCGAGGACGTAGCCGAACTCCTCCGGCGTCAGGTAGCCGAACCTCTGGTGGGTGAGCGCGTCCTCCCGGTAGGCGTCGAGCAGCAGCCAGCCCGCCCCCAGGTAGGCGGCGGCGGTGTCGGTGAGGATCTCGTTCTCCGCCGGATCGGGGAAGGCGAGTTCCAGCCGGTGCAGCAGCACATGGGCGACCTCGTGCGACAGGGCCGCCGCCAGGTCCCGCCGGTGGGTGCGGAAACGGTCGTTGACCTCGACGAAGTACTCGGGCCCCGCGGCCAGTTCCACCGTGGCCGCCTCCTCCATCGGCCGGAAGGCGACCACCATCCGCGCATCGGGCAGCCGTAGCGCGCGCACCATCGCCGAGGCCACCCGCTGCGCACCCAGGTGCAGGTCGTCGGAGGCGCCGAAGGCCGCGTCGGCGGGGGAGAAGCTCGTGGCGTAGGCGCGGACCCCGTCGGCCGACAGGCGCCGGAAGAGCGCGGTGATCGAGGCGCGCACGGTCGCGAGGTGCGGAAATCCGTGCTCGATGATCCCGTCCCGCCCGCCGTTCTCCTTCATCGGGTGCTCCTTACCGCAATCCCTGTCGCGCTGCGGGGAGTTGGCCGAAACTGCGTTCTTGTTGGCCGCCGTGCTCCTGTTGTGTCATGGACCCGTCATTCCCCGATGACACGCACGGCCCAACCCCCCACGAAAGGCAGTGTGTTGACTGTGTCCAGCCTCGTGCGATTCATGAAGCGCACCCTCGCCGTCGGCGCCGTCGCCCTCGCGGCCGTCAGCCTCCAGCCCGGCACCGCCACCGCAGGCACCGCACCCGTCGTCGGCGGCACCCGAGCCGCCCAGGGCGAGTTCCCCTTCATGGTGCGCCTCTCCATGGGCTGCGGCGGCGCCCTCTACACCCAGCAGATCGTCCTCACCGCCGCCCACTGCGTGAACGGCTCCGGCAACAACACCTCCATTACCGCCACGGCCGGAGTCGTCGACCTCAACAGCTCCAGCGCCATCAAGGTCAAGTCCACCAAGGTCCTTCGCGCGCCCGGCTACAACGGCACCGGCAAGGACTGGGCCCTGATCAAGCTCGCCAAGCCCATCAACCTGCCCACCCTCAAAATCGCCGAGACCAAGGCCTACGACAACGGCACCTTCACCGTCGCCGGCTGGGGCGCCACCCGCGAGGGCGGCGGGCAGCAGCGCTACCTCATGAAGGCCACCGTCCCCTTCGTCTCCGACGCCGACTGCAACGCCGCCTACAGCGACCTCGTCCCCGGCGAGGAGATCTGCGCCGGCTTCATCGACCAGGGCGGCGTCGACACCTGCCAGGGCGACTCCGGCGGCCCCATGTTCCGCCGTGACAACGCCGGAGCCTGGATCCAGGTCGGCATCGTCAGCTGGGGCATCGGCTGCGCCCGCCCCGACTACCCGGGCGTCTACACCGAGGTCTCCACCTTCGCCGCCCAGATCAAGAGCGCCGCGGCCACCCTGTAGCCCCCACCCGCACCCACCCTCGTCCTCCCGGCCCGGCACGAACCGGCCGGGAGGACGAGGCGCACCCACCACCAGCGCCGCCGCCGCCCGGGCCCCGCGGCACCCTCCCCGGCGGCCCGCCGCGCGGTTGCGGGCCGACCCACGCGCCGGTCCCAGGGGAGGGAACCTGAGGCAGCGGGCGACGCGGGGCAGGCGGCGCACGGCGATCAGCGCGGTCGTCGCGGACGACCGGGAGATGATCGCAACCGGCTTCCGGACGATCCTCGAAAGCCGGCCGGACATCGAGGTCCTCGCCGACGGCGTCGACGGAGAGGCAGCCCCCGCAGCCGTCGCCGAGCACCGCCCCGACGTCCTGCTCCCCGTCATCCGCATGCCGGGACCCGACGGCTCCGAAGCCACCCGGCGCCTGTCCGCCGGCGACCGGCCACGCATCGTCATCGTCACCACCTTCGGCCTCGACGAGTACGTCCGCGCGGCGCTCCACGGCGAAGCAGCCGGCTCCCCTCAAGGACGCAGACCCGGCCACGCTGGTTGAAGCCGTACGGGCGGCAGCCGTCGGCGGATCCCTCCTTCCACCGGCGGATCCCTCCTTCCACCGGCGGACGCGACGTCGTACGCCGCCTCGCCCGCGGCATGACCAACGCCGAGATCGCCGGCGAGCTCTACCTCTCCCTCTCCACGTCCGTCACGACGCACCCGGCGTCGGGATGGCCGCATGGCCTGGGCGAGCGGCCCGGCCGCCACAACGGCGTGACCGCATCCCGCACCACCCCGCGCCGCGCCCGGCCGGAGCCGGCCCCGCCGGCGTTGCCAGGCGCGGAGTCCGGGGCGGGGCCCCGGGCAGCCGCGGCGCAGCGGCCCGCCGCAGGCCGGGCCCGCATGGCCCCGGTACCGCCGCAGGGCGGGCCCGCACGGGCGCCCGCACCGCCGCGACGGTCACCGCACCGGGTCCGGGCCGGAAGCCCGGGGGCCATCGGCAGAGCCGGGAGCGACCGGTGACCCCCTCGACGTTCTGGGCCCGCACCTACCCGCACGCCGCTTCCTGGCTCCGCCTCCTGCTCTCCCGAAAGGCCCGCGGCGGCCACCTCACCGCAGGCCCCGGCCCGGAAGGCGGCCGGCCGCCACCGCGGTCCCACCCCGGTGACGCGGCCGCCGTCTCACAGGCCGACTACCCCCGCGACCTGCGGGCCCGCGCCACGTATTCTCGGGAACCATGAACATCAGCGACCTCGACAACGGCACGGGCAACGGCCAGGGCCCCGCCGCCGACGGCATCGACGAGAGCGTCACCGCCGAGCTCGCCCGCCTGCGGGACAGCATCGACAACATCGACGCGGCCGTGGTCCACATGCTCGCCGAACGCTTCAAGTGCACCCAGCAGGTCGGCCACCTCAAGGCACGCCACCAGCTGCCCCCCGCCGACCCGGGCCGCGAGGCCAGCCAGATCGCCCGGCTCCGCCAGCTCGCCGAGAACGCCAAGCTCGATCCCGCCTTCGCCGAGAAGCTCCTCAACTTCATCATCGCCGAGGTCATCCGCCACCACGAGACGATCGCCGCCGGCGAGGAGTAGACGCTCGGGGTCCGGCCGCCCACTGGGGCAGCATGGGCCCCATGTCCGCACTGACGCGCAACGAAGCGCAGCTCCGAGCCCAGCTCCTCGACGTCCACGACTACGTCGTCGGCCTCGACCTCACCACCGGCGACGACACCTTCGACTCCACCACCACCATCCGGTTCACCGCCCGCTCCGCCGGCGAGACCTTCGTGGAGCTGAAGCCCGAAGAACTGCGCTCCGCCACCCTCGACGGCCACCCCCTCGATCCGGCGACCCTCGACGACAACCGCCTCCCGCTCGCCCTCGCACCGGGCGACCACGAGCTGCGCGTCCACGCCCGCATGCGCTACTCCCGCACCGGCGAAGGCCTGCACCGCTTCACCGACCCCGCCGACGGCGAGACCTACGTCTACAGCCAGATGTTCCTCGACGACGTCCAGCGCGTCCTGGCCGCCTTCGACCAGCCCGACCTCAAGGCCGTCTTCCAGTTCACCGTGACCGTCCCCGCGCACTGGACCGTCCTCGCCAACGGCGTCACCACCCGCCTCGCCGACCGCGACACCGACGGGGCCGGCATCTGGCAGTCCGCCCCCACACCCGTCATCTCCACCTACCTCGCCGCCGTCGCCGCAGGCCCCTGGCACAGCGTGACCACCGAACACGCCGGCCTGCCCTTCGGCATCCACTGCCGCCAGTCCCTCGCGCCCCACATGGACGCCGACGCCGACGAGATCCTCTCCATCACCACGGCCTGTTTCGACCGCTACCAGGTCAAGTTCACCGAGCCCTACCCCTTCGACTCCTACGACCAGGCCTTCGTCCCGGAATTCAACGCCGGCGCCATGGAGAACCCCGGCCTCGTCACCTTCCGCGACGAATTCATCTACCGCTCCGCCGTCACGGACACCGAACGCGAGTCCCGCGCCATGGTCATCGCCCACGAGATGGCCCACATGTGGTTCGGCGACCTCGTCACCCTCGCCTGGTTCGACGACATCTGGCTCAACGAGTCCTTCGCCGAATACATGGGCTACCAGACCCTCACCGAAGCGACCCGCTTCACCGACACCTGGACCGCCTTCGGCGTCACCCGCAAACCCTGGGGCTACGAAGCGGACCAGCGCCCCTCAACCCACCCCGTCGCCCCCGAAGACGTCCCCGACACCGCCTCCGCGCTCCTCAACTTCGACGGCATCTCCTACGCCAAGGGCGCCTCCGCCCTGCGCCAACTCGTCGCCTGGCTCGGCGAGAAGGACTTCCTGGCCGGCATCAACACCCACTTCGCCCGCCACAGGTTCGCCAACGCCTCCCTCGCCGACTTCATCGACTCCCTCGCCGCCCACACCGAACGCGACGTCCGCGGCTGGGCCGACGCATGGCTGCGCACCACCGGCATCGACACCCTCACCCCGCGCATCGAGGACGCCCCCGAAGGCACCGCCGGCTGGACCCTCACCGTCGACCGCGACGGCAGCCGCCCCCACCACATCGCCGTCGGCGTCTACGACCGCGACCCCGTGGACAGCCGCAATCTGGAACTGCGCGAACTCTTCGACCTCGACGTCCCCTCCGACGAGGTGGTCTCGACGAGCGGCGCACGCCCCGCACTGCTCCTCCTCAACGACGCCGACCTCACCTACGCCAAGATCCGCCTCGACGAGACCTCCCTCGAAACGGTCCTGCGCGGCCTCTCCGGCATCCCCGAAGCCCTCACCCGCGCCGTCGTCTGGAACTGCCTGCGCGACATGGTCCGCGACGGCGAACTCGCCCCGCAGGACTACCTGAACGCCGCCGAAGCGCACCTGTCCGCCGAACGCGACCTCGCCATCGTCCAGGGCGTCCTCGCGTTCGCCCGCACCGAGATCGCCGTCCGCTACCTCGCCCCCGAGAACCGCACGGCCGCGCTCGCCACCCTCACCGCCATCGCCCGCGACCTCCTGCGGCGCACCGAGGACGGCTCGGAGCCCGGCATGCGGCTGACCGCCGTACGCACTCTCGTGGGCAGCGCCACCCAGCCCGACACCATCGCCGCCTGGCTCGCCGACGACACCGTCCCCGGGGGCCCCGCACTCGACCCCGAACTGCGCTGGCGCATCCTCGGCCGCCTCGCCGTCCTCGGCGCCGTCGGTGAGACCGACATCGACGCCGCCCTCGCCGCCGACCCCAGCGCCACCGGAGAAGAAGGCGCCGCACGCTGCCGCGCCGCCCTCCCCACCCCGGAGGCCAAGGCCGCCGCCTGGAACCGCCTCTTCAACGACGACAGCCTGTCCAACTACCTGTTCAGCGCCACCGCCCAGGGCTTCTGGCAGCCCGAACAGAGCGACCTCACCGCCGAGTACGTGACCCGCTACTACCCCGACGCCGTCGCCCTCGGCGCCCGCCGCGGCCCCGCCATCGGCGAAGCCGCGGGCCGCTACGCCTTCCCCGTCTACGCGGTCGACGAGGCCAACCTCAAGGCCGGCCAGGCCTGCCTCGCCGACCCTGACATCATCCCGCTCCTGCGCCGCAAGCTCGTCGACCAACTGGACGACCTGTCGCGCGCGATCCGCATCCGCCGTTAGCCCTGCGTGGCGGCTCGGCGGAACGGGGGGCCGGGCCCAGCCCCGACCCCGGCGGGGGCGTCGGGGGCGCGCGGCCGGTGACGGGGGCGGGGGGTGCTGTCCGGGACGTAGAACGTGATGTGTTGGGCGGTAGGAGCCCGTACGGGCCACTCGGCCCGGGGCGCCATTCATCATGCAGTCCCGGACGGCGCCCCACCCCGCCCCCGGCACCGGCCCCCAGGCCTCGGCGATTCGGACAAACCCCGGCGGTTACCCCATTCGGGTCTGATCGTTGTACTGGCAGGGTGCCCCCCCGCCGCACCCAGGCCCGCACCGGGACGACAGCGCCGCCAGGCACACCCCGGCCAGCCCCCGGAGGTCCCGTTGACAGCGCCGCACGGCACCCGGCATCCCGGCCGGCCGGAAGCACCCATGACAGCGCCGCACGGCACCGCGCTCGCCGGCGGAGCGCACGGCTCCCACGCCCTGCGCCCCCTCCTCGACACCGTCCTCGACGCCCTCCGCACCGGCGCCGCCGAACGCCGCGGCCCCCTCCCCGCCGGCGGCCCCGACGCCGTCACCGCCCGCGTCAGAGCCGCACTGGGCGACGTACTGCCCGACCACGGAACCGGCGACCACGAAGCCCTGCGCACCCTCGTCCACGCCCTCGCCGCCGGCGCCGCGGACCCCGCCCACCCCCTCTGCGCCGCCCACCTGCACTGCCCGCCGCTCGCCGTCGCCGCCGCCGCGGACCTCGCCGCCAGCGCCCTCAACCCCTCCCTCGACTCCTGGGACCAGGCCCCCGCCGCCTCCACCCTCGAAGCCGAACTCACCCGTACCCTGGCCGCCGAGTTCTACGACACCCCCCACCCCGACGCCCTCGTCACCACCGGCGGCACCGAAGCCAACCAACTCGCCCTGCTCCTCGCCCGCGAACGCCACGGCCCCCGCCTCACCGTGCTGCACGGAGCCAACGCCCACCACTCCGTTCCCCGCGCCGCCTGGCTCCTCGGCCTGCCCCCGGCCACAGAACTCCCCACGCCCACCGGCGTCCTCGACCCCGCCCGCCTCGCCGAAGCCCTCGCCGCCACCCCCGGCCCCACCCTCGTCACCGCCACCGCCGGCACCACCGACGCCGGACTCATCGACCCCCTCCCCGCCATCGCCGACCTCTGCGACCACCACCGCGCCGACCTCCACGTCGACGCCGCCTACGGCGGACTCCTCGCCCTCAGCCCCCGCCACCGGCACAAACTCGCAGGCCTCGGCCGCGCCCACTCCCTCACCGTCGACCTGCACAAACTCGGCTGGCAGCCCGTCGCCGCAGGACTCCTCACCGTCCCCGACACCGCGCTCCTGGCCCCCCTCGCCCACCAGGCCGACTACCTCAACGCCCCCGACGACACCGGAGCCGGACTGCCCGACCTCCTCGGCCGCTCCCTGCGCACCACCCGCCGCCCCGACGCCCTCAAGATCGCCGCAACCCTGCGCTCACTCGGCCGTGACGGCCTCACCCACCTCATCGACCGCACCTGCGAACTCGCACACCACCTCGCCCAGCGGCTCGACGCCCACCCCGGCTTCGAACTCCACTCGGCACCCACCATCAGCACCGTCCTCTTCCGGCCCACCCACGCCACCGACGACGAACTCGCCACCCAGCGCCGTGCCCTCCTCCACCAAGGCCGCGCCGTCCTCGGCCGCACCCACGCCGACGGCCGCCTGTGGCTCAAAGCCACCCTGCTCAACCCGCACACCACGGCGGGAGACCTGGACACCCTCATCGCCCACCTGGAAGGCAGCACCCACCGATGACCGCCCAGCTCGATGCACCCCACGACCTCGTCGGAATCGGCATCGGACCGTCCAACCTGTCCCTCGCCGCCCTCGCCCACGGCCTCCCCCACCAAGGAGCGGGCGAACTCGCCACCGTCTTCTACGAGCAGCGCCGCGACTTCCGCTGGCACCCCGGACTCCTCATCGAAGGCGCCACCCTCCAAGTCCCCTTCCTCGCCGACCTCGTCACCCTCGCCGACCCCGCCAGCCCCTGGAGCTTCCTCAGCTACCTCAAGCACAAGGAACGGCTCTACCCCTTCTACTTCGCCGAGCAGTTCCACATCCACCGCGCCGAATACGACGCCTACTGCCGCTGGGTCGCCGGCCGCCTCCCCGGCCTCCATTTCGGCCACCAGGTCGACGCCGTCCGCTGGAACCCCGAACGCGACCTCTTCGAAGTCGACTTCACCCAACTCGACCCCGCAGGCGAAGCCGAAGCCCTCGGCCGCACCTACACCCGCAACCTCGCCCTCGGCATCGGCACCGCCCCCCACATCCCCGAACCCCTGCGCCCCCTCGCCGAAGCCCCCACCGTCCCCGTCATCCACTCGGCCGACTACCTGGACAACCGCCAGCGCATCCTCGGCGCCGAACACGTCACCGTCATCGGCTCGGGGCAGTCCGGGGCCGAAGTCTTCCTCGACCTGCTCCGCGCCCGCCCCACCGGCCGCGAACGGCTCACCTGGCTCGCCCGCACCCCCTCCTTCGCCCCCATGGAGTACTCGAAGCTCGGCCTCGAACACTTCACCCCCGACTACACCCGCTACTTCCACTCCCTCCCCGAACCCGTACGCGACCACCTCGTCCCCGCCCAATGGCAGCTCCACAAGGGCATCGACACCGCCACCATCGCCGCCATCCACGACGAGCTCTACCGCCGCACCCTCCACGGCGGCTGGCCCGACGCCGTCCTCACCCCCGGAGTCACCGTCCGCACCGCCGGACGCGTCGCCACCACCAAGGTCGAGCTCCACCTCGAACACGCCGAACAGGGCGCCCGCTCCCGCCTCACCACCGACGCCGTCGTCCTCGCCACCGGCTACAAGGAACGATCCCTCACCCGCCTCCTCGCAGGCCTCGACCCCTACCTGCGCAAGGACTCCTCCGGCCGCCCCCGCATCGACGACCGCTACCGGATGATCCTCGACCCCTCCGTCAGCGGCAGCATCTTCGTCCAGAACGGCGAACGCCACACCCACGGCGTCGGCGCCCCCGACCTGGGCCTCGCCGCCTGGCGCAGCGCCGCCATCCTCAACACCCTCACCGGCAAAGAGGCCTACCCCCAACCCCCGCGCACCGCCTTCACCACCTTCGGCCTCGAACAGCGCGAGCACACCCGCCCCCGCCCCGCGGTCGAACTGCTCCCGCTCGTCGACCACCCCTAGGGGGCGTCTTGTCGATCAGGCCGGATCGACGGGAGACCCCCCGGGCCCCTTCCGGCGGCCCCCTCGGCCAACCGCACCTGAGCTGCGGCTATCGTCGCCGTCATGCAGCGCACCAGTGCCGACGGGGTCACCGTCCTGTGGCAGGCCGCCCCAGCCCCGGGCCCCCTCACCGCGGTCCTCTCCTTCGGCACCGGGCTGCGGGACGAAACCGCCCCCACCCTCGGCGCCGCCCACCTCGTCGAAGCCCTCGTGACGACGCACCTCGGCAGGCGGCCCCACGAGTTCACCAGCTCCGTCGAGGGGGAGGCGACCCACTTCGTGGTCAAAGGCACCCCCCAAGAGGTCACCGGCTTCCTCCACACCGTCTGCAGCGCCCTCCGTGACCTGCCGACCCAGTACATGGAGCACGCCACCCGCCTCCTCGGCCTCCACCCGCCCCGCACCTGCGACCACCGCGGCGCCGAACCCCTCAGCGCACGCTACGGGCCCCACGGCCTCGGCCTCGTCCTGCACCACGACCCCGACATGTACGCCCGGCTCACCTCCGACGCCGTCCGCACCCACGCCGCCGCCCACTTCACCCGCGGCAACGCCGTCCTCGCCCTCGACGGCCCCCCACCCGCCGGACTCACCCTCCCGCTGCCCGACGGCCCCCGCCCCGACCGATCCGCTCCCCGCCTGCGCGCCGGCGTACCGGGAACCTGGCAGCACCGCCTGGTCGACACCGTCTCCCTCCTCCTGACCTCACGGGCCCACGAACCCGCCGCCGTCGCCGCCTGCCACGTCCTGAGCCAACGCGTCGAGCACCTCACGCACCACACACGCGGCATCTCCGACGGCGTCACCCTCCACCGGTTCCTCCGCGACCGACTGACCCTCGACCGCGTCCTCGTCCTGCGCCCCGCCGACGGCCACGCCGAAGAAGCCGCCGACACCCTGTGGAACGAAACCCTGCGCCTCGCCCGAGGAGGCCCCACCCGGCACGAGCTCGACACCTTCACCGAGCACGCGCGCGCCGAACTGCGCTGCCACGACGGACACTGCGGCCACGACCGCTGGACGTCCCTCCAACGCGCCCTCGAAAGCGAACACTTCGGCATCCCCTACCACGACCCCGGCACCCTCCTCGCGCAGCACGCCGCCGTCACCCCGCAGGACGTCGCCGACCACCTGCAACGCGCCCTCACCGACGCCGTCCTCGTCGTGCCACCCCAGGTCTTCCCCCGGCCCGCCACCCCCGGCGGCACCCCGCTGCCCAACTCCACCTGCTGGCGCGTCCACGGTGAGCACCCCGGCACCCCCAGCGCCCCCGGCACCCGCTTCCGCAAGACCCCCCTCCGTCGCCTCATCACCCCCCGCCACGAAAGCGGCGAATACCTCCTCGCCCCCTGGGGCCTGGTCGTCCGCGACGGCAACCGCGACGAACACGACATCCGCTTCGACGAGATCGCCGTCATGCGACACGAAGGCCCCGGCCGCATCGTCCTCACCGGCTGCGGCTGCCACCTGCACATCCACCCGGACCACGTCGCACGCGGCGAACGCGTCATCGCCGCCCTCGACGCCGCCGTCCCGGCGCACCTCGTCCGCACCGACCCCTGAGAACACCGACGGGGCCGGCGCCCGCCGCCGCGGACACCGACCCCCGTCGAAAACGGCCGCCGACTAGAACACCGGCACGCCCGCCCGCGTCAGCCGCCAGTCCACCGAGGCGAACTGCGCCGGGTCGATCGTCCCCTTCGCCTGCACCCACTGGATGATCGTGTTGCGGATCTCGTCCGAGTTCGACCACAGCTGCTTGGCCTGCGGCACGTGCGGGAAGTTCCCGCCACCCGACGCCCGGTAGTTGTTGACCGCCAGCACGAACTGCGCCGCCGGATCCACCGGCTTCCCCTGGAACGACAACCCCGAGATCCGCGAACCCGCCGGCTGCGCGATGTCGATGTCGTACGCCAGCCCGTACACCGCGTCGTAGTTGTAGTCCGGGATCGCATCGGCGTTCGTCAGCTTCGCCGGATCCACCGCATCACCCGGCGCCGTCCGCACGAAGTACCGCGCGGAGAACTCCAGGTAGTCCTTCAGCTGCGCACCCGTCAGCAGCCGGGCCTCCATCGTGTTCTCGAACGGGTACAGACCCGCCGCGTCCCGGATCGTCACCTGCCCGGCCGGGATCGCCGCCGTCCGCGAGAAGCACGAAGCCTGCGACAGCACCGGCAGCGCCGCCCACTGCGTACCCGCCAGAGCCGCCTTCACCGTCTCCGCCTGCACGTGGTTGATCAGATCGATGATCGCCACGTCCTTGACCGGACCCTCCGCGGACGACATCGCCTGCGTCGAGGTGCCGATCACCTGGTTCACGTACGCCACGACCTTGCGGTGCTCGTCCGACAGCAGCCGCGTGATCTTCGCGTCCTCCGCCACCGTGTTGGAGTTCAGCACCTTCGCCGCGACCTTCGCCACCGACCAGCGGCCCTTCTCCCACGCCAGCTCGAAGTCGAACAGCGTCAGGCGCTGCCCCCACTTCAGCGGCTCCGACAGCACCACGTCCTTGCCGGTCGCCTTGTTCTTCACCCGGTACTCCGGGATCTCCGTGTGCGCGTGACCCACCAGGATCGCGTCGATCCCCGGCACCTGCTCCGCCACCAGCGCCGCCGCGTTCTCGATGTACGGCAGCTGGTCACCGTACGACGACGTACCGCTCGACCCCGAATGCGCCGACACGATCACCACGTCCGCACCCATCGAACGCAGCCGCGGCACGTACTTCGCCGCCTGCTCCTCCAGGCCCGGGAACGTCATCTTCCCCTGCACGTTCGCCTTGTCCCACAGCGCGATACCGGGATTCGTCAGCCCCAGCACCGCCACCTTCACGTCGCGCCCGTGCGGGGTCCGCAACCGGTGCATGCTGTACGGCGCGAACGCCGGCCGCAGCGTCTTCGCATCCAGCGCGTTCGCCCCCAGCAGCGGGAAGTCGCACTGCTCCTCGAACTTCCGCAACACCGGAATGCCGTAATTGAACTCGTGGTTCCCCAGCGCCGCCGCGTCATAACCGATCGCGTTCATCGCCTGCGCCATCGGATGCACCGGACCACGCCGCGCCGTGATCGGATCGACCTTCGCGTAGTAGTACGACAACTGCGTGCCCTGGATGGTGTCACCCGCGTCGATGAGCAGCGTGTTGCACCGCCCCTTCTCCGCCCGCACCTGGTCCACCAGGGTCGAGATCTTCGCCAGACCGACGTCGTTGTGCGCCTTGTCGTCGAACTCCTTGTCCGTGAAGTAGTCCCAGTTGAAGACGTTCCCGTGCAGGTCCGTCGTCCCCATCACCGTGAACGCGTACGTCCGCGGCCCCTGCTTCTTCGCATCCTGCTGCGCGGCGGCGGCCGGGGTGCTCGTGGCCCCCGCCAACGCCACGGCCGCACCGGTCGCGGCCGTGGTCCCTATGAATGTCCTGCGGTCGAACGCCATGCCGTCTCCCCTTTTGAGGCGTGAACAACGCGCGTAGATTCTGACCCACTGGTAACAAGCCGCAACACCCCCGTCAGGTTTCGATCCGATGACCACACCCGAACGGGCGACAGTGCGAGAGTGAAACCATGACCCAGGACGCATCGCACCAGCCCTACGGCACCCCCGAAGTACCCCGCGTCGCCGTCCGCGGCGAAGCCCGCCTCGAAGTCGACCCCGAGATCGCCCGCATCGGCATCACCGTCAACGCCCGCGGCACCGACCGCCGCACCGCACTCGAAGACCTCACCCGACGCAACAACACCGTCCTCGACCTCATCAAGAGCTACGGCGACCCCGTCGAAAAACTCGAAACCGGCGCCCTCTCCATCACCCCCGAACTCACCCGCCACGGCCGCGCCGAACGCGTCCGCGCCTACCACGGCCGCGTCCACATCACCGCCGAACTCAGCGACTTCACCACCCTCGGCGAACTCACCACCCGCCTCGCCGACCTCGAACTCACCCAGGTCGACGGCCCCTGGTGGGCCCTGCGCCCCACCTCGCCCGCCCACGGCCAGGCCCGCCGCCAGGCCGTCCTCGAAGCCGTCCAGCGCGCCCGCGAATACGCCGAAGCGCTCGGCGCCCGCCTCGCCGCCCTCGTCGAACTCGCCGACCTCGGAGCCGAGAACGCCGCCCCCTTCGCCGCCGCCCCCGGCGCCGGCATGCGCACCATGGCCTTCAGCGCCGCCGAGGACGCGGGCGGCCCCCCGCCGCTCGACCTCGAACCCCAGCGCCAGACCGTCCACGCCCAGGTGAACGCCCGCTTCACGATGACCCCGCCCCAACTCTGAAACGCGTACGAAACGGGCCCCCGGGGGTGCTCATCGGAGCACCCCCATGCACATTCAACAGTTGTCAACAACCTTTTGCGCAAAGGTTGTTGAGTGGACACCCGGAAGCGATTACCTACCCGTTGGTAGGGGAATACGCTCGCCTTATGCGCCGAGCGAAAATCGTATGTACCCTGGGCCCCGCCACCGACTCATACGACCAGATCAAAGCACTGGTCGAAGCCGGAATGGACATCGCCCGCTTCAACCTCAGCCACGGCACCTACGCCGAACACGAGGAGCGCTACCAGCGTGTGCGCAAGGCCTCCGACGAGACCGGCCGCAGCGTCGGCGTCCTCGCCGACCTTCAAGGCCCGAAGATCCGCCTCGGCCGCTTCCGCGAAGGACCCGTACTCCTTGAACGCGGCGACGACTTCACCATCACCGTCGAAGACCACGAAGGCGACCGCCACGCCTGCGGCACCACCTACAAGGGACTCGCCGCAGACGTCACCACCGGCGAACGCATCCTCGTCGACGACGGCCGCGTCACCCTCGAAGTCACCGCCGTGGACGGACCCCGCGTCCACACCCGCGTCATCGAAGGCGGCATGGTCTCCGACCACAAGGGCCTCAACCTCCCCGGCGTAGCCGTCTCCGTTCCCGCCCTCTCCGACAAGGACATCGAAGACCTCCGCTGGGCCCTGCGCACCGGCGCCGACGTCATCGCCCTCTCCTTCGTCCGCAGCGGCCGCGACATCGAGGACGTCCACCGCGTCATGGACGAAGAGGGCCGCCGCCTCCCCGTCATCGCCAAAATCGAAAAGCCCCAGGCCGTCGACAACATCGACGACATCGTCGCCGCCTTCGACGGCATCATGGTCGCCCGCGGCGACCTCGGCGTCGAAATGCCCCTGGAGCAAGTCCCCATCGTCCAAAAGCGCGCCGTCAAACTCGCCAAGCGCAACGCCAAACCCGTCATCGTCGCCACCCAGATGCTCGACTCGATGATCGACAACTCCCGGCCCACCCGCGCCGAGGCCTCCGACGTCGCCAACGCCGTCATCGACGGTACCGACGCAGTCATGCTCTCCGGCGAGACCAGTGTCGGCAAACACCCCGTCGAAACCGTCCGCACCATGTCCCGCATCGTCGAAGCCGCCGAAGAGGACATCCTCGCCAAGGGCCTCCCGCCCCTCACCGACCGCAACAAGCCCCGCACCCAAGGCGGAGCCGTCGCCCGCGCAGCCGCCGAAATGGGCGACTTCCTCGACGCCAAATTCCTCGTCGCCTTCACCCAGAGCGGCGACACCGTCCGCCGCCTCTCCCGCTACCGCTCACCCATCCCCCTCCTCGCCTTCACCCCCGACCCGGCCACCCGCTCGCAGCTCAACCTCACCTGGGGCGTCGAAACCTTCCTCGGCCCCCACGTCGACTCCACCGACGCCATGGTCGCCCAGGTCGAAGAAGAACTCCTGCGCATCGGCCGCTGCGTGAGCGGCGACGTCGTCGTCATCACCGCCGGCTCACCCCCCGGCGTCACCGGCTCCACCAACCTCGTCCGCATCCACCACATCGGCGACGCCGTCCGCTGACCCGCTCCACCCCCCATCCCACCCCACCGCGCCGGAGCGCCCGGCGCGGTGCGGACAATCACCCCATGGACGTCATCGAGCTGCTCGAATCAGCCGCCCTCCTCACCCCCGAGGAGAAGGCCACCGACAACGACCTCACGGCGCGGGACGTCTGGGACCACCTCGCCCACGACGAGTGGGAAACCGCCCTCAACCTCCTGGAAGAACTCGGGAACACGCCGCCCCGATCCCGGCACTTCTGGGAACAACTCGCCCAAGCCGCCGAGCAACTCCACCTCGCCCACAGCACGGCCTGGTGCCACTGGCGATCCGCCGAACTCCGCAACGGCACGATCCGGATCGACCTCACCCTCGGCGCACGCAGGGCACCGATCCCCGGACACGGCGTCCTACGCCCCGTATGGAACATCGGCAACCTCTCACCCACCGGCGAGCCGGCCGTGAACATCGCCGCCCTCTGGCTCGAAAACACCCCTTCCCTGGAACCCGGCGACCGCACCACCGCCCGCCTCGTCCCCCTCGCCCCCGCCCACTGGAACCACGTCCGACCCGGCCAACGCATCACCATGCACGAAGGCCGTCCCGCGACCGCCACCGCAGTCGTACGGGAGGTCCACCCCCCTGGATCGTGTCGTCAAAGTCCCGCCTGACCGGCGGGGCCTGGCACGCACGCTCGCCGCGTTGTCGTCGGTCACCGACGCTCCGCGTCGATTCCCTCCTCCGCCTTGCGATCGCGCGCACCAGGCCCCGCCGGCCCCGCCCTTCGGGCGGCCGACGCCACTTTGACGACACTCCCTACCGCCCTTGACCCCAAGCCCACTTGAGGTCCTACGGTCACCCGCATGACCACCGCCAAGCAGTACTCCCCGGCACAGCTCGCCGCCCAGCCCATCGGCTACTGGAGCCGCGAAGTCGCCAACCTGGCCGTCGGAGCCCTCCGCACCGCCCTCGCCGAGGAGGACCTCACCCAGCCCCACTGGTGGACCCTCAACCACGTCGCCGGCGCCCCCGGCGCATGGACCCGCCCCACCCTCACCACGAAGCTCGCCCCGTACGACGACCAGCACACCGACTTCGACACCGTCTACGACGACCTCACCGCCCGCGGCTGGCTCACCGAGACCACCGACGGCATGACGCTGACGGAGGCGGGCGAGGCGGGCCGCCTCCGCGCCCACGCCCGCAACGCCGAGGTCCACACCGCGATGCGGCAGGGCATCGACGACGCCGAATACGCGGCCACCATCGACGTACTGCGCCGCATGGCCGGCAACCTCGGAGGTGACGGCGACCTGCCGTAACGTCCGAAAAGGGCTGGCGACAGGACCGGCGGCCGAGTAGGAAGGGCGCCATGAGCACTTCCATGAGGACGTTCGTCCGCACCACACTCGACCTGGGCGACGCGACTCTCCACCCGTGGGGCCGCGATCCCGCCGGACCGGAGCGCCTGGACGACCTCGTCGCCGCCGCGGCCGACCCGACGATCGCCCTCTGGAACCCCCTCGCCGCGACCGACCGCAAAGCCGCCCAGACCTGGCTCGAAGCCCGCGAGGACGGCTGGGACCGGGGCGCGGGCGCCGCCTTCGCCGCCCTGGCCGCGACCGACGGCGCCCTGCTCGGCACCGTCAACCTCCGCTGGGTCGACCGGGCGGACGGCCTCGCCATGATCGGCTACTGGCTCCTCCCGGACGCGCGCGGCCGCGGCCTGGCCACCCGCGCCACCAGGGCCGTCACCACCTGGGGCTTCCACACGGCCGGTGCCCGCCGCATCGAACTCGCCCACGCCACCGGGAACGAGGCATCCTGCCGCGTCGCCCACCGCTGCGGCTACCTCCCCGAAGGCACCCTGCGCGAGTCCCACCTCTTCGGAGACGGCCTCCACCACGACGAACACCTGCACGCCCGCCTGTCCACCGACCCGGAAGACAACGAGGGATAGTGCTCCGCGATCGGGAGCCTCGCCGGCCTTCGCCCGGTTGGCCGCAATTCGAAGTTTCGTTCACCGGGACGAGTGAAGATCGCTGAATTATCCTCGCGACCTTGAAATTGAAGGAGAAGTACCCCGGGTCGGATTCGAACCGACGCTGAATGGGTTTTGAATCCATTGCCTCTACCGCTGGGCTACCGGGGCCCCTTCGAAATGAAGGATACAGAAGACCCTCCGTGTCACAAACATACAGGAGCTAGGTAGGCTCGGGGGAGCTGAATCGCCTTGCAACAAGGAGCCCCCGTGACCGCCGAGCACGAGTCGACGCCCACGCCCGACGCCGACCAGTCGCACGTTCCGCCGTTGACGACCCGGGTCGTCATCGCCGAGGACGAGGCGCTCATCCGTCTCGACCTCAAAGAGATGCTCGAAGAAGAGGGCTACTCCGTCGTCGGCGAGGCCGGCGACGGGCAGACGGCCGTCGAGCTCGCCCGCGAGCACCGGCCCGACCTGGTCATCCTCGACGTGAAGATGCCCGTCCTGGACGGGATCTCCGCCGCTGAGAAGATCGCGCAGGAGTCCATCGCGCCCGTCCTGATGCTGACGGCGTTCTCGCAGCGCGACCTCGTCGAGCGGGCCCGGGACGCCGGGGCCATGGCGTACCTCGTGAAGCCGTTCAGCAAGAGCGACGTGGTGCCGGCCATCGAGATGGCGGTGTCCCGGTTCGCCGAGCTGCGTGCTCTGGAGCAGGAGGTCGCGGACCTCTCGCAGCGGCTGGAGACCCGCAAGCTGGTCGACCGGGCGAAGAGCATCCTGCAGACGCAGTACGGGCTGACCGAGCCCGCGGCCTTCCGCTGGATCCAGAAGTCCTCCATGGACCGCCGGATGTCGATGCAGCAGGTCGCCGAGGTGGTCATCGAGGACGCCGAGGCGAAGAAGAAGGAGAGCGGGAAGTAGTTCCCCTCCCGGGGTCCCCGGAACATGCGTGAGGCCCGCCTCCCCCGAGGGAGGCGGGCCTCACACGTTCTGTCAGTCCTCGCCGAGGTAGGCCTTGCGGACGTCCTCGTTGTGGAGGAGGTCCTGGCCGGTGCCCGAGAGGACGATCTTGCCGATCTCCATGACGTGCGCCTGGTCGGCGAGGGAGAGCGCCGCCTGGGCGTTCTGCTCGACGAGCAGGATCGTCATGCCCGAGGCCTTGAGCTCGGAGATGGTCGACATGATCTTCTGCATCATCAGCGGGGAGAGACCCATGGAGGGCTCGTCCAGCATGAGGAGCTTCGGCTGGCACATGAGCGCGCGCCCCATGGCGAGCATCTGCTGCTCACCGCCCGAGAGGGTGCCGGCGGCCTGCTTGCGACGCTCGCCCAGGATGGGGAAGAGGTCGTAGGCGCGCTGGATGTCCTTCTCGATGCCGTCCTTGTCGCTGCGGAGGAAGGCGCCGAGCTGGAGGTTCTCCTCGATCGTCAGCCGCGGGAAGATGTGGCGGCCCTCGGGGGAGTGAGCCAGCTTCAGGGCGACGATCTTGTGGGCGGGGACGCCGACGAGGGGCTGGCCGTCGAAGGTGACGCTGCCCGCGGTGGGCTTCAGGAGCCCGGAGAGGGTACGCAGGGTGGTCGTCTTGCCGGCGCCGTTGGTGCCGACGAGGCAGACGATTTCGCCTTCGTTGACCTCGAAGGAGATTCCCTTGACGGCTTCGATCTTGCCGTAGGCGACCTTGAGGTCCTCGACCTTGAGCAGTGCGGTCACTTGGCCTCTCCTTCCGTGCTGGTGGTGCTGGTGGTGCTGTCCGCGTCGCCCTCGGCCTCGGCGTCCGTGGCGGGTGCGTCGTCCGAGTCGGCCGCGGGGGCCTCGTCCTCGTCCGCGGCTTCCGCCTCGGTCCCGGCCTCGGCGTCGGCCGCAGCCTCGGGCTCGGCCTCCGCTTCGGCTTCCGCCTCGGCCGCAGCCTCGGTCTGTACCTCGGCGTGGGCTTCTGCCGCCTCGACCGCGGCGACCTCGGCCGCTCCCGGCTCGCCCTCGAAGGGGGTGCCGAGGTAGGCCGCGATGACGCGCTCGTCGCCCTGGACTTCAGAGGCGGTGCCTTCGATGAGCTTCTCGCCCTGGACGAGGCAGGCGACGCGGTCGCACAGGTTGAAGATGAAGCGCATGTCGTGCTCGATGACGAGTACGGCGATGCCCATGTCCCGGATCGCGAAGATGAGCTCTTCGGCGGCGCGGGTCTCCTGCGGGTTCATGCCGGCGGTGGGCTCGTCCAGGAGGATGAGACCGGGGTCGCTGGCGAGGGCGCGGGCGATCTCCAGCTTGCGCTGCTCGCCGTAGGGGAGGTTCTTCGCGAGGTGGTCGGCCTTGTGCTCCAGGCCGATGAACTCGAGGAGTTCCATGGCGCGTGCCTCGCTGGCGGCTTCGGCCTTCTTGAAGCCGGGGCCGCGCAGCAGGGCGGACCAGAGGCCTTCCTTCGTGCGGGTGTGGCGTCCGACGAGGACGTTCTCCATCACCGTCATGTTATGGAAGAGCCGGATGTTCTGGAAGGTGCGGGCGATGCCGGCCTCGGTGACCCGGTGGGGCTTGGGCGGGAGGACCTTGCCCTTGTAGCTGACGGAGCCCTCGGTGGGGACGTACAGCCCGGTGAGGCAGTTGAAGAAGGTGGTCTTGCCGGCGCCGTTGGGGCCGATGAGTCCGACGATCTCGCCCGCGTTGACCTGGAGGTCGACGCCCTTGACGGCGGTGAGGCCGCCGAAGCGCATGGTGACGCCCTTGGCTTCGAGAACCGTGGTCTTGGTCTTGGTGGTGGTGTCCGTGGTGGTCGTCATGTTGTTCACGCCCCCGCCTTGGCGGTGGCCAGGTCCTGGGGGGCCTGGTCAGCGGTGTCGTCGTGGAACTCGAGCTGCGCGCGCTTGTTGGCGATGAGGCCTTCAGGGCGGAAGCGCATGAGCAGGATGAGGGCGATGCCGAAGGCGAGGAGCTGGTAGTCCTGGAGGAAGGCCAGCTTCGCCGGGATCAGGAAGAGGAGTGCGGCGCCGAGGATGGGGCCGCGGATGGTGCCCATGCCGCCGAGGATGACGGCGGCGAGGAGGAACGCGGAGTTCGGCGGGACGGGCCCGGCGAAGACGTAGTTCTCGGGGACGACCGTGGTGTTGACGTGTGCCTGGACGGTGCCGGCGAGGCCGGCGAGGGTGGCGCCGAGGGCGAAGGCGATGAGCTTGACCTTGAAGCCGTTGATGCCCATGGCTTCGGCGGCGGTCTCGTCCTCACGGATGGCGACCCAGGCGCGGCCGATGCGGCTGTTGCCGGCGCGGGCGAAGACCAGGACGACCAGGGCCATCACCAGCAGCATCAGGAAGTAGTAGTTGGCGTAGGCGCCGAGTTCGATGCCGGCGACAATGTGGGACTCGCCGAAGTTCCACCCGAAGATTTCGAGGTGGGGGATGTTCGGGATGCCGTTGGGGCCGTTGGTGACGTCCGGGCCGGAGGTGCCGTCGAGGTTGCCCATGGCGATGCGGAAGATTTCTCCGAAGCCGAGGGTCACGATGGCGAGGTAGTCGCCGCGCAGGCGCAGGGTCGGTGCACCGATGACCACGCCGAAGACGAGCGAGACGATCGCGCCGACGATGACCGCTGCCCAGAAGGGGAGGTGGATGCCGAAGGCGGAGGCGGTGCTGCCGGAGACCAGGGCGGCGGCGTAGGCGCCGACACCGAGGAAGGCGACGTATCCGAGGTCCAGGAGACCGGCGAGGCCGACGACGATGTTGAGGCCGAGGGCGACGGTCGCGAAGATCAGGATGTTGACCGCGATCAGCGTGTAGGTGTCGCCGCTCTGCTGGATGAACGGGAAGGCGATCGCGGCGGCCGCGGTGCCGAGGAGGGTGACCTGGCGGTTGTTCGCGGTGAGCACCGAGAAGCGGGCGAGGAGGCCCGACTTGTTCAGGGCGAGGGCCGCGAGGCCGACCATGATCAGGTAGGCGACGAAGAGCTGCGGTTCCTTGTCATCGGTGTCGATGCCGAAGGTGATGACGAAGAGGCCGAGGGCGAAGACGCCGGTGATGATGAGGATCTCGGCCCAGGAGGGCAGCTTGCTCTTGGCCGGGGCGGCCTTGCGGGTGTCGTCGGGGAGCTTGTACGCGGCGAGGGCCGGGACGAGGGAGCCGACGAGGGCGACGTAGGCGCCGGGTTCGAGGTTGACCACGCCGCCGAGGACGACGGTGATCGAGATGACCGTGAACCAGGTGGCGGCCAGGGTGCCGAGGGCCAGGAACCAGACGGCCTTGCGGGAGCCGGCGGGAGTGAGCCAGCTGAAGCCCTTGACGCCGAGTGCGGCGAGCGCGTGCACCAGGGTGAGGGCGGCGCCGGCCAGGGTGACGTACTGGAGGTCGGCGGGGCTGCCGTAGAAGGTGAGGTCGCCGGGGAAGTCGGCGGTCCACGTCCAGGCGAGGAAGGCGCTGACGATGGTGAGGAGGCTGCCACCGACGATCGCGTAGAGGAGCGCGGCGGGTGCGGGTGCCGTCTTCGCGGTCTGCGTCTGCGGGGTGGTGTTGGTGGTCATGGTTCTCACGCCCGATCCGTGACGCGCTGGCCGAGCAGGCCTTGGGGCCGCACGAGGAGGACGACGATGAGGAGTACGAAGGCCCAGACGTTGGACCAGGCTCCGCCGCCGAGCTGCTGCATGCCGGGGATCTCTTCGATGTAGGCGATCGAGAGGGCTTCGGCGAGTCCGAGGACGACGCCGCCGACCATGGCTCCGTAGATGTTGCCGATGCCGCCGAGGACGGCCGCGGTGAAGGCCTTGAGGCCGAGGATGAAGCCCATCTCGAAGTTGATCTGGCCCTTGTCGACGCCGTAGGCGACGGCTGCGACGGCGGCGAACGCGGCACCGATGGCGAAGGCCATGACGATGATGCGGTCGGTGTTGATGCCCATCAGCTTGGCGGTGTCGGGGTCCTGCGCGGTGGCCTGCATGGCGCGGCCGCTGCGGCTCTTCTGGACGAAGACGCCGAGGGCGAGCATGCAGAGCGGGGCGAGGATGAGGACGAAGAGGTCCGCACGCTGGATCGCGAGGCTGTCGGTGATCTTGAACGCCGGGCCCGTGAACTCGGGGAAGCTGACGGCCTTCTTGGCGTCCGGGTAGAACTGCCAGACGAGCTGCTGGAGCGCGATCGAGAGGCCGATTGCGGTGATGAGGGGTGCGAGCCTTGGAGCGCTGCGCAAGGGGCGGTAGGCGAAGCGTTCGGCTGCGCATGCCACGGCGACGGAGCAGATGGCGCCGCCGACGATCATGACGGGTATCGCGATCAGCAGGGTGGTGCCGGTCGGGAGGATGGCGTAGGCGGTGAGCGCGCCGAAGCCGCCGATCATGAAGATCTCGCCGTGGGCGAAGTTGATGAGCTGGACGATGCCGTAGACCATGGTGTACCCGATGGCGATGAGGCCATAGAGAGCACCGAGGGCCAGGCCGTTGGCCAGCTGTTGCGGCAGTTCGTGCACCGCAGGGCCTCCGATGAGCGTGTCGGATAAGACTCCGCGCGAGGGCACTGTTTGCGCCCTCGCGCGGCGTTGGTTCAGGTGTTACGGGTGGTGCTGGGTGCTACGGGCTTACTGGTTGAAGGTGTCGCTCTTGACGTCGACCCACTTGCCGCCCTCGACCTTGTAGACCGTGAGCTGCTTGTTGGTGGTGTCGCCGTACTGGTCGAAGGCGACCTTGCCGGTCACGCCCTCGAAGGAGACCTTGCCGAGAGCCTCGACGACCTTGGCGCGGGCGTCGTCGGGGAGCTTGCCGCTGTTGGCGGCGACGACGGCCTTGACGGCCTGGATGACGGCCCAGCCGGCGTCGTAGGAGTAGCCACCGTAGGCGGCGTACGGGTCCTTGTAACCCTCGGCCTTGTAGTCCTCGATGAACTTCTTGGCGGTGTCCAGCTTCTCGACCGGGTAGCCGATGGAGGTGGCGAGGTCGCCCTCGTTGGCCTCACCGGAGGCGCTGATGAAGGCGGGGTCCTGGATGCCGTCGCCGCCCATGAGCGGGACGTTGGCGCCGGTCTTCTTGATCTGGTCGGCGAGCAGGCCGCCCTCGGGGTACTGGCCGCCGAAGTAGACGGAGTCGGCGCCGGAGGACTTGACCTTGTCGGCGGTGGAGGAGAAGTCGGTCTCCTTCACGGTGACGTGGTCGGTGCCGGCGACCTCGCCACCGAGCTTCTTGAACTCGTCGGCGAAGATCGCGGCGAGGCCGGCGCCGTAGGTCTGCTTGTCGTCGACGATGAAGACCTTCTTCTTGCCGGCGTCCTTGAAGAGGTACTGGGCGGCGAACTTGCCCTGGACCACGTCGGTGGCGGCGGTGCGGAAGTAGGTGTCGAAGCCGCGCTTGAACTCGCCCTTGCCCCAGTTGTCGCCCTGGCTGAGCGCGGGGTTGGTGTTGGCGGGGGAGACCTGCGCCAGCTTGGCGGAGGCGAAGACACCCTGCATCTGCTGGGCGACGCCCGAGTTCAGCGGGCCGACGACGCCGAGGACGTCCTTGTTGCCGACGAGCTTGGTGGCGTTGGCCTGGCCGGAGGCCGGGACGGCCTGGTCGTCGAGGGCCTCGACCTTGAACTCGATGCCCGGGACCTCGTTGTTCTTGTTGGCCGTCTTGGCCGCGAGGTCGACGGAGTTCTTGATGCCCTGACCGAGAGCGGAGAGGGATCCGGTGAGCGGGGCGTCGACGCCGATGACGACGACGGTCTTCTTGCCGCCGCTGTTGTCCTTGGAGCCTCCGTCGCGCGATCCGCAAGCGGTGAGGGTCAGTGCTCCCGTGGTGATCACGGTGGTGAGGATGAGCAAAGAACGGTGTCGCACGATTCTTCCTTTCCCTGGCGCGGCGCACTCTGTCGAGTTGCCGTTGGGTCGCCGGGCCGCACTGGAGAGGTCCACGGCCGTGCTGATTCGCGCTCTGCGGCGCGGTGACTGGCCGTGACTCTAGGGCCGAGGTGGCGAGCACCGGGAGGCGGGAAAGGAGGATGTGACGCTCTTGTTATGCCAAGGCCAAGAATGTGTGGTGAGAGTTAGAGCAAACCGGACATTTAGGTACCTCTAAGATTGTCCGCATCGTGAGAAATACCTGTTCCCCTAAGGGGCTTGAGGGCTCCATGCACCTGTCTTAGATCAAATTCAGCCGAATGTGGCAGCGTGTGTCCGAAAGAATCCGCGGGGTGGCCATTCTCAAGGGAAAAGACGGATTAAGACCGTCCTGGGCATTACGCAGAGTGATCATTGCGGCGGTGTGTCGGGACTGTGAAGGATCTTGTCCTGGGGATGGCAGGGCCCCTCACCTGCGGTTCGACCCCGCAGGGTCATGTGACCGGAAGCCGGACAGTGTGCTCGGAATGCGGTGACGCCGGTCACATCGGCGGACGCCAGTTCTCCGAACTGCGCGTCGCGCCGTCCTGTTCGGCGCAGCGCTGCGCGACGAGCCGGTCGATCAGCTCAAGTGCCTTGTCCCGCCCGGCAGTTCGTTCCTCGGCGCGCCCCGCGGCCACCGCGTCCTCGTGGATCGCGTACTGGTCGTTGGAAAGTCCCTTCTGTTCCCAGTCCAGGCCGGACCATTGGGTGCCCAGGAGGGTCTCCCTCGCCCAGTAGGACACCAGGCTCGTACACACCTGTACGGGCGAGGCGGGGGTGGGGGCGGAGGAGCTCGGGGAACCCGCCGCGGAGGGTGGTGCGGAGGATGGGCACCCGGTCAGGGCGAGCACCGCGAGGAGGGTGTGGGCGGCGTACCGGGCCGTGCGTGGCATGGTCCCCATGGGGGGACGGTAGGCGGTGGCCCCCTGCGAGACAACAGATGTCGCCGCGAAGCGTGCGGACTGGCGGATTCCGGGCGTTCGCGGGCCGGGGAGGCGTGCCCGGGAGCGCCGGTGCCCGGGAGCGCCGGGACGGCGCAGGCCCGGATCCACCGCCCGTGAGGGTCGGGGTCCGGGCCTGGGGACGCCCTGCGGCAGGGGTGCCGGGCTCTCGGCCGGGTCAGGATCCCGCGTGGGCCTCGGCGCCCCCGGCGACCTGGTCGACGTCGCGCAGCAGGCAGGTCAGGCGGGCGGTGCAGATCCGCTTGTCCTGCTCGTCGGTGATGACGATCTCGAAGGTGGCGGTCGAGCGGCCGCGGTGCACCGGGGTGGCGACGCCGGTGACGATGCCGCTGCGGGCGCCCCGGTGGTGGGTGCAGTTCAGGTCCACGCCGACGGCGATCTTGTTGATGCCGCCGTGCATCATGGCGCCGATCGAGCCGAGGGTTTCGGCCAGTACGGCGGAGGCGCCGCCGTGGAGCAGTCCGTAGGGCTGGGTGTTGCCCTTGACGGGCATGGTGGCGACGACGCGGTCGGCGGAGGCCTCCAGGATGCGGATGTCCATGCGCTCGCCGAGGTCGCCGGCCGAGAACAGCGCGGGCAGGTCGACGCCCAGGGCCGCGTACTCGTCGAGGACCTCCTGCGGGAACTTCACTGCGTGCTGCTCACCCATGGTCAGGCTCCGTTCGTCAACGCTCGTTAACCTTCATGTCCTGAGGTCGTTCTATCAGGCCGGTTCGAAGCGCACGACGACGGACTTGCTCGCCGGGGTATTGCTGGTGTCCGCGGTGGAGTCGAGCGGCACCAGCACGTTCGTCTCGGGGTAGTAGGCGGCGGCGCAGCCGCGGGCGGTCGGGTAGTGCACGACGCGGAATCCCGGTGCGCGCCGCTCCACGCCGTCCTTCCACTCGCTCACCAGGTCGGTGTACGAGCCGTCGGCCAGGCCGAGCTCCGCGGCGTCGGCGGGGTTGACCATGACGACGCGGCGGCCTCCGGTGATGCCGCGGTAGCGGTCGTCGAGGCCGTAGATGGTGGTGTTGTACTGGTCGTGGCTGCGCAGGGTCTGCAGGAGCAGCCGACCCTGCGGGACCCGCGGGTATTCGACGGGCGCCGCGGTGAAATTGGCCTTGCCCGTCTTGGTGGGGAAGCGGCGTTCGTCGCGCGGGGCGTGGGGGAGGCGGAAGCCCTCGGGGCGGGCGGCGCGGGCGCTGAAGTCCTCGAAGCCGGGGACCACGCGGGAGATCCGGTCGCGGATGGCGGCGTAGTCGCGCTCGAACTGCTCCCAGGGGGTTGGGGAGGCGGTGCCGAGGACGGCGCGGGCCATGCGGGCCACGATCGCGGGTTCGGAGAGCAGGTGCGGGGAGGCGGGGGCGAGGTTGCCGCGGGAGGCGTGGACCATGCCCATGGAGTCCTCGACGGTGACGAACTGCCGGCCCGAGGCCTGGACGTCCTTGTCGGTGCGGCCGAGGGTGGGCAGGATCAGGGCGCGCCGGCCGGTGACCGCGTGGGAGCGGTTGAGCTTGGTGGAGACGTGCACGGTCAGGGCGGTGCGGCGGATCGCGGCCTCGGTGACGTCGGTGTCGGGGGTGGCACCGACGAAGTTGCCGCCCATGGCGAAGAGGACCTTGGCCCGGCCGTCGCGCATCGCCTGGATGGAGCGGACCACGTCGTAGCCGTGGCCGCGGGGCGAGGTGATGCCGAATTCCTTGTCGAGGGCGTCGAGGAAGGCGGGCGCGGGCCGTTCGAAGATGCCCATGGTGCGGTCGCCCTGGACGTTGGAGTGCCCGCGGACGGGGCAGACGCCGGCGCCGGGGCGGCCGATGTCCCCGCGCAGCAGGAGGAGGTTGACGACCTCGCGGATGGTGGCGACGGCGTGCTTGTGCTGCGTGAGGCCCATGGCCCAGCAGACGATGGTGCGCTTCGAGGCCAGGACCATGGCCAGCGCGCGCTCGATCTCGGGCCGGGTCAGACCGGTCGCGGTGAGGGTCTCGTCCCAGTCGGCCTCCTTCGCGGCGGCGGCGAGGTCCTCGTAGCCGTGGGTGTGCTCGCGGATGAAGGCCTCGTCGGTGGCGCCCTCGGTCTCGATGACGAGCTTGTTGAGGAGGCGGAAGAGGGCCTGGTCGCCGCCGATGCGGATCTGCAGGAAGAGGTCGTTGAGGGCGGTGCCCTTGAGCATGCCGAGCGGGGTCTGCGGGTTCTTGAACCGCTCCATGCCGGCTTCGGGCAGCGGGTTCACCGAGATGATCTTCGCGCCGGCGGTCTTGGCCCGCTCCAGGGCGGAGAGCATGCGCGGGTGGTTGGTGCCCGGGTTCTGCCCGGCGACGATGATCAGGTCGGCCTGGTGGAGGTCTTCGAGGGAGACGCTGCCCTTGCCGATCCCGATGGTCTCGGTCAGCGCGGAGCCCGAGGACTCGTGGCACATGTTGGAGCAGTCGGGCAGGTTGTTGGTGCCGAACTCGCGCGCGAAGAGCTGGAAGAGGAACGCGGCCTCGTTGCTGGTGCGGCCCGAGGTGTAGAAGAGGGCCTCGTCGGGGGAGCCGAGCGCGGTCAGCTCCTCCGCGATGACGGCGAAGGCGCGCTCCCAGCTGATCGCCTCGTAGCGGTCGCCGCCCTCGGGGAGGTACACGGGCTCGGTGATGCGGCCCTGCTGGCCCAGCCAATAGCCGGAGCGGGTGGCCAGGTCGGCCACGGGATGCGCGGCGAAGAACTCCGGGGTGACCCGGCGCAGGGTCGCCTCCTCCGCGACGGCCTTGGCGCCGTTCTCGCAGAATTCGGCGGTGTGCCGCTTGTCGCCCTCGGGCCAGGCACAGCCCGGGCAGTCGAAGCCGTCCTTCTGGTTGACCTTGAGAAGGGTGCGGGCGGTGCGGGCCAGACCCATCTGCTGGTGCGCGATCCGCAGGGTGTGGCCGATCGCGGGCAGGCCGGCGGCCGCGTGCTTGGGCGGTGTGACCTGCGGTGCGTCCTGTACCGGATCACCTGTGGGCGGCTTGGTCGCCATCGCGCTCCCCTTCGAGCGTACGTACGTCGCAGCACGGGTGGCCGCGTCCTTCGATCCTTGCACGACCCACGGGTACCGGGGGAGGAGGTCCGGTGTTCGCGGCGCCCCGGCCGGTGCGCCGGGGCGTCCGGTGGGGCGGATGCGCAGGGGGAGGCGACGGGCCGGAATTGTCGGTGGGGGCGCCTAGGATCGGGGACGTGGCAGATTCAGCATCGAAGAAGACGGACCAGACGACCGCAGCGAACCGCCCCCGCCTGATGCTCATGGACGGGCACTCCCTGGCGTACCGGGCGTTCTTCGCGCTGCCCGCGGAGAACTTCACGACCGCGACGGGGCAGCCGACCAACGCCATCTACGGCTTCGCGTCGATGCTGGCGAACACCCTGCGCGACGAGGCGCCCACGCACTTCGCGGTGGCGTTCGACGTGTCCCGCAAGACGTGGCGCTCGACGGAGTTCCCCGAGTACAAGGCGAACCGTTCCAAGACGCCCGACGAGTTCAAGGGGCAGGTCGAGCTGATCGGCGAACTCCTCGACGCGATGAAGGTGCCGCGGTTCGCGGTCGACGGCTTCGAGGCCGACGACGTGATCGCGACGCTGGCGACGCAGGCGGAGGCCCTCGGTTTCGAGGTGCTGATCGTCACCGGTGACCGGGACTCCTTCCAGCTCGTGTCCGAGCACACCACCGTGCTCTATCCGACCAAGGGCGTCTCGGAGCTGACGCGCTTCACGCCGGAGAAGGTCGAGGAGAAGTACGGACTCACCCCGCAGCAGTATCCGGACTTCGCGGCGCTGCGCGGCGACCCGTCCGACAACCTCCCCGGCATCCCGGGCGTCGGCGAGAAGACCGCCGCCAAGTGGATCACCCAGTTCGGGTCGTTCGCGGAGCTCGTGGAGCGCGCCGAGGAGGTCAAGGGCAAGGCCGGGCAGAACCTCCGGGACCACCTGGAGGCCGTCAAGCTCAACCGGGTCCTGACCGAGATGGTCAAGGACGTGGAGCTGTCCAAGGCCCCCGCCGACCTGGGCCGCCTGCCCTACGACCGGTCCGCGGTGACCGGTGTGCTGGACGTGCTGGAGATCCGCAACCCGTCGCTGCGCGAGCGGCTGCTGGCCGTGGACCCGGGCGCCGCCGAACAGGACGCCGCCCCGGCGCCCGCGGCCGGCGTGGAGCTCGACGGCTGCGTACTGGGTACGGGCGAGCTGGCGCCGTGGCTGGAGAGCCACGGCGGCGAGCCGCTGGGCGTCTCGACCGTCGACAGCTGGGCGCTGGGCCAGGGCAATGTCAGCGAGGTCGCGCTGGCCGCCGCCGGGGGAGCCGCGGCCTGGTTCACGCCGGCCGAGCTCGACGAGACGGACGAGCGGGCCTTCGCGGCCTGGGCGGCCGACGCGGCCCGGCCCAAGGTCGTGCACAACGCCAAGGGTCTGATGCGGGTCTTCCCCGAGCACGGCTGGAGCCTGGCCGGCATCACCATGGACACCGCGCTCGCCGCCTACCTGGTCAAACCGGGACGGCGCTCCTTCGCACTGGACGCCCTGTCCACGGAGTACCTGCACCGTGAGCTGGCCCCCGCCGCCGCCGATGGGCAGCTGGCCTTCGGCGCCGACGAGACGGCCGAGGCCGAGGCACTGATGGCGCAGGCCCGCGCCGTCCTGGACCTGGGCGGCGCCTTCACCGGCAAGCTCACCGAGGTGGGCGCCGCGGAGCTGCTGCACGACATGGAGCTGCCCACCTCCGAGCTGCTCGCCCGGATGGAGCGCGCCGGCATCGCCGCCGACCGCGATCACCTGGAAGCCATGGAGCAGCAGTTCGCGGGAGCGGTGCAGCAGGCGGTCAAGGAGGCGCACGCGGCGGTCGGGCACGAGTTCAACCTCGGCTCGCCCAAGCAGCTCCAGGAGGTCTTCTTCGGCGAGCTGGACCTGCCGAAGACGAAGAAGACCAAGACCGGCTACACCACGGACGCCGACGCGCTGGCCTGGCTGGCCACGCAGACCGACCACGAACTGCCGGTGATCATGCTCCGCCACCGGGAGCAGGCCAAGCTGCGCGTCACCGTCGAGGGCCTGGTCAAGACCATCGCCGCCGACGGCCGGGTGCACACCAGCTTCAGCCAGACCGTCGCCGCGACCGGCCGCCTGTCCTCCACCGACCCGAACCTGCAGAACGTACCGGTGCGCACCGACGAGGGGCGTGCCATCCGCCGCGGCTTCGTCGTCGGCGAGGGCTTCGAGTCCCTGATGACAGCCGACTACAGCCAGATCGAGCTGCGCGTGATGGCCCACCTCTCCGAGGACGAGGGCCTGATCGAGGCGTTCGCCACCGGCGAGGACCTGCACACCACCGTCGCCTCCCAGGTGTTCGGTGTCGAGCGCGAGCAGGTCGACGCCGAGATGCGCCGCAAGATCAAGGCGATGTCCTACGGCCTGGCCTACGGTCTGTCCGCCTTCGGCCTCTCCCAGCAGCTGGGCATCGAGCCCGCCGAGGCGCGCGGTCTGATGGAGACCTTCTTCGAGCGGTTCGGCGGGGTGCGCGACTACCTCCAGCGCGTCGTGGACGAGGCCCGCGCCACCGGGTACACGGCGACGATCTTCGGCCGCCGCCGCTACCTGCCCGACCTCAACAGCGACAACCGCCAGCGCCGCGAGGCCGCCGAGCGGATGGCGCTCAACGCCCCGATCCAGGGCACCGCCGCCGACATCGTCAAGGTCGCGATGCTGCGCGTGGACAAGGCGATCGCCGAGGCCGGCCTGAGGTCGCGGATGCTGCTCCAGGTCCACGACGAAATCGTGCTGGAGATCGCCCCCGGCGAGCGCGAGCAGGTCGAGGAGCTGGTGCGCCGCGAGATGGGCGCCGCCGTCGAGCTCCGCGCCCCGCTGGACGTGTCGGTCGGTGTCGGCGCGGACTGGGAGTCCGCCGCGCACTGATCGGCGCGAGGCACGGCCGGCGCCCGTCCCCACCGCCCGCTCAGGCGGTGGGGACGGGCGTCCGAGTTTCCTCGCCCCTCTGCTCGTCCGCCGGACGTCCGCCGCGGTCGCGGCCGTCGCGGCGGTGGCGCAGCCGGACCAGCAGCCCGTAGAGCAGCAGGCCGACGGCCAGTCCGCCGCCCGCCCCGAAGCAGATGGTCGGGATGATGTCGAGGGGCGTACGGATCCGGTCGAAGAAGGTGAAGAAGCGGATCACGCGCACCGTGACGCCGGTCGTCACGCACGCCGCGATCAGCGCCAGCCAGCCCCAGTACTCGGCACGGCCGAGCACCGGCACGTCCGCGGGCGCCGGGGACGCGGGCAGCCGGCGCAGCGCCGTCGCCGTGAACCACAGCAGTGCACAGGCCGCGACCGCCGAAGTGCCGTACTGCAGGAAGGTGTAGGGCGGGAAGCCGAAGGCGATGGGTTCGCCGAGCCACGGCAGCGCGTTCGTCCCCCAGCGGTCCATGTGCGTGAAGCTGTCCCACACCACGTGGGTGAGCGACCCGACGACCGCCGAGACGTAGAACCAGGCGGCCAGCGCGGGCAGTCGGCGGCGCACGCGCCACTCCTCGCCCCGTACGAAGGCATGCACCCTGCCCCGCAGACCGCTCGGCAGGAGGGCGACCAGCGGTTCGCGCAGCAGCAGCCAGCAGCCCACGAGCACGGCGGTGAGCAGTGCGTCCACGGTGAGCACGCCGGGCAGCGAGTGCGTGAAGGTGCCGTACGCCATGACGCCCTCGACGATCGCGTCCGTGAAGTAGAAGGTGTCGGGTGCGAAGGAGCCGAGGACGAGCGCCGAGGCCACGAGGGGACCCCGCGCACGCCCCGTCCGGCGGACGGCCGGCAGTACGGCGGCCGCATGGCTGAGAGTGAAGGGCATGGCACCTCTCCTGGACGTTCCGCGCGTGTTCCTCTGCTTCGGGCCAATGCGCCCGAAGGGTCCCGACAGTATGCGTGACCTCTACATGGACGTGGGGATCCGGTGAATTCCGACGCGCTGCCCGTGCCCTCTCAAGGTAGTTGACGTAGGGTCACGCGGACGTCGAGGGGGAGGGGTCCGGCTCATGTCGTCCATATCAGGCGGACGCGGGCGCTACAGGCTGTACAGGGGCGCGACCGCCGCCCTGGTCTGTGCCCTGACGGCCGCGGCGCTGACCGGCTCCCGCGGCCCGTCGCCCGACGGCCCGGCCCCGGTGTCGGCGTCGGGCGCGAACGGTGCCCAGCCCCTTCCGGCGGACCCGGGAGGCGGCGACTCGTCCTACTTCACCGAACTCCCGCCGCTGGTCGGCCCGGAGCCGCCGGCCGTGGTGCTGCCGGACGGGCCGCCCGAGGCCCGGCCGCAGGAACAGGGGGCGCCGCAGCCGGCGACGGCGGTCGCCGTGGGCGGGGCCGCGCAGGGGATACCGGCGAGCGTGCTCGCGGCGTACCAGCGGGCCGAGAAGACGGTGGGGCGGAGCGATCCCGGCTGCGGTCTGCGCTGGCAACTCCTCGCGGCCATCGGCAAGGTGGAGTCCGGACAGGCACGCGGCGGGCAGGTGGACGCGACCGGGACCACGCTGCGGCCGATCCTGGGGCCGGTGCTCGACGGCAACGGCTTCGCGAACATCTCGGACACCGACGGCGGGGCCTACGACGGGGACGCGCGGTACGACCGGGCGGTCGGGCCGATGCAGTTCATCCCCTCCACGTGGGCGGCGTGGGGTCAGGACGCGGACGGCGACGGCCGGCGCAACCCGAACAACGTGCACGACGCGGCCCTGGCGGCCGGCCGGTACCTGTGCGCGGGAACCCGGGACCTGCGCGTCGACGCGGACCTGGACCGGGCCGTGCTCTCCTACAACCGGTCGACGGAGTACCTGCGGACGGTGCGCTCCTGGTTCGCGTACTACCTCAAGGGCGCGCACGGAGTCCCGGACACGGGCGGCACGGCGCCGACCCCGCCGGCGAAGCCGAACCCGAGGCCCACGCCGACGCCGATGCCCACCCCGACGCCGAAGCCCACCCCGTCTCCGACGCCGGACCCGAAGCCCACCCCGACGCCGACGCCGGACCCGAAGCCCACCCCGACGCCGACGCCGGACCCGAAGCCCACCCCGACGCCGACGCCTACACCCACTCCCACGCCGGATCCGAAGCCGACCCCGACGCCGGCCCCCACCCCCACCCCGACGGGAAGTCCGGCGCCGACGCCGACCCCGAAGCCCTCCCCGAGCCCGACCACCGGTGCCCGGCCCACTCCCACGCCCAGCCCCACGGCTTCCGCGAAGCCCGGGTCCGCTCCCGGGCCGAGCCCGACGGCGACGCGCGCCGCGTCCGCCGTCCCACTGGGGTGATGACCGACAGCGGCGACCCCGCCGCGTGCGAGACACCCCTCATGCGTCGGCCGGTCCTTCCCGACCTGGCCGCCGCGCGCCTGCTCGGACGGGCGGAGTTCGTCGAGGCGAGCTGGTAGGCGCTGTTGCTGGGCCGGCGGGCGGCCCGGGACCACTACCAGGTGCGTCGCCCCGACCGCCCGTACCCGCCCGTCGGCCCCCTCCTGGAGGCGGCGTACGCGCACCCGCGTCTGCGTCGGCTGTTTCCCTTCACCAGTCACTACAGCCTGAACCTCAGCAGCTGCACGGAGCACCCCTACCTCGTGCAGGTACCTTCCGTGGACCCCATGGCCGACGGGCGGTTCCGCGTCCGCAGCGTCCGCAGCGCCCACGTGATCGGCTGGGCCGACTCCGCCGGGGAAGCGGTCGCCCTCGTCGCCGCGCACATTCCGCCCGGCCTCGGTCGCCCACCGACATCACGCAGGCGGTCGCTTCCGGATCCCGCCGGCCCCCTTCCCCGTAGGGGACGCGAGACGGTTCTCATCTCGGCCTCCCGTTGCTACGGTGCCCCATCCCTGACGCCTCATCAGATTTCGGAGCCCCGGCATGCGCGCATTCGTCGCCGCCGTCATCGGCCTCGCGGCCGCGCTGGCCCTCGTGTTCGCCATCACGGCGTTCGGGGTGCCCGAGGGCGAGACCTCACCCAGGCCCCTGCTCACCACCGCGCCCCCCGCGCCCGGAAAGTAGAGGAGGGCCCGGCCGTGCGACGCAGAGCGAGCCTTGTCCTGCTGGCCCTGGCCGTGTTCTGCGCGGCCCTCGCCCCGCTGCTGCGCTGGTACGCGTACCCGCGCCTCGCGAAGATCCCGCCGAACCAGTACCAGGAGATGGTCCTGGAGGCGAAGGACGCGACCCTCCTCGACTACACCGGCGGTATGCAGCCCAAGAAGGTCGACAAGGTCACGATCGTCCAGACCCTCAAGGGCAACGTCGAGGCGTCGAAGGAGATAGAGGCGAGCGCGGGCAAGGACGTCGTGGTCTGGGACACCCTGTCCTACATCATCGGCCCCGACGGCAAGATGGTCTCCCAGATCCCCGAGCGCTACATCTTCGACGCGCACACCCAGGACCCGGTGCACGCCACCGGCGAGATGGTCGACGGCGACGCGGTCAAGCGCGAGGGCATCGAGTTCAAATGGCCCTTCTTCACCGAACCGCGCGACTACCTCTACTTCGACGCCCAGACCCGTACCTCCTCGCCGATCCACTACGTCGGACCGCGCCGCTTCAAGGGCATTGACGTCTACTACTTCGAGCAGACCGTCCCGTGGACCAAGGTGCCCATGCCGAAGAAGATGCCGATCGAGGGCATCGACCCGGCGACGATCGAGGCGGCGACCGGCACCACCCTCTGGTACACAGCGAAGGTGCGCTTCTGGGTCGACCCCGTGACCGGGGCGCCCGTCAACGCCGAACAGGACATCCAGCAGGAGATGCGCGGCGGCATCGCCTCCGGCGGACCCGACGGCAAGCTCACCGCCTTCGCCGGACACGTGACCATGCGCGAGGACTACTCCGACTACACCGTCGACCTGGTCAAGGCGAACCGTACGAAGGTCCTCGTGCTCCACACCTACGCCCCGGCGGGCCTGGCCGCCGGCGGCCTCGCCCTGCTCGTGCCGGCGCTGTGGCTGGAGGCCCGCGGCCGCCGCGCCCGCGAACCGCGGGACACCCCTTAGATCAGCGGCGCAGCCGGGCGTTGGTGTGGCGGGTGGGCTCGGCGGTGGCCGGGTCCTCCGGCCAGGGGTGCTTGGGGTAGCGCCCCCGCAGCTCCGCGCGGACGGCGCGGTAGCCGCCCTGCCAGAAGGAGGCCAGGTCGGCGGTGACGGCCGCGGGCCGGCCGGCGGGGGACAGCAGGTGCACGAGCACCGGTACACCCGCCACCCGCGGGGTCTCGGCCAGCCCGAACAGCTCCTGGAGCTTCACCGCGAGCACCGGCTGCCCGTGCTCGGCGGAGTAGTCCAGCCGGATACGGGACCCGCTGGGCACTTCCAGCCGTTCCGGAGCCAGCTCGTCCAGCCGGACCGCCTCGCCGGTGGCCCACGGCAGCAGCCGGTTCAGGGCCTGGCCGGCGTCGATCCGGGCGAGGTCCGCGCGCCGCCGGGCCCGGGACAGCTCGGGCTCCAGCCAGTCGTCGGCCCGCTCCAGCAGCACGGCGTCGTCGGCCACGTCCGGCCAGGCGCCGCCGAGCGTGCGGTGCAGGAAGCCGAGACGGGCCCGCAGGGCCCGCGCGTCCGGGGTCCAGCGCAGCAGGGCGAGGCCCTCGGCGCGCAGCCCGTCGAGCAGCGCGGCCCGGACGAGCGCCGGGCCGGGAGCGCGCAGAGGGCGCACGGCGAGCTCGATCGCCCCGAGCCGCTGGACGGCGCGGGCGACCACGTCGCCGTCTTCCCAGTGCACTTCGTCGGCGTCCGCGCGCAGGTGCGCGGCGGCGGTCAGGGCGGTGTCCTCGTCGACGACCGCGGCCAGCCGGATCCGCGCGGCGGCGGAGTGCGGCGGCCGGTCTGCGACGGCCACGGCCAGCCAGGGCGCGTGGCGCAGCGCTGACCCGTCGCCGAGATCGGCCCCCGTCCCGGAGGCCATGAGGAAGGCCCCCGATCCCTTGCTCCTGGCGATCCGCTCGGGGAACGCGAGTGCGGCGATCAGCCCGGCCGCGGCGTCGTCGGGGACCCGCCCCGCGCCCGGGGGCGGAGCCGCCGCCGGGGTCGGGGCGGAACCCGGGACCGGAGAGCCGGAGGCGGAACCCCCGGTGTCGGAAAGGGGCGGTGCGGCGGAGAGCCCCGCAGGGTCCTGGAGAGCCCGCTCCAGGCGGTGGGCCTCCGTGCGCCAGCGGGCGGTGTACGCGTCGCCGCCCGCGCGGGCCCGCCGCCAGGCCGCCGCCAGGTCGTCCCCGTACTCCCGCGGCGGCTCCTCGCTCAGCAGCGCCACCACTTCCGCCGCCCGGCGGGCGCCGAGCGCGGCGCTGCCGTCCAGCAGGGCCCGCGCCAGCCGCGGGTGCAGCCCGAGCCGGGCCATCCGCTGCCCGCGGGGGGTGACCGCGCCGGCCGCGGACACCGCGCCGACGGCCACCAGCACCTCCCGCGCCGCGGCCATCGCACCGGCCGGCGGCGGATCCAGCAGTGCCAGCCCGGCTGCGTCCGGGTCGCCCCAGCAGGCGGCCTGCAGGGCGAACTGCGCCAGGTCGGCGATCCGGATCTCCGGGGAGGGGAACGCGGCCAGCCGGCCGTCCTCCGCCTCGGCCCAGCAGCGGTACACCGTGCCCGGCGCCTCACGCCCGGCCCGGCCCGCCCGCTGGCGCCCGGCCGCGCGGGACGCCCGTACGGTCGCCAGCGCCCCCAGCCCGCGGGCGTGGTCCACCCGGGGCTCGCGCGCCAGCCCCGAATCGACCACCACGCGCACGCCGGGCACGGTCAGGCTCGATTCCGCCACCGCCGTCGCGAGGATCACCCGGCGGTGGTCCGAGGCCGTCAGCGCGGCGTCCTGCACGGCCGCCGGGGCCCGGCCGTGGACCTGCAGCACCTCCGCGTCCACGCCGCCCAGCTGCCCCGCCACCCGGGCGATCTCGCCGACGCCGGGCAGGAAGCACAGCACGTCACCGGAACGTTCCGCCAGCGCCCGCCGCACCACCGAGGCCACGTGTGCGAGCTGCGCCGGATCCACCCGCATCCCGTGCGGGGGCCGCACCGGGCGGGCCGCAGGCGCCCAGACGGTCTCCACCGGGTACGAGACGCCCGCCGCCTCCACCACCGGCGCACCGCCCAGCACGCGCGCCCAGCCGGCGGAGTCCGTCGTCGCCGAGGCCGCCACGAGCCGCAGCTCCGGCCGCAGGGTCTCGCGTACGTCGAGGAGGAACGCGGCGACCGTGTCGGCGTCCAGGTGCCGTTCGTGGCACTCGTCCAGGACGACCACGTCCACGCCGGCCAGCTCCTGGTCGCGCTGGAGCCGCTGGAGCAGCACACCGGTGGTCACCACCTCCACGACGGTGCCGGGGCCGGCCACCCGCTCGCCGCGCACCGTGAACCCGACCGCGCCGCCGACCCGCTCGCCCAGCAGCCAGGCCATCCGGCGCGCCGCCGCCCGGGCGGCGATCCGCCGGGGCTCCGCCACGATCACCCGGCGCCGCGGCCCGCCGCCCACCAGGCCCGCGAGCACCAGCGGGACCAGCGTCGTCTTGCCCGTCCCGGGTGGCGCGCACAGCACCGCGGCGCCGTGTCCGTCGAGCGCGGAGACGAGCTCGGGCAGGGCCTCGTGTACGGGAAGGGCGTCGAGGGCGGCCTGGCGGATCAAGGCGTCAGGCCCTCTCGCAGACGAAGATCGCGGTGCCGGGGATCAGGTTCCCGCGCAGCGGGGACCAGCCGCCCCATTCCTGGCTGTTCCATTCGGGCCACTCGGGTTCGACGAGGTCGACCAGGCGGAAGCCGCCCGCGACGACGTCGCGGACGCGGTCGCCGAGGGTGCGGTGGTGCTCGACGTACACGGCGCGCCCCTCCTCGTCCTGCTCCACGTACGGGGTCCGGTCGAAGTAGGAGGCGGAGACGGACAGGCCCTCGGGGCCGGGCTCGTCGGGGAAGGCCCAGCGCAGGGGGTGGGTGACGGAGAAGACCCAGCGGCCGCCGGGGCGCAGGACGCGGTGCACCTCGCGCATGACGTTGACCGGGTCGGCGACGAAGGGGACGGCGCCGTAGGCGGAGCAGGCGAGGTCGAAGGAGCCGTCGCGGAAGGGGAGCCGGCCGGCGTCGGCCTCGACGAGCCGGACCCCCGGCACGTCACCGCCGCCGATGCGCAGGGCGTGCTGGAGCTGGCGGTGCGAGAGGTCGAGGGCCACCGGGCGGGCGCCCTGGGCGGCCAGCCAGCGGGAGCACTGGGCGGCGCCGGCGCCGATCTCCAGCACGTCCTTGTCCTTGAGGGAGGCGGCGGGGCCGAGCAGGGCCGCGTCCGCTTCGTCCAGCCCCTCGGGCCCCCATACGAAGCGGTCGTCGCCGAGGAAGGTGCCGTGCTCGCTCTGGTACTCGTCGGCGTTGCGGTCCCACCAGCTGCGGCTCGCCCGGCTGCTCTCCGCTTCCCCGGCGTCACGGCGCGTGGCCTGGGCGTCGTCCGAGGAGTCCGGATCGGCCGCGTACGCGTCTTCGGGGGCGTAGTCCTCTTGGTTCATGGGGCCCGTCGTCGTAGTCTGCGAGTGTCTTGGGAATGTGGCAGGAAGCGCCATCAGGGCCTTCCCGCCCATGAATTGTGCCGGTTGTGCGGTGATCCGCCCGGGGTGTGGGGCTTCGCGCATTGACCCTGTCCGGCTGCCCCCGTATGCTACAAGTTGCGCTGCGAGCCTGTGCTCCTCAGACCTAGCAGGCTGCGCTTGCATCTGTTGATGTCCCCTCGGTTTTCGAGGCCCTCTCCGCTTGTGCGGATCATGGGCTTCCTTGGCTGTCCGGCTTCTTCGGCAGATGCCGATAAGGGCTCCCGGCGTAGCAGTACCTACGACTTTCTGTCCGTAACCGGAGCCCTTTCCCACATGACGAGCAGCACCGAGACCACCTCTACCACTCCGCAGGTAGCGGTCAACGACATCGGTAACGAGGAAGCCTTCCTCGCCGCGATCGACGAAACGATCAAGTACTTCAACGACGGCGACATCGTCGACGGCGTCATCGTGAAGGTCGACCGGGACGAGGTCCTGCTCGACATCGGTTACAAGACGGAAGGCGTGATCCCGAGCCGCGAGCTCTCGATCAAGCACGACGTCGACCCGAACGAGGTCGTCAAGGTCGGCGACGAGATCGAGGCCCTGGTTCTCCAGAAGGAGGACAAGGAAGGCCGTCTGATCCTGTCCAAGAAGCGCGCTCAGTACGAGCGTGCCTGGGGCACGATCGAGAAGATCAAGGAAGAAGACGGCATCGTCACCGGTACCGTCATCGAGGTCGTCAAGGGTGGTCTCATCCTCGACATCGGCCTCCGCGGCTTCCTCCCGGCCTCCCTGGTCGAGATGCGCCGTGTCCGCGACCTCCAGCCCTACGTGGGCAAGGAGCTCGAGGCGAAGATCATCGAGCTGGACAAGAACCGCAACAACGTGGTCCTGTCCCGCCGTGCCTGGCTGGAGCAGACCCAGTCCGAGGTCCGCCAGACGTTCCTCACCACCCTGCAGAAGGGTCAGGTCCGCTCCGGCGTCGTTTCCTCGATCGTCAACTTCGGTGCCTTCGTGGACCTGGGTGGCGTCGACGGTCTCGTCCACGTCTCCGAGCTGTCCTGGAAGCACATCGACCACCCGTCCGAGGTTGTCGAGGTCGGCCAGGAAGTCACCGTCGAGGTCCTCGACGTCGACATGGACCGCGAGCGTGTCTCCCTGTCGCTGAAGGCGACGCAGGAGGACCCGTGGCAGCAGTTCGCCCGTACGCACCAGATCGGTCAGGTCGTCCCGGGTAAGGTCACCAAGCTGGTTCCGTTCGGTGCGTTCGTCCGCGTGGACGAGGGCATCGAGGGTCTGGTCCACATCTCCGAGCTGGCCGAGCGCCACGTGGAGATCCCGGAGCAGGTCGTCCAGGTCAACGACGAGATCTTCGTCAAGGTCATCGACATCGACCTCGAGCGTCGCCGGATCTCGCTGTCCCTGAAGCAGGCCAACGAGTCCTTCGGTGCCGACCCGGCGTCGGTCGAGTTCGACCCGACCCTGTACGGCATGGCCGCGTCCTACGACGACCAGGGCAACTACATCTACCCCGAGGGCTTCGACCCCGAGACCAACGACTGGCTCGAGGGCTACGAGAAGCAGCGCGAGGCCTGGGAGAGCCAGTACGCCGAGGCGCAGGCTCGCTTCGAGCAGCACCAGGCTCAGGTCATCAAGAGCCGCGAGGCCGACGAGGCCGCTGCTGCCGAGGGCGCTGCCGCCCCGGCCGCCGGTGGCAACGCCGGTGCGGGCATCTCGGGTGGTTCCTACTCCTCGGAGTCGGACGAGACCTCCGGCGCCCTGGCGTCGGACGAGGCCCTGGCCGCGCTCCGCGAGAAGCTGGCCGGCGGCCAGAGCTGATCGCAGCGCGCATCGCACTCCGGTGTGAGCAGAGCTGACTGAGTACGACGGTGAGGCCCGTCCCCTTCGGGGGGCGGGCCTCACCGCGTTCCCGGCGTTCCCGGTGATCCCGGCGTTCTGGTGTTCGGCACCCGGTGTTCCCGCCCGTCCCGTCCCGTCCCTCCCCACCCGTCCCGCCCGTCGCGACGTGATCCATTGCGGTCCTGTGAAGGGGGCCAACTGGGGAATGACGGCGCCGCCTTGGACGTTCTTGGCAGAGAACGAGGCGAGGAGGAGTGGTGGCGGTGCTTGATCCACAGGGTTTGTACGAATGGGATGCCAAGGGTCTGGCGGTGGCCGACCTGGCGGTCGCCCAGGACTCGGCCGGGCTGGTCATGCTGTACCACTTCGAGGGGTACATCGACGCGGGAGAGGCCGGGGAGCAGATCGTCGAGCGGCTGCTGGACACCCTGCCCCACCAGGTCGTCGCCCGCTTCGACGCGGACCGGCTCGTGGACTACCGGGCGCGCCGTCCGCTGCTGACCTTCCAGCGCGACCACTGGGCGGAGTTCGAGGAGCCCCGGCTGGAGGTCCGGCTGGTCCAGGACGCCACCGGAGCGCCGTTCCTGCTGCTGTCCGGCCCGGAGCCGGACGTGGAGTGGGAGCGCTTCGCCGTCGCCGTCCGGCAGATCGTCGAACGCCTCGGGGTCCGGCTCTCGGTCAACTTCCACGGCATCCCGATGGGCGTCCCGCACACCCGGCCCGTCGGCATCACCCCGCACGGCAACCGGACCGACCTCATGCCGGGCCACCGCAGCCCCTTCGACGAGGCCCAGGTGCCCGGCAGCGCCGAGTCCCTGGTGGAGTTCCGCCTGTCCCAGGCCGGACACGACGTGCTCGGCGTCGCCGCGCACGTCCCGCACTACGTGGCGCGCTCCCCGTACCCGGACGCGGCGCTGACGGTGCTGGAGGCGATCACGGCGGCGACCGGCCTGGTGCTGCCGGCCGTGGCGCACGCGCTGCGGACCGAGGCCCACCGTACGCAGACGGAGATCGACCGGCAGATCCGCGAGGGCGACGAGGAGCTGGTCGGCCTGGTGCAGGGGCTGGAGCACCAGTACGACGCCGCCGCCGGGGCCGAGACCCGGGGCAACATGATCGCCGAGCCGGCGGAACTGCCGTCGGCGGACGAGATCGGCCGCGAGTTCGAGCGGTTCCTGGCGGAGCGCGAGGGCGAGGGCTGAGTCCCCCGTCCCGGGGGCCCGGCCCCGCACGGCTGTGCGGGGGCCTAAGCTGCGGGGCATGTTGAAGGTAGGCCTGACGGGCGGAATCGGTGCCGGCAAGAGCGAGGTCTCGCGCCTGTTGGCGGGGTACGGGGCGATCGTCGTGGACGCCGATCGGATCGCACGCGAGGTCGTGGAGCCCGCTACGCCGGGGCTCGCGGCCGTCGTCGCCGCCTTCGGGGAAGACGTACTGACCCCCGAGGGCACGCTGGACCGGCCGAAGCTGGGATCCATCGTGTTCGCGGACCCGGAGAAACTCCGTACGCTCAACGCGATCGTGCACCCGCTGGTCGGCGCCCGGTCCGCCGAGCTGGAGGCCGCCGCGGGCCCCGACGCCATCGTCGTGCACGACGTACCGCTGCTCACCGAGAACGGCCTGGCACCGCTCTACGACCTGGTCGTCGTGGTCGACGCGGCCCCGTCGACGCAGCTCACCCGGCTGACCGGGCTGCGCGCGATGGCCGAGGAGGAGGCCCGGGCGCGGATGGCCGCCCAGGCCACGCGCGAGCAGCGGCTGGCGGTGGCCACCCTCGTGATCGACAACGACGGGCCGCTGGACGCGCTGGAGCCTCAGGTCCGCAAGGTGTGGGAAGAACTCACGGCGCGGGCGTCGGCGGCGCCGACGGCGGGCGACGGCGCCGCCTGACGTGTGCATGGAATACCGCGCGGGGCTCGGGCGTTGAAGGCGCCGGTAGAGGGAAGGATCCATACCGTGTCCGAGACCACGCGCCCCACGCCGTCCAGCCCGGAAACACACGTCATCGACTTCCGGGCGGCGGAGCAGCTGCTCGCCGCACGCGACCCGCGCGGTGCGGTCAAGCTCCTCGACTCGGTCGTGGCCGCCCACCCGGAGAACACGGCGGCCCGGCTGCTGCGCGCCCGGGCCTTCTTCGCCGCAGCCCAGCTGCGCCCGGCGCAGCTGGAGTTCGAGCTGGTGCTGGAGCGTGAGCCGGACAACGCCTTCGCCCACTTCGCGCTGGCCCGTACGCACGAGCGGGCGGGCCGGCCCGAGCAGGCGCGCAAGCACTTCCGGCTGGCCGCGGCCCTCGACCCGCAGCCGGAGTACCGGGCGGCGGCCCGCTTCGAGGAACAGGCCTGATCCGGAGGGACCCTGATCCGGAGGGACCGGCGCTCCACCCCTCAGCGGCTTTCGGGCGGCTCGTACGGGGGGACGTCCCGGCCGGGCTGGTAGTGCGGGCCCTGCCGGATGTGGCGCACGATCATGAACAGGTCCACGCCGACGACGACCGCCAGCGCACCGCACGCCGCCGCCCATCCGGGACGGCCCGCCAGCGCGAAGGCGGCCGTGCCGGCGGCGGCCCAGACCAGCCCCCAGACGCCCAGCCAGAACCGCAGCCGCAGCGGACTGCGCGCTGTCACCGGCTCGTTTCCGGAACGCATGGCATCGCCTCTCCTGTCCATGGTCCCACTCGGCCGGCCGGTCCCGTCAGGGGTTGAGCCTGTTCACGGCCTTGGCGGTCGACTTCTTGAAGGCGGCGACCGGCGCCTGGGAGAGGTCGCCCATCTGCCCCCACTTGACGACGGTCACGGTGGAGCCGTCGCGCCCGATCCCGTAGAGGTGCACGCCCGGCTCGGACTCCGGGACCGAGGTGTGGACCCCGTAGACGTGCGCGCCCTCCTCGACGGGCAGGGTCCCGTAGTCCTGCCAGGACGCCGTGCCGCCCGGGGCCGTGCGCAGCCAGTCGGCGGCGCAGGAGGCGACCTTGCGCTCCAGCGTGCCGACGAGCTTGGCGGCCGCGGAGGGCGAGGCGGACCGCACGGAGACCTGCACGGCGCCGGTGTCGTACTCGGTGCCGAACGTGCGGTGCCAGCTGCCCGCCGCCGGAAGCACCCCGTCCAGGCAGAACGTCTCCGTCTCGGGCAGTCCCTTGGTGATCTCGCCCGCGTACCAGGCAGACGCGGGGTGCGGGGGCAGGTCGGTGCCGTTCAGGAATCCGGGCGCGGTGGCGGCCGCGGCGGAGGTCGAGGTGGTGAGGACGAGCGCGGCGGCCGCCGCGACCAGTGCGGTGGCCAGGGTGGCGGCGGTGTCGGTACGTCGGAACATGTCGGTTCTCCCCGGGGACGCTGCATCGGTGTGCCTGCCAAAGCTGTTCCCCGGCGGGGGCGCGGGGCCACGGTTCGGGGCGAAATCGGGACACTGGAACGCCCGTACGCCCTGTCACCTGGGGGAACACCCCAGGCATGGAACGGAGCCGTGGGACACGGACGGGGGACACCGTGAGTGAGGCCGAGGATTTCGCGCGGCGGATGCGGGAGCTGAAGGAGCGCGGCGGGCTGAGTTACGGCGTCCTCGCGCGCCGGCTGCACACGAGTACGTCGACCCTGCACCGGTACTGCAAGGGGGAGGCGCTGCCGGTGGAGTTCGCGGTGGTGGACCGCTTCGCGCGGGCCTGCGGGGCCTCGGCGCCGGAGGCGGTGGACCTGCACCGGGCCTGGCTGCTGGCGGACGCCCGGCGGCGCGCGGGGGCGCCCGCGCCGGACCCGCTACCCGCCGCCGGTGAGCCGGAGCCGGCCGTCGTGGAGCCGCAGTCGGCCGTCGTGGTGGGGCCGCCTGCCGTGGCGGGCCGGGGCACGGGGGCCGGACCGACGGCAACGGAATCCGGAGCGCGCTCGTCCTGGTACCGGCGCAGGGCGGTCGTGGTCGCGGCGGCGGGGCTGACGGCCGGGGCGGTGGCCGTGGCGCTGCTGGCGGTGACCGGCCCCGACCGGGGTGCGCCGCACGCCGGAGCGGGGACGCGGGCGGGGGCGGGCGCCGGCACGGGCGGACCCGGGGGCTCCGCCTCCGCCGCGGCGACCCCGTCCGCGCCGGGTGCCGCGCCGACGGATCCGCCGACCGGTCCGGCACGGCCTTCGGCGTCGTCCGGGGGACCGGCCACCGCGCCGGCCCAGACCTCCGCCCCACCGCCCGTGCCGCCCGGCCGGGCACCGGCGGCGCCCCTCAAGGCGGCAGTGCGGTCGCACGTGTGGGCCGCGGGCTGCGACCACGCCTACCTGGCCGCTCGGGGCCCCGGATCGGTGCCCCCGCCGCCCGTGCAGGCGGACGCGTCCGCCTGGGCGACGGCGCAGTCCGCCGTGCACGCCGGGAGCCAGATCGTGGAGGTCACCCTGCACGGCACGGGCGCGGGCGCGGTGGTCCTGGAGGGGCTGGAGGTGCGGGTGGGGGCGCGACGCTCACCGCCCGCCTGGAACGTCTACCAGATGTCGCAGGGGTGCGGCGGGGGTCTCACCCCGGCCGTCTTCGCCGTCAACCTGGACGCGCCGCGCCCGCTGGCCCGCCCCGTCGCCGGGAACGACGCCGGGAACCGGCTTCCGGCCCCGGCCTTCCCGATGCGGGTCACGGCCGACGAGCCGGTCGTCCTGAGGGTGGAGGCCGTCACCACGGGCTGCGACTGTGACTGGTCCCTCGATCTGCGGTGGACCTCTCCGGCCGGGTCGGGCACCCTGCGCGTCGACGACGGCGGCCGCCCGCTGCGCACGAGCGCCGCCACCGGCCGGCCCGTCTACGGGTACGCCCTGGAACAGGGCCGCTGGGCCCGCTGAAACCACAGGCCAGGGGCGATGTCAGTGGCCGCACCTAAACTCGTGGGCAAGGGGCCGGCAGGTCCGGGAGGACGAGCGTGAGGGAGGGGGACACCATGACAGCACAGGCCCAGACACAGGCGCAGACACAGTCACAGGGGCAGACGCAGCCGCTGCGGCAGCCGGAGTCGCTGAGACAGCTGCAGCCGCAGCCGCAGGCATCCGCGCTCCTGCGCCATGCCGCCGTCTTCCTGCCCGCCGCAGTCCCCCGGGAGGGGCGGGTCGCCTTCTGGTCGCCCGACGGCGACGCTCTGCCCGAAGCGGGCACGCCCGGTCCGCTCACCGTCGTACGGCCGCACGGCAGCGGGGTCCGCAGCCGGCCCGTGCCCGCGGTGACCTTCTCCGTCACCGACGCCCTGCCCCTGCTCGCGCGGGCCCCCCGCAGCCCCGTCGCGCACCCCGCCACCCGGGCCTGGGGCACCGCCGCCACGCAGGCCCTCACCCTGGCCGCACGCGGCCGGCTGCTCCCCGGGCTCACCCCCGAGGGCGTCGACGCCTGGCGCGTGGGTCCGCTCGACGCCGACGACATCGCCCACCTCCGGGCGGTCGCCGCCGCCCTGCCCCACGAGGGGCACGCGACGCCCCTCGCCGGGCGCCGCCCGCTCCAGCTGCCCGAACCGGAGGCGCTGGTCCGCGCGTTCCTCGACGCCGTCGCCGACAGCCTGCCCCGCACCCCGGCGGCGCCCGTGGCGGCCGGGCGGCCGTTCGCCGCGCGGGAACCGCAGCAGGTGCCCGGGATACAGGAGTGGGCCGCCCAGGTCGCGGCCGGGGCCGACACCGGAGTCGGGCTCTCGCTCCGGCTCGACCTGTCCTCCTTCCGCCTCTTCGACGAGGCCGAGGGGGAGGAGACCCGGCGCGCCGGCGCCGCCGTCGTCCAGGTGCACAGCCTCGCCGATCCCACGCTCGTCACCGACGCCGGACAGCTGTGGGCCGGCACGGCGGGGGCCGGCTTCGGTCCCCGAGCCCGGATCGACGCCGTGCTCGCGCTGCGCCGGGCAGCGCGCGTCTGGCCGCCGCTGCTGCGGCTGCTGGACCAGCCCGTCCCCGACGCCCTCGCCCTGTCCGACCCGGAGCTGGAAGACCTGCTGGGGGTCGCCGCGAACCGGCTGGCCGCCGCCGGGGTCGTCGTCCACTGGCCGCGCGACCTGGCCCGTACGCTGTCCGCGACCGCCGTCGTACGGTCCACCGCGCCCGGGTCGGCCACCGACGGGACCGCCTTCTTCGACGCGGAACACCTCTTCGCCTTCTCCTGGGAACTGGCCCTCGGCGGTGACCGGCTCACCCCGGGGGAGATGGACGCCCTGGCACAGGCCCACCGGCCCGTCGTACGGCTGCGGGACCAGTGGGTGCGGGTCGACCCCGAGCTGGTGCGCAAGGCGCGCAAACGGGAGCTGGGCCTGCTGGACCCGGTGGACGCGCTGGCCACCGCCCTTTCGGGGACGGCCGAGGTCGACGGCGAGCCGGTCGAAGCGGTACCGGTGGGGGCGCTGGCCGCCCTGCGGGAACGGCTGACGGGCGAGTTCGCCCCGCTCCCGCAGCCCGCCGCGCTCCGGGCCACCCTGCGCGACTACCAGGCGCGCGGCCTGGCCTGGCTCGACCTGATGACCTCCCTCGGGCTCGGCGGCTGCCTCGCCGACGACATGGGCCTGGGCAAGACCGTCACGCTGATCGCGCTGCACCTGCACCGGGACCGCCGCGAGCCGACGCTCGTGGTGTGCCCCGCGTCCCTCCTGGGCAACTGGCAGCGGGAGATCGAGAAGTTCGCGCCCGGCACGCCCGTGCGCCGCTTCCACGGCGGCGGCCGCAGCACCGAGGACCTGACGTCCTGCGCGGGCGGGTTCGTGCTCACGACCTACGGGACGATGCGGGCCAGCGCCGCCCTCCTCGCCGAACAGCACTGGGGCATGGTCGTCGCCGACGAGGCGCAGCACGTCAAGAACCCCCACTCGGCGACCGCGAAGGCCCTGCGCACGATCCCGGCCCCGGCCAGGGTGGCGCTGACCGGCACCCCGGTGGAGAACAACCTCTCCGAGCTGTGGGCGCTGCTCGACTGGACCACGCCGGGGCTGCTGGGGCCGCTGACCACCTTCCGGGCCCGCCACGCCCGCCCCGTGGAGCACCAGCAGGAGGAGGACGGCGGCAACGAGGCGGCGGTCGCCCGGCTGGCCGCGCTCGTCCGGCCGTTCCTGCTGCGGCGCAAGAAGTCCGACCCTGGCATCGCGCCCGAGCTGCCGCCGAAGACCGAGACCGACCACCCGGTGTCCCTCACCCGGGAGCAGGCCTCCCTCTACCAGGCCGCGGTGGACGAGGCGATGGCCGTCATCGGGGAGAGCGAGGGCATCGAGAGACGCGGCATGATCATGAAGCTGCTGGCCTCGCTCAAGCAGATCTGCAACCACCCCGCGCAGTACCTGAAGGAGGAGCAGCCCCGCCTCCCGCACCGCTCGGGCAAGCTCGCCCTGCTCGACGAGCTGCTGGACACCATCGTCGCCGAGGGCGGTTCGGTGCTCGTGTTCACGCAGTACGTGACGATGGCCCGGCTCATCGAGCGGCACCTGGCGGCGAGGGGGATCGCCACACAACTCCTGCACGGCGGGACCCCGGTGGCGCGCCGCGAAGAGCTCGTGGACCGCTTCCAGGCCGGCGAGGTCCCCGTCTTCCTGCTGTCCCTCAAAGCGGCCGGCACCGGCCTGAACCTCACCCGCGCCGGACACGTCGTCCACTTCGACCGCTGGTGGAACCCGGCCGTCGAGGAACAGGCCACCGACCGCGCCTACCGGATCGGCCAGACCCAGCCCGTACAGGTCCACCGGATCATCGCCGAAGGCACCGTCGAGGACCGCATCGCCGAAATGCTGGAGGCGAAGCGGGCGTTGGCCGACGCGGTCCTCGGCTCCGGCGAGGCGGCGCTGACCGAGCTGACCGACCGCGAGCTCGCCGACCTCGTCTCGCTGCGGAGGCCCACATGATCACCGCGCGGGACGACCGCCGCCGCACCTTCGAGACCGTGCCCGCCGGGGCGGCGGCGGTGAGCTGGTGGGGCCGGGCCTGGGTGTCGGCCCTGGAAGAGGTCTCCGGCGATCCGGCCCGCCTGGCCCGGGGCCGCACCTACGCCACCGCCGGGCACGTCGACGCCGTGACCGTCACCCCCGGCCGCATCGTCGCGTACGTCCGGGGCAGCAGGCCGCGCCCGTACCGCACCGAGCTGACCCTGCCGGCTTTCGCGGACGCGGAGTGGGGCGAGCTGCTGGAAGACGTCGCCGCCGACCCGGCGGCGCTCGGCGCGCTCCTGGAGCGGGAGGTCCCGCGGTCGCTGGCGGGGACCGTCCTGCCCGGCGCGGGCGAGCTCGTCCCGCACTGCTCCTGCCCGGACGTCGGGCGTCCGCCGTGCAAGCACGCCGCCGCCCTCTGCTACCGCGCGGCCCGCCTCCTCGACGAGGACCCCTTCGTCCTGCTGCTCCTGCGCGGCCGCGGCGAGCGGGAACTCCTCGAAGACCTCACCCGCCGCAACGCCGCCCACGCCGCACGTGAACAGCCAGGTACGGCACCGGACTTCCCCGCAGTCGCCGCCCGGGCAGCGCTCGCCCGCACGGTCCTGCCGCCGCTGCCCGCGCCGCTCGCCCCACCCGCGGCGGCCGGCCTTCCGCCCGCCTACCCGGCCGACCCGGCGGCACCGGACCCGCTCGCCCTCGACCAGCTCGCCTCCGACGCGGCCGCCCGCGCCCTCACCCTGCTCACCACAGGCGAGGACCCGATCGCCGGGCTCTCCCTCTGGCACGACGCCGTACGGCTGGCCTCCGCGCACCCCACGGCCGGCCTGACGGGCGCCGCCCGCACCCTCTACCGGGAGCTGGCCCGCGCCACCGGGCGCACCACCACCGACCTCGCGCGGGCAGCGGCGGCCTGGCGCCAGGGCGGCCGCCCGGCCCTCGCCGCGCTCGAAGAGGCCTGGGATCCGCCGGCCGGCCCCTTCGACCGGGCCCGCCCGGCGCTCCTCGCCGCGTCCCAGGGTGCCTTCCGCCCCGACCGCAACCGCCTGACCGCCCACACCCGCCAGCTGCGGCTCGGCCGCGACGCCCTCTGGTACGCCTACGAGTCCCGCCCGGGCGACGACGACTGGTGGCCCACGGGCCGCCCCTCACCGGACCCGGTCACCGCCCTGCGGGGCTGAGACCCTCCGCCCAGCGCGTCAACGCGGTGAAGTCGCGGTCCCTCAGGCCGTGGCGCGGGTGGATGCGCAGCAGGAGGGCCGGTGCCGGATGGTGGGCGGCGATCCAGGCCCGGTCACGGGGGGTGATCATGTCGTCGACCCAGGCGAACGGGCGGCCGGCCGCCCAGTCCCGCAGATGGCGGGTCTTCCAGGAGAGACCGTCGGGGTCCTCGGCGAACAGGTCGGGCCATTCGACGACGGACAGGTCGCCCGGCAGCCCGATGTGAGGCGAGATCAGGGTGTTGGCCTGGTGCGTCCAGGCGGTTGCCCAGGCGAGCTCGAAGGGCAGGGCCAGCAGCCGGGAGCCGTGGGACGGATGGAGGCGGATCCGCGCGCCGCGCCGGGCCCTGCGGGATTCCGGGTCGCGGTAGGAGAGCCAGACTTCCGGCCACATGCGGTGGCTCTTGTAACCGCGCAACCCGGCGAAGGGCGCACGGAAGGGGTTCAGCGGACCGTCCACGTCGAGGAGGAGCAGCGGGCGTTCAGTCATGAAGTAGCCAGTACCCAGCACACGATTGAGTGAAATGCGTACCGCCTCTATAACCCGTACGGGTTTGGAGGCGTTGTTTCCGGTGCGGGGCAAGGCCTCGAAATCCACCGGAAGGCAGGAAAGTGATGCGTCACAGTCGTCGAAATGGCTTGATCGCGGCGGTCGTCGCGGGCGGCGGTCTGGCGGTCGCGGGCGTGAGCGGGCTCGCCCACGCCGATGCGGACGCGGGCGGCAGGGCCGAGCGCTCGCCGGGTCTGCTGTCCGGGAACCTCGTGCAGCTGCCGGTGAACGTGCCGGTCAACGCGTGCGGCAACACCGTGAGCGTCGTCGGCCTGCTCAACCCGGCCGCCGGCAACCGCTGTACGAACGTGTCGCAGGGCGGTGGCGCGCACTCCGGCCAGAGCACCTCACACCGGTCGGCGCCGGCGGCGGGCAACGGCGGCGGAGCGGTCGCGAGCGGTCAGACGAAGGATTCCCCCGGAGTGCTCTCCGGCAACGGTCTCCAGCTCCCCGTCGACCTGCCGGTCAACATCAGCGGCAACTCCGTCAACGTGGTCGGCATCGGAAACCCCTCGCACGGCAACACGTCCGTCAACGTCGAGCAGCCCGGCCCCGGCAAGCCCGTTCAGCCGCCCGTCGTCGAGAAGCCGGTCACCCCGGTCACCCCGGTCGTCCCGGCCGTCCCGACCCCGCCGACCTCACCCGTCACCAGGGTCACCCCGCCCGAGCCCCCGCGGCACAGCGAGGCCCTCGCCCACACCGGGGCGGACGGCGTCGGCTACCTGCTGCCCAGCGGCGGCGCCCTGCTGCTCGGCGGCCTCATGCTCTACCGCCGCTTCCGGGTCAACTAGCCTGATCCCGGTTCATGGTGCGCCATCCATCCAGGATGGCGTCGATCCGCGGGGCCAGCCGGGCGCGGGCCGCGAAACGGGGAACGCCCGCCATCAGCAGGGCGTCGTACTCGGTGTCGGTGTGCCGGACCGCCGCCCGCACCGCCACCGAGACCGCCGTCTCGTCCAGGGCCCGACCGGCCGCGGTGCGCCCCACCCGGCCGCTGCCGCGCACCGAGGCATGGGTGGCGATCGCCACGGCCCGGTCGGCCGGGCAGCCGGGGAACAGCCGCACTATCTCGGCGGCGAAGGCCGCCGTGAAGCGGACGTCCTCCGCCGCACGACGCAGCCGGTCGCGCTCCCGGCGACGCGCCCGCGCCTCGGAGTCCGCGAGACAGGCGCGTTCCGCGCCGGCCAGGGCGGCATCCTCCACGAACAGCCCCAGGCGCTCGTACCGGCGGCGCCGCTTGTGGAAGCGGACCAGGACGGCGGACAGCGAACTGGCCTCACGGGCACGGCGCGTCAGCGCGGCGTCCCCGCGCGGAAGGTAGACGAGGTGCCCCAGGTCCGCACAGTCCAGGCAGCGGGGCACACCGGCCTCGCGCACCAGGTGCGGGAGCGGGCCGCGCCGGCACTCCGCGCAGTGGATCCGCTTCACGGACTCGAAGACGACCAGGCTCATACAGGTGTGATACCGCCCTCCACCCCTCATATCACCTGATGGGGAAGGCAGGTTGGGGTTTCACCGACTCTTCCTGGATCGGCCTGATCGCTCCTACGGTGGGCCGTGGACCCCATGGACCGCGGGGCCGGTCCACGGAGGAGGAGAACATGGGCGTACGGCGGACGGCGACGGCACGGCCGCAGGTGACCGGCTTCGGCTTCGGGATCGGCACCGGCAGAGCACGCGTCACCACGATCCCCGCGGGCCGGGAGATAGTCATCCCGCCGGGCGGCTGCACCGGCTGGCACTTCCACCGGGTGCGGCTCGAAGCCGTCGTCCTCTCGGGCACCCTGACCCGGGTCCTGCACGACCTCACCGTCGAGGTGCACCGGCCGGGGACCACCTTCGTGGAGCCCGCCGGCATCGGGCACATACACCTGGGCCACAACCTCGGCACCGAGCCGGTCGTGCTCCACGTGACCCCCCGGCTGCCCGAAGGGACCCCCTTCTCCATACCCACGCCCGCCCCCGCCGGTGCCGGCCCGCAGGTGTGCCGGCAGCACACCACGGAGCCGCAGCCAGAGCCCGTCGGCAGTACTCACACCAGTCGGCGTATCTCCCCGCGGACCCGGTAGAAGCCCCCGGAGGCCGCGTGCAGGCCGTCCACCACGTACCGGGCGCCGGCCTCCCGGATCCCCCGCGGGAACTGCACGTTCCAGGACGGCTCGAAGCCGCTCGACACCACCTGCACCCGCATCCGGCCACCCTGCTGGACGCACTCCACCACCACACCGCCCGCCGGATCCGAGGCCACCGCGGCCATCGAGACCGTCGCCACCGCCGAAGCCGACGCGGCCGGCGTGAACACGGGCAGCGCGGCCGCCGACTTCACGTCCATCGGCGCGGGCACCGAACCCTGCTGGGCCGCCGCGATCGCCTGCTCGCTCGCGTCCACGCACACCAGGGAGCCGTCCGTGGTGACGAGGTACAGCCGCCCGTCCAGGTACTGCATCGACAGCGCCGAACCGCCGCCCGTCCCCAGCTTCCACAGCCGGTGCCCGTCCGCGTCGAAGCAGTAGACCGACGAGGAGGAATCGCCGGCGAAGACGTGGCGGCCGTCGGGGGAGGTCGCGCACGAATACACCGCCGCGTCACACAGGTAGGCGGCCTCCGTCGCCCCCGAGGCCTTCGACAGCCGTTGCACGGTGTTGCGGACCGTACCCGCGTACACCGAGTGCTCCTCCTGCCAGCCGAACAGGACACCGCCGGGGGTCGCGCTGTGCCACAACTGCCCGGTGCCGTCGGCCGCGTAGGCCGTCACTCCGCCGCTGTGCCCGTGGTAGACCGCCCGCTCGTCGGCCCGGACCATCCACGCACCCGTCCCGGCGGACTTCCGCGACCACTGGTGCTCGTCCTCGTGGTCGATGACCGTCAGGCCGCCGTTCGCGTCCGAGACGTCGAGCACGCCCTCGTGGATGTCCAGCCAGTAGATGTCCACGTCCGGGGCGATGGTGTAGGCGCCGAACGGGACCTTCGAGGACAGGTCGTACACCGTGCCGTCGTCGCAGCCGGCATATATCCAGAACTCGTCCGCCACCAGGCACTTCACCCCGTCCGGCAGCGAATAGTGCGCCAGCACCTCACCGCCGTGGCTCAGCGTGTAGACGTCACCGGCCTGGTTGCCGACCCAGCAGCGGTCCTCGTCGACATGGATCCCGAAGGCCGAGGAACCGGTACGGAAACGCCACAGCACCGGCGCGACGGCACGCGCCGTCGACGGCGCCGACGTCACCTGGCGGCGCGTCACCGCACGGGAGGCGCGCTGCCCCTGCACCGCCGGGGCGTACCCCTTGCGGACCTTCTCCCCGATCTTCTTCGCGGCGGCCGCGCGGGCCTTCTCGACGGTCGGGAACGAGGAGCTCTGCAACTGGCCCGGCGCGCCGATGCGTCCGTAGCGCACGGAGACGGCGGTGCCGTCCACGATCACCTCGTAGAACTTGTGCGCCCCGCCGCCGTCCTGGGACAGCTCCAGATACGTCGTCTCCCGAGCCATGACAGACCCCTCCCCGAAAGCCGGGCCACCCGCGCCCTTTCCGCGGTGATCCCTCGTGAAAAAAGCTACGGCCGACCACTGACAATGGGCCGGTGCAGTGGGAAGCGATCACATGGCAGCGGATGGCCGAGCGTCTCGCCGGTCACCTCGACGACCCCGGCAACGCCCCCGGGCCCGGCGGCCGGCAGCGCGTGGGCATCGACGGCGCGCCCGCGGCGGACACCGGCACCCTCGCCGGGCGGCTCGCGGAGGAGCTGCGGCTGCGCGGACGCTCGGTCCTGGTGGTCCCGACCGCCGGCTTCCTGCGGCCGGCCTCCCTCCGCTTCGAGTTCGGCCGGCAGGACGTGGACGCGTACCTGGACGGCTGGTACGACACGGCCGCGCTCTGGCGGGAGGTGTTCGGCCCGACCGACCCCGGCGGCACGGGGCGGGTGCTGCCGGACCTCTGGGATCCGGTGACCGACCGGGCGACCCGCAGCCCCTACGCCCAACTCCCGGCCGGAGGTGTGCTGCTGGTGCACGGACCGCTGCTGCTGGGGCGGTGGTTCCCCTTCGACCTGAGCGTCCACGTCCGGCTGTCGGCGGGGGCGCTCGCACGGCGGACCGAGGAGTCAGAGCGGTGGACGGGGGCGGCGTTCGCCCGGTACGAGGCCGAGGTGGACCCGGCTTCCGCCGCCGATGTGGTGGTGCGGGCGGATGATCCCAGGCATCCCGCCTGGACGGGGATCCGGGGGAGCTGACCCCCGGGCGGGGCCCGGCATGGCATGGGTGCCGCTGCCCGGAGCCCTCTCCCCGCCCCGCCCCTTCTCCGGTTCCCGGGCCCTGCCCGGCTCTGTGCTGCGGACGCCGGCGGGGCCGGGTGGGGCGTTGCCCGGACCCGCGGCTCCAGCGACGGGCGTTGGCCCGGACCCGGACCTGCGCCTCGGACGTCGGTGGGGGCGGGGCCAGGTCGTGTCGTCAAGGCCCCGCCTGACCGGCGGGGCCCGCCCTTCGGGCGGACGACGCCACTTTGACGACACTCCCGCTAGGGGCGGCCGCCTGTTCGCGTTATGGCCCGGGCTGCCGCCCGGGAGCCCGCTCGGGTGGATTCCGTCGGGTCCGCGCCCTCCAGGCGGGAGGCGAGGAAGGCACCGGTGAAGGCATCGCCGGCGCCCGTGGAGTCCACCACCGGTTCGGCCGGCTGCGCGGCCGCCACCTCCGCCGTGAGCCGGCCCCGCTCGGCCACCAGTGCCCCCGCCGGGCCCCGGGTCACCACCACGAGCGGCACCCGCCGGCTCAGCGCCATCGCCGCCCGGGCCGCCCCCGACCCTTCCGGCAGCCCCGCCAGCAGCCGGGCCTCGTCCTCGTTCGGCAGCAGCAGGCCCGCGCCCGCCACGGCGTCCAGGAAGCGCTGCGGGCCCAGTGCCGCCAGGAATCCGGCCGACGCGGGATCCACGCTCACCGGCACCCCCCGCGTCCGCGCCGCCCGCAGCGCGACCAGCGCCAGCTCCCGGCTGCTGTCGGCGAAGAACAGATAACCCGACAGGTGCAGGTGCGCCGCACCGTCCAGCAGGGACGGAGCCCAGTCGGCCGGGCACAGCCGCAGCGAGGCCCCGCTGTCGGTCAGGAAGGTCCGCTCCGCGTCCTTTCCGACGAGGGCCACCACCGTCCCGGTCGGCTCCTGCGGATCGATCACCAGCCGGGGCCGCACCCCCGCGTCCACGAGCGCCCGTTCGTGCCACCGCGCCGATTCCGTGCCCACCCGCGCGAGGAGGCGCACCTCCGCGCTCCCCGTACGGGCGGCCCAGCACGCCGCGTTGGCCCCCGCGCCGCCCGGCAGGGTGCGGATGCGGGCCGCGGTGTCGGTGGCCGGAGCCAACGGCTCCGTGTGGACGGCCACCACGTCCGTCACCACGTCCCCGACGACGAGCAGCGCCCCCGCCGCCGTCATGCCCGCGCCGCCCAGGCCCCGGCGATCCGGGCACCGAGCCGCACGTTGCCGCGTACCGCCGCCAGGTTCGCCTCCAGCGAGGCCCCGCCCGTCGCCCGTACCAGGAACCCCAGAAGGAACGGCGTCACCGCCTGCCCCGTGATGCCCTGCTCGCGGCACTCGGCGAGCGCCTCGGCCAGGACCCGGTCGTGCAGCTGCGGATCCAGCTGCTCCGCGGCAGCCACCGGATTGGCCACGAGCAGCGCCGCCTCAGGTCCGCCGAGTGCGTCCTGAGCGGCCATCACCGCCGCGACCTCCTCCGGCCGGTGCACGGTCCAGTCCACCGCCTCACCGGAGTCGGCCAGGTAGAACCCGGGGAAGCGGTCCGTCCCGTAGCCGAGCACCCCGACGCCCAGCGTCTCCAGCCGCTGCAGCGTGGCCGGCACGTCAAGGATCGACTTCACCCCCGCGCAGACCACCGTGATCCGGGTGCGGGCCAGCAGGGAGAGGTCCGCCGACTCGTCCTGCGTCTGGACCCATTCACGGTGTACGCCGCCCAGGCCGCCCGTCGCGAAGACGCGCAGGCCCGCCCTGGCCGCGAGGAACGCCGTCGCGGAAACCGTCGTCGCGCCGGTCGCGCCCGTCGCCAGCGCGGGTGCCAGATCCCGGTGCCCGAGCTTGCGCACGCCGTCGCCGGCCGCGATCCGCTCCAGCTGCTCCTTGTCCAGGCCCGCGTGCGCGACGCCGTCCAGGACCGCGACCGTCGCCGGAACCGCCCCCTCCGCGCGGACCAGCTCCTCCAGTTCCAGGCCCACCTCCAGGTTGCGGGGGCGGGGCAGGCCGTGCGCGACGATCGTCGACTCCAGGGCCACCACGGGCCTGCCCCGGTCGAGCGCCTCGCGCACCTCGGCCGACAGGACCGGCCCACCGGACGGGGATTCAGTTGCTCTGTGCTGTGACATGTCCCCATCCATGGCACGGGATCGGCGGCCCCAAACGCACTCCTGTCACACCCGTCCCGAGCTGTCCGAGTAGCGTTCCCCCTGGACACGCGCGGCTACTACGACGGCTCGCCGACCGCTACGACCTCGTCCACGCGGACCGGGACGCGTCCGTCACCCGGCAGGCCGGGCCCTCTACACCCTGCTCACCGCAGCATCGGGCCCGGACCGCACAAGTCCTCGACAACGCCGGCGCCACCGGCGCCCACGCCCTCGGCGACGACGTCACGGGATCGACCTGAGCCCCCCCTGCGCCGCCCGCACCGCGAGGGAGGCCGCCGGCCGCGGACTCGCCCTGCCCGTCGCCGCGGCGCGCTGCCCCACCTGCTGACCGCACGGGACGTGCGCGTCGAACTGGCCGAAACCCTGCGGGTCCCGCGCCCCGGCCCGACTGGACAGGGTGACTCGTAGGCCGGTCCGTTCCTGGACGCTGTGGTCACCGCGCCGCGCGGGCGGGCCGATCTAGGCTGGCGGGCCATGAGCACCAGTGATCACTCCGCCGCCCCCGCAGCCGCCCCCGCCTCGTTCGCCGTCGACGTGGCGGACGTGGAGCTGGAGCCCGACGACCTCGACCCCGCGCAGATCGTCTCCGGGGATCCGGTCGTCACGGGCAAGGTCCTGTGGGAGTCGGCCGACGGCAAGCAGGTGCGCGGGATCTGGCAGATCACCCCGGGCGTCGTCACCGACGTCGAGGCGAACGAGCTGTTCGTGGTGGTCAGCGGCCGCGCCACCGTCGAGGTCGAGGGCGGCGGGACGCTGGAGGTGGGTCCGGGCTCGGCATGCGTCCTGCGCGAGGGCGACAAGACCGTATGGACCGTCCACGAGACCCTGCGCAAGGCCTACCACATCAGCTACTGACCCCCGGCGGGGGCGTCTTGGCGTCCACGGGGTGGCGGCGGGCGGTGAACAGGGCGAGCGCCGCCATCGGCAGCAGCAGCGAGGCACCGACGGCGTTCAGCCAGCCGTAGCCCGCCTGGGACATGATCACGCCGGCGGCGGCCCCGCCCACGCCCGCGGCCGTGTTCATCGTGAGGTCGCTCAGACCCTGTACGGCGGCCCGCGCGGGCTGCGGAACCGAGTCGGTCAGCAGGGCCGAGCCGGACACCATCCCCGCCGACCAGCCGAGGCCGAGCAGGAAGAGCCCGAGCGCGCTCTGGCCGTGGCTCGGCCCGGCCGTCCCGGCGAGCAGCGCGGCGGCCGACAGCAGTCCTGCGGCGAGGCCGATCACGGAGAGCCGTCCGAGACGGTCCGCGAGCCAGCCCATGAGCGGGGAGAAGGCGAACATCCCCGCGATGTGACCGCTGATCACAAGACCGACGAGCTCCAGCCCGGCACCGTGGTGGCCGAGGTCCATCGGCGTCATGACCATGATCGAGACCATGGTGGTGTGGGACACGGCGACGGTGAGGAGGGCGAGCCGGGCCCGCGGCGAGGCCCGCACGGCGGCGATCCCGGCGCGGATCGAGCGGCCCTCACGGCTCCGCTCCTCGGGTGCCGCGAGCGCCCGCGCCGTCAGCAGGGGGTCCGGGCGCAGGAGTACGGCGATCAGCGCGCCGGTCAGCACGAACACGACGGCGGCCCACACGAAGGGGCCCGCCGTCTCGGGTATGGAGGTCCCGGCGAAGCTGCGGCTCGCCGGAGCGGACAGGTTGGGGCCGAGCACCGCGCCGAGGGTGGACGCCCACACGACGACCGAGATGGCCCGGGCCCGGTGGTCCGGGGCGGCGAGGTCCGCGGCGGCGAACCGGGCCTGGAGGTTGGCGGAGGAGGCGGCGCCGAAGGCGGCCATGCCGAGCAGCAGCAGCGGGAAGCTCCTGATGGTGGCGGCGAGGACGACGAGGCCCGCCCCGACGGCGCCGATCCCGTAGGCCAGGACCAGCCCGGGGCGCCGGCCGCGCGCGGTCATCAGGGCGGCGAGCGGCAGCGAGACGAGGGCGGTGCCGATCACCGAGGCGGTGGAGGCGAAGCCGGACAGCGCCTCGGTGCCGCTGACCTCGGTGGCGAGTACGGGGGCCAGGGCGATGCTGATGGGCACGCCGAGGCCGCCGAGTATCTGGCCGGCCATGAGCACCCGGGAGGTGCGCTTGCGCAGCCGCGCGAGCTCCGGGAGGCCGAGCGGCGGGGCGGGCCGGTCCGTGCCGGGCGAGGCGGTCACGCCGTACCCCGCACTCGCGGGTGCGCGGCGCGGGGCGCGGGGGAGGCGATGGGGCCGGGTGCAGCGGCTGCAGTAGTCACCGCCGCAGTGTGCCACCCCTTACCGTCGGGCGGAACCGCGCCGTCGGCGCGGTCGGACCCGCAGGTCACAGCCGTCACAGCCGCCCGACCCGGCGGGTGCGCCCCGCACGGCGCGGGGCGGGGCGCACCCGGGGCACGCGGCGCTCAGAACAGCGGCTGCGGGAGCACTCCCTCCAGCGCGAGCAGCTGCCGCTTGGTCTCCACGCCGCCGCCGAACCCCCCGATGCCGCCGTCGTTCTCCACGACCCGGTGGCAGGGCACCACCACCGGCAGCGGGTTCGAGCCCATGGCGTTGCCCACGGCCTGGGCGGCGCCGGGCTGTCCGGCGCGGGCGGCCAGCTCCCCGTAGCCGACGACCGACCCGTAGGGCACGGAACGGTCCAGCTCCTGGAGCACCTGCCGGTTGAAGCCGGAGCTGAGGCGCCAGTCCAGCGGCAGGTCGAAGCGCCGCAGCGAACCGGCGAAGTAGGCGGCCACCTGGCGCACCGGCTCGGCCAGCAGCACCTCCTCGCCCGGCGCGGGCCTGCGGGCGTCGGCGCCCAGCCGGGAGACCAGCGGGCCCATCATCCGGTCGACCCGGTCCGGCCCGGCATGGAACTCGACCCGGACCAGCCCCTCCGGGGTCGCGGCCAGGAGCAGGGGGCCGATGTCGCTGGCGACGACGGTCCATTCGAGGTGCGGCCCGCGGGGCCGCTCGGTGCTGTCCACGCGTCCACGGTACGACCCGCCTCCGACAGACCGCTCAGAAGCCCCCGACCGCCTCCCGGACCACGTCCGGGGCGTTCGTGATGATCCCGTCCACGCCCATCTCCTGCACCTTCCGGGCGGTCGCGGCGTCGTCCACGATCCAGGTGTCCACCTCCATCGCCCTGCCGTGGGCTCCCAGCAGGCCGTGCACCGCCGCGACCCAGTCGGCCGAGATGGTGGTGTGCCACGGGTTGATCCGGTCGGTGAACTCCGCGTACCGCGGCAGGTCCGCCACGGGAGGGGTGCCCAGGAAGGCCGTCACCAGGTCGGGGCGCAGCCCGTGCACGACGCGCACGCAGTCGGCGCTGAAGCTCTGCACCACGAGGCGCCGCGCGACGTGGCGCGGGTCGAGCCAGCCCGCCTCGCCCAGCACCTTCAGGGTCTGCTCCTCGATCCCCGGGTACAGCTCCGGCCTCTTGATCTCCAGCAGCAGCCGCTGTCGGTTGCGCTGCACACGGTCGAGGTACTGCCGCAGGGTCGGCACAGCGGCGCCCGCGTACTCCTCGCCGAACCAGCTGCCCGCGTCCAGCCGGGCGATCTCGGCCGCCGTGAAGTCCTTGACCTTCCAGGGCCCCCGGTCGGGGAAGAGCTGTTCGACGTCCGTGGTCCGGGCCAGGGTGTCGTCGTGGATCACGACCAGCTCGCCGTCCTTGGTGCGCTGCACGTCGTTCTCGACCCAGGCGAAGCCCAGGCGCATCGCCAGGTCGACCGCTGCGAGGGTGTTCTCCGGGGCGTACGCCGAGGCCCCCCGGTGGGCGTACACGACGGGACCCCCCAGGCCCAGCGGTCCGGCGGCGGATCCGGGGCCGGTGGCGGCGTACGACGCCGTCCCGCCCAGCAGGGTGAGGGTGAAGCCCAGGAATGCGGCGGCGGCCGCGGCGGCGGGTCGTACGTGCATGTGCGTTCTCCTCGGGTCGTGAGCCCTGTTCCTGCGTCAGACGGGTGCGGAGCGGCAGACGTTGCGGCGATGCACTTCACCGCGATCATGGGGTTGAAGATCACAGAGCCGCCACCGAACTACGACAAACGGACCAGAACGGATGACGCCGGCCGGGCCCGGCGGGGCAGCCCGGAGCGTGCCGGGGCCCGGCGGGGAGACGTGAGTGTCGGTGGAGGGTCGTACGGTGGACTCATGCGGCCCGTATCGAAGATCGAACGCACGGTGGCGCCTTTCGAGGTCGTCAGCCCCTACCAGCCCAGCGGCGACCAGCCGGCGGCCATCGCCGAGCTGGAGAAGCGCATCCGTGCAGGTGAGAAGGATGTCGTCCTGCTGGGTGCGACCGGCACCGGCAAGTCGGCGACCACCGCCTGGATGATCGAGAAGCTCCAGCGCCCAACGCTGGTCATGGCGCCGAACAAGACGCTGGCCGCCCAGCTGGCGAACGAGTTCCGCGAGCTCCTGCCGAACAACGCCGTCGAGTACTTCGTCTCGTACTACGACTACTACCAGCCCGAGGCCTACGTACCGCAGTCGGACACGTACATCGAGAAGGACTCCTCGATCAACGAGGAGGTGGAGCGGCTGCGCCACTCCGCCACCAATTCGCTGCTGACCAGGCGGGACGTGATCGTCGTCGCCTCCGTGTCCTGCATCTACGGCCTCGGCACCCCGCAGGAGTACGTCGACCGGATGGTCGCGCTCAAGGTGGGCGAGGAGATCGACCGGGACCAGCTGCTGCGCCGCTTCGTCGACATCCAGTACACGCGCAACGACGTCGCCTTCACCCGCGGCACCTTCCGGGTCCGCGGCGACACCATCGAGATCTTCCCGGTCTACGAGGAACTGGCCGTCCGCATCGAGATGTTCGGCGACGAGATCGAGGCCCTCTCCACCCTGCACCCGCTGACCGGCGAGGTCATCAGCGAGGACCGCGAGCTCTACGTCTTCCCCGCCAGCCACTACGTCGCCGGCCCGGAGCGCATGGAGAAGGCGATCGCCGGCATCGAGGCCGAGCTGGCCGAGCGCCTCGCCGAGCTGGAGAAGCAGGGCAAGATGCTGGAGGCGCAGCGCCTGCGCATGCGCACCACCTACGACCTGGAGATGATGCGCCAGATCGGGTCCTGCTCCGGCATCGAGAACTACTCCCTGCACATGGACGACCGCGAGCGGGGATCGGCGCCCAACACCCTCATCGACTACTTCCCGGAGGACTTCCTCCTGGTCATCGACGAGTCGCACGTCACCGTGCCGCAGATCGGCGCCATGTACGAGGGCGACGCCTCCCGCAAGCGGACCCTGGTCGACCACGGCTTCCGGCTGCCGTCCGCGCTGGACAACCGGCCGCTGAAGTGGGAGGAGTTCCAGGAGCGCATCGGCCAGACCGTCTACCTGTCGGCCACCCCCGGGAAGTACGAGCTCTCCCGCGGCGACGGCTTCGTCGAACAGATCATCCGCCCCACCGGCCTCATCGACCCCGAGGTCGTGGTCAAGCCCACCGAGGGCCAGATCGACGACCTGGTGCACGAGATCCGCCAGCGCGTCGAGAAGGACGAGCGGGTCCTGGTCACCACCCTCACCAAGAAGATGGCCGAGGACCTCACGGACTACTTCCTGGAGCTCGGCATCCAGGTCCGCTACCTGCACAGCGACGTCGACACCCTGCGCCGCATCGAGCTGCTGCGCGAGCTGCGGTCCGGCGAGTTCGACGTCCTGGTCGGCATCAACCTGCTGCGCGAGGGCCTGGACCTGCCCGAGGTCTCCCTGGTGGCGATCCTCGACGCCGACAAGCAGGGCTTCCTGCGCTCGGGCACCTCCCTGATCCAGACCATCGGCCGCGCGGCGCGCAACGTCTCCGGCCAGGTCCACATGTACGCGGACATCATCACCCCGGCGATGGCCCAGGCGATCGACGAGACGAACCGGCGCCGCGAGAAGCAGGTCGCCTACAACACGGCCAACGGCATCGACCCGCAGCCGCTCCGCAAGAAGATCAACGACATCGTCGCCACCATCGCCCGCGAGGAACTGGACACCGAGCAGCTCCTCGGCACCGGATACCGGCAGGCGAAGGAGGGCAAGGGCGCCAAGGCGCCCGTGCCGGCGCTCGGCGGTCTCGCGGGCCACGCCCCGGCGGGCGCCAAGGGCGGCAGGGGCGGCAAGGGTGCGAAAGCGGCCAAGGGGGCCACGGGCACCGAGGTGCTCACCGACCGGCCGGCCGCCGAACTCGCCTCGCTCATCGAGCAGATGACCGAACGCATGCGCGCCGCCGCGGCGGAGCTCCAGTTCGAGGTCGCGGCCCGGATCCGGGACGAGGTCGGCGAGCTGAAGAAGGAGCTCCGGCAGATGAAGGAAGCGGGCCTCGCCTGAGCCGGGGGCTGTCAGTAGGGTTGGGTCACAGCCGCAGGAACACGCTGCGCACCAGTCAGCTGGGGCGGGCTATGGAGAGGGGACGCGCGTGACGGTCAACATGACCAAGGGTCAGGCCATCAGTCTGCAGAAGTCGGACGGAGGGACGCTGACCGCGGTCCGGATGGGCCTGGGCTGGCAGGCGGCCAAGCGCCGCGGACTGTTCGGCTCGCGGACGCGGGAGATCGACCTCGACGCGTCGGCGGTGCTCTTCGCCGACAAGCAGCCGGTCGACGTGGTCTTCTTCCGCCACCTGCAGAGCGACGACGGCTCGGTGCGCCACACCGGCGACAACCTCGTCGGCGGCGTCGGCCAGGGCGGGGACGACGAGGCGATCCTCGTCGACCTCCAGCGCGTGCCGGTCCACATCGACCAGATCGTCTTCACGGTGAACTCCTTCACCGGCCAGACGTTCCAGGAGGTGCAGAACGCCTTCTGCCGCATCGTCGACGAGACCAACGGCCAGGAGCTGGCCCGCTACACCCTCGACGGCGGCGGCGCGTACACCGCCCAGATCATGGCGAAGGTGTCCCGCGCGGGCACCGGCTGGCAGATGACGGCCCTGGGCAACCCGGCCAACGGCCGGACCTTCCAGGACCTGATGCCGGCGATCCTGCCGCACCTGTAGCAGTACCGGAAGAAGAGAAGAAGGCACGGGGGAGGGGCTGCACGATGACGGCCGAACTGGTCCGGGGGCAGAACCACCCCGTGTCCCAGAGCCGGGTGGAGATCAGGGTATCGGCGGGCACGCCCGTGCTGGCCCTGGCCTCACTCGCCGACGAACAGGGCCGGTTCTCCGGCAGCGAGGTCCTGGCCCACCCGGGCGCCAGGTCCCTCCCCGGCGTCCGGGCGCCGGCGGAACCCGCCGACCGGCACACCTTCGCCGTGGACCTCGAAGCCGTCGCGGCGGACGTCCACCGCGTCGGCGTGCTGCTCGTACTGCCGCCCGGCGGCCCGGTCCGCTTCGGCGCGGTCCCGGCCTCCCACGTGGCCGTGGCCGCCCCCGACGGCGGCACCGAGATCGCCGGCTACACCCTGACCGGGCTGGACGCCGAGACCGCCGTGATCGCCCTGGAGCTCTACCGCCGCCAGGGCGCATGGAAGGTCCGCGCCGTCGGCCAGGGCTACGCCGCCGGCCTCGGCGCGCTGCTCGCCGACGGCGGACTGCCCGCACCGGCCGCCGGGGAGCTGGCCGCCGCCGCGCTGCGCACCGCCGCCCCGGTGAAGGAGACGGACGCGACGCTCGCGGCCCTGCCCACCCTCGTCGGCGACCTGCGCGCCCCGCAGACCCCGCCGGCCGAGGCCCCTGCGGCCGCCCCGGAACCGGCGGACCCGCTCCCGGTCTCCGCCGTCCCGTACGCCGGCACGCCCGGCCCCGCGCCCGCCGGCGACGGCTCCCCTCCCACGATCAGCTACACCCACCCGCGCCGCCGGCGCACCAGCAGCGAGCCGCCCGAGCCGGCCCCCCGGCCCGCCGCCGCGGCGGAGCCCGGGCAGCCCCCGCGGCCGGTCGCCGGCGACGCCGGCGGCTGGTCCATGGACGAACGGCTCTACAACCAGGTGTGGGGCATGTTCGAGGACCTGGCCCGCACGGTCGCCGCCTACCGCAGCGCCGTGGAGTTCGCCGACTCCCGCATGGACCGAGAGCTCGACGACGCCCTCTCGGACCCACGCCACCGCCTCGGCGGCTCCGGCAACGGCGCCCGCGACACCGCCCGGGCCCGCCGCGAAGAACTGGTCGCCCAGGCCCAGGCCGTCCTCGACCGGGACCTCGCCCAGCTGATCGCCGAGTCGGAGGTCGTCGAGCCCGCGCTGCCGGCCCCGTACGCCCGCTGGGACAACCCGGTCTGGCACGGCCACCGCACGCCCGAGGAGGGCCCGCTGGCCCTGCGCCTGGGCGACCTGCACCTGCCCGAGCGGCCCGACCTGCGCATCCCCATGCTGGTCCGGCTCCCTCTGGAGCGCGGCCTGTGGATCGACAACGGCCGTACCGGGTCCGAGGCCGCGATGGCCATGGACACCGACCGGCTGCGCCGTGCCGCCATGGACATGGCCGTCGCCCACGCGGTCCGGCTTCTCGCGGTCCATCCCGCCGACCGGTTCTCCGTCCACGTCATCGACGCGGCCGGGGCCGCCGCCGCCTCCCTGGCGCCGCTGGTACGGGCCGGGGTGCTGGCAGCGCCGCCCGCCGCCGGGGCCGCGGGAGTCACCCGGACGCTGGCCGAGCTGACCCGGCGGGTGGACCTCGTACAGATGGCGCTGCGGGCCGGGGCCCCCCAGGACCTGCCGCCGGACGTGGACACGGCCGAGCAGCTGCTCATCGTGCACGACTTCCCGCACGGCTTCGACGACCGGGCCGTCACGCAGCTGCGCTACCTCGCCGACGAGGGCGCGGCCGTCGGCGTGCACCTGCTGATGGTCGCGGACCGCGACGAGGCCTCCGCCTACGGGCCGCTGCTGGACCCGTTGTGGCGCTCCCTGATGCGGCTGTCGCCGGTCCCGGACAACCACCTCGCCGACCCCTGGGTGCAGCACGCCTGGACCTTCGAACCGAACCTCCCGCCGCAGGGCAGCCGGGTCCTCGACCAGGCACTCGACCGGGTGGCGGAGGCCCGGCGCACTACCCGTCCGTGACCATCCTTTGGCATTCCCTTTACCTTTTCCGCCTTCGGCGGGTAAGCTCGTCAGCGCGGAGGGGAGTATTCCTGCTTTCCTGCTACGGCGTACCCGTCAATACGGACCACTGCGACACCACGAGCGCGGTCGGTCCCGGGGCGCCGGCCCACGGCCTCCAGGCCGCCCGGGTGGAAGAGACCTCCGGCAGCGATGACGCTGACGAAGTGCTGAGCCATCCGCCGGAGGCGTGTTCACCATGGAAGTTTCCTGGGCCCTTTGGGTCGCGACCATTCTCGGTCTGTCCCTCCTCATCGGTGCCGACTTCTTCATCGGCCGCAAGCCCCACGACGTGTCGATCAAGGAAGCCGGCACCTGGACGGTCGTCTGGATCGTCCTCGCCGCACTCTTCGGCCTCGGCCTGTGGTTCTTCGGGACGCCGCAGGCGTCGCAGGAGTTCTTCGCGGGCTTCATCACCGAGAAGTCCCTGAGCGTCGACAACCTCTTCGTCTTCGTCCTGATCATGGCGAAGTTCGCGGTGCCCTCCCACCTCCAGCAGCGGGTGCTGCTCGTGGGCGTGCTGATCGCGCTCGTCCTGCGCGCGATCTTCATCGCCGCCGGCGCCGCGATCATCGCCAGCTTCAGCTGGGTCTTCTACATCTTCGGCGCGTTCCTGATCTACACCGCCTGGAAGCTGATCCAGGAGGCCCGCAAGGACGAGGACGACGAGGAGTTCGAGGAGAACCGCCTCCTCAAGTCCGTCGAGAAGAAGTTCGGCGTCGCCGACCAGTACCACGGCACCAAGCTCTTCATCATCAACAACGGCAAGCGCGTGCTGACGCCGCTGATGATCGTCATGCTGGCCATCGGCACCACCGACGTGCTGTTCGCGCTGGACTCGATCCCCGCCATCTTCGGCCTCACCCAGGACCCCTACATCGTCTTCACGGCCAACGCCTTCGCGCTCATGGGTCTGCGCCAGCTGTACTTCCTCATCGGCGGCCTGCTGGAGAAGCTGGTCCACCTCAGCTACGGCCTGTCGATCATCCTGGGCTTCATCGGCGTCAAGCTGGTGCTGCACGCCCTGCACGAGTCCGGGGTGCACGTCCCGGAGATCTCGATCCCCGTCTCCCTCGGCGTCATCTGCGGTGTCCTGGTCATCACCACCATCACCAGCCTGATCGCCTCGAAGAAGCAGGCGGCGGCCGAGGCCGCCGCCCGCACCGAGAGCATCGACGCCTGACCCGGCCCGCGGAGCTCTCCGCGGGGCTACACGGGGGCGGCCGAAGCGGCCGCCCCCGTTTCCGTCTCCATTCCGTCGAAGCCCGTGCCCGTCCGCTTCTGCACCACCAGCGGGCTGGTCTCGGGCAGCAGCGCGAAGCACGCGAGGCTGACCAGGGCGATCGCGGTGAGGTACGTCGCGACGCCCCACGGCGGACCGGAGCCGTCCGCCAGCGCCGTCGCCACGATCGGGGTCAGCGCCCCGCCCAGCACCCCGCCCAGGTTGTAGCCGACGGCCGCACCCGTGCACCGGATCCGCGGGGCGTACAGCTCCGGCAGGTACGCGCCCACCACGGCGAACATCGTCACCATGCCCAGCAGCGCCACCGCGAAGCCCAGCGTCATCAGCAGCGGGTCGGCCGTCCGCATCAGCGCCACCAGCGGGAACATCCACGCGGCGCTGGCCGCGCACCCCGCCAGGCACAGCGGCCGCCGACCGTAACGGTCGCCGAGCATCGCCATCAGGGGGGTCATCAGGCCCTTGAACGCGACGGCCGCCATGATGCAGGCCAGCATCGTCGTGCGGCTCACCGAGAGGTGCTCGGTGGCGTAGGCGAGGGACCAGGTGGTGACCGCGTAGAAGACGGCGTAGCCGACGGCGAGGGCCCCGCCGGTCAGCAGGAGCAGCCGCCAGTGGCCCCGGAACACCTCGGCGAGCGGGGCGTCGGCCCGCCGCCCGGTCGCCGCGAGCGCGCGGAACTGCGGGGTCTCCTCCACCGAGCGGCGCAGCCACAGGCCCGCCAGGGCCAGCAGGCCGGCCGCCCAGAACGGCACGCGCCACCCCCAGGAAGTGAACTGGGCGTCGGTCAGCGAGGCGGAGAGCCCCAGCATCAGGCCGTTGGCCAACAGGAATCCCACCGCCGGGCCGATCTGCGGGAAACTCGCCCACAGTCCGCGCCGGCGTTCCGGCGCGTGCTCGGCGGTCAGCAGCACCGCACCACCCCACTCCCCGCCGAGCCCGAGGCCCTGGAGGAAGCGCAGCAGGAGCAGCAGCACCGGCGCGGCAATGCCGATCGTGCCGTACGTCGGTACGCAGCCGACGGCGACCGTGGCGAGGCCGGTCAGCAGCAGTGAGGCCAGCAGGACCGGGCGCCGGCCGTAGCGGTCGCCGATGTGGCCGAAGAGGGCGGATCCCAGCGGGCGGGCGAGGAAGCCGACGCCGAAGGTGCCGAAGGCGGCGAGGGTCCCGGCGAGCGGGGAGAAGGACGGGAAGAAGAGCGGCCCGAGCACGAGCGCCGCGGCCGTGCCGTAGACGAAGAAGTCGTAGAACTCGATGGCGGTCCCGGCGAGCGCGGCGGAGGCGAGCCGCAGTATGCCGGGCCGCCGGGCGGGGCCGCCGTCGTCAGCGGCCCGCGGGGCCGGAGCGGGGGCGGCGGCGGGGGCGAGGGGCGGGGAGGGGTCCTGTTGCATGCCGCACCAGATACCGCCTCCCCGTCCGCCGGGACAGGAGTTCGGCCGTCAACGACCGGAAGGAGTGCTCCGCGTCGGGAAGTTGACGCGTTGCGGTCCCTACCAGCCGCGCTCGCGCCACTCCGCCAGGTGCGGACGCTCCGCGCCGAGCGTGGTGTCGTCGCCGTGGCCCGGGTAGACCCAGGTCTCGTCCGACAGCTGCTCGAAGAGCTTGTGCTGGACGTCGTCGAGGAGGCTCTTGAACGCTTCCGGGTCGTCGTGGGTGTTGCCGACGCCGCCCGGGAACAGGCAGTCGCCGGTGAACACGTGCGCGTGGCCGTGCGGGTCGTCGTAGACCAGCGCGATCGAGCCGGGGGTGTGGCCGACCAGGTGCCGTGCGGTCAGCTCGACCCGCCCGACGCGCACGGTGTCCCCATCCGCGACCGGGACGTCGGTCGCGACCGGAATGCCTTCGGCGTCGAGGGCGCCCGCGTAGGTCCTCGCCCCGGTGGCCGCCACGACCTCCGCCAGCGCGCCCCAGTGGTCGCCGTGCCGGTGGGTGGTGACGACGGAGGCGATGCCGTCGTCGCCGATCAGGTTCAGCAGCGTCTGCGGTTCGGCGGCCGCGTCGATGAGCAGCTGCTCGTCGGTGGCCCGGCAGCGCAGCAGGTACGCGTTGTTGTTCATCGAACCCACCGCGACCTTGGAAATCATCAGGTCCGCGAGCTCGTGCACGTCGGCCGGACCGCCGACCTTGACCTCTCCGGTGTACGTCATGTCTTGATCCTAGAGGTGTCTTCCTACAACGGCGGGAGCTCGGGCAGGGGGCCGCCCGCGGTGGTCAGGGAGGCGCCCTTGTCGCCGCGGCCGGCGAGCCAGGCGAGCAGTGCGGCGGGGGAGCCGGAGACGGTCACGACCGGGTCGCCGGCGGAGCCGGTGCGCCAGGTGCGCCCGTCGGCGGTGGCCAGGGCCGTCGCGGGCACCTCCGGACGCCCGGTCCAGCGGTCGGCGAGGAAGGTGATCTCGCGGTCGGTGAACTCCTCCGGGAGGTCGGAGAGCTCGTAGCCGATGTTCAGGTCGACGTGGTGCAGGTCCACCTCGACCCAGCGGCGGAAGGGCACGTTCGCCGCGAGGTCCGTGACGCCGTTGCGCAGCTCGACGGTGCGCGACCAGTCCTGGTCGTGCTCGGTGGTGGCGAGGAAGCGGGCCGCGGAATCACCGAGGTCCGTCAGGTGTTCTTCCAGGGACCGGCCGGCGTCGCGGGCGATGTCCGCGTCGCGCGTCTCGCCGCTCTCGTACATCGGGCGGCCCTCGAAGACGTTGACGAGGGCGTCGGCGTTGCGCGCGAGGTGGGCCAGGATGTGGCCGCGGGTCCAGCCGGGGAGGTGTGACTCCTCGGCGAGGGCGCCGTTGTCCATTTTCGCGACCGCGGTCAGCAGTCGGTCCGTGGCTTCACGTACAGATCGCAGGTCGTGCACATGATCAGTCATGACTTCGAGCCTAGTGGCTCGGGGACGGCGGCCACACGATCGGGTGAAGAGGTTTGCGGAGTGCCGTAAATCGAATGTGCGTGCTATACGCTCGAAGTCCAAGCTCCATCTCCACCGCAGAGGCGCCCCCCATACCCTGGGACGGGGGCCGTGCCCCCCGCTCTCTCAAGAAAGGTGCGGACCGGCGTGACCGACCGTCTCATCGTTCGTGGCGCTCGCGAGCACAACCTGAAGAACGTCTCGCTCGACCTGCCCCGCGACTCTCTCATCGTCTTCACCGGACTCTCCGGGTCGGGCAAGTCCTCCCTGGCCTTCGACACGATCTTCGCCGAGGGGCAGCGCCGCTACGTCGAGTCGCTCTCGTCGTACGCCCGTCAGTTCCTCGGGCAGATGGACAAGCCCGACGTCGACTTCATCGAGGGCCTCTCCCCGGCCGTCTCGATCGACCAGAAGTCCACCTCGCGCAACCCGCGCTCGACCGTCGGCACCATCACCGAGGTCTACGACTACCTCCGCCTGCTCTTCGCCCGCATCGGCAAGCCGCACTGCCCCGAGTGCCGCCGGCCCATCTCGCGCCAGTCGCCGCAGGCGATCGTGGACAAGGTGCTCGCGCTCCCCGAGGGCAACCGCTTCCAGGTGCTCTCGCCGCTGGTGCGCGAGCGCAAGGGCGAGTTCGTCGACCTCTTCGCCGACCTCCAGACCAAGGGCTACAGCCGGGCGCGGGTGGACGGGCAGACCATCCAGCTCTCCGAGCCGCCGACCCTGAAGAAGCAGGAGAAGCACACGATCGAGGTGGTCATCGACCGCCTCACCGTCAAGGACAGCGCCAAGCGCCGGCTCACCGACTCCGTGGAGACGGCCCTCGGTCTCTCCGGCGGCATGGTGATCCTGGACTTCGTCGACCTCGCCGAGGACGACCCCGAGCGTGAGCGGATGTATTCCGAGCACCTCTACTGCCCGTACGACGACCTGTCCTTCGAGGAACTGGAGCCCCGCTCCTTCTCCTTCAACTCGCCCTTCGGCGCCTGCCCCGAGTGCACCGGCATCGGCACGCGCATGGAGGTGGACCCGGAGCTGATCGTTCCCGATGAGGACAAGTCCCTCGACGAGGGCGCGGTCTCGCCGTGGTCGCTCGGTCACACCAAGGACTACTTCCAGCGGCTGATCGGCGCGCTGGCCGGGGAGCTGGGCTTCCGCACGGACATCCCGTGGGCCGGGCTGCCGGTGCGTGCGAAGAAGGCCCTGCTCTATGGTCACCGGACGCAGATCGAGGTCCGCTACCGCAACCGCTACGGGCGCGAGAGGGCCTACACGACCGCCTTCGAGGGCGCCGTGCCGTTCGTGAAGCGGCGGCACTCGGAGTCCGAGAGCGACGCCAGCCGCGAGCGCTTCGAGGGCTACATGCGCGAGGTGCCCTGCCCGACCTGTGAGGGCACGCGCCTCAAGCCGATCGTGCTCGCCGTCACGGTGATGGAGAAATCCATCGCCGAGGTCGCCGCCATGTCGATCAGCGAGTGCGCGGACTTCCTGGGGCGGCTGCGCCTCGACGCCCGCGACAAGAAGATCGCCGAGCGGGTCCTGAAGGAGGTCAACGAGCGGCTCCGCTTCCTCGTGGACGTCGGCCTGGACTACCTCTCCCTCAACCGCGCCGCCGGCACCCTGTCGGGCGGCGAGGCCCAGCGCATCCGGCTCGCCACGCAGATCGGCTCCGGCCTCGTCGGCGTGCTCTACGTGCTGGACGAGCCCTCCATCGGCCTGCACCAGCGTGACAACCACCGGCTGATCGAGACACTGGTGCGGCTGCGGGACATGGGCAACACCCTCATCGTCGTCGAGCACGACGAGGACACCATCAAGGTGGCCGACTGGGTCGTGGACATCGGTCCGGGCGCGGGCGAGCACGGCGGCAAGGTGGTCCACAGCGGTTCGCTCAAGGAGCTGCTGAAGAACACCGAGTCGATGACCGGGCAGTACCTGTCGGGCAAGAGGTCCATCGAGATCCCGGACATCCGCCGGCCCGTGAACGGCGAGCGCAGGCTGACCGTCCACGGAGCCAAGGAGAACAACCTGCGGGACATCGACGTGTCCTTCCCGCTGGGCGTGCTCACGGCCGTGACCGGTGTCTCGGGCTCCGGAAAGTCGACCCTGGTCAACGACATCCTCTACACCCACCTGGCGCGCGAGCTGAACGGCGCCCGGTCGGTGCCGGGCCGCCACACCCGCGTGGAGGGGGACGACCTCGTCGACAAGGTGGTCCACGTCGACCAGTCGCCCATCGGCCGGACGCCCCGGTCGAACCCGGCCACGTACACCGGCGTCTTCGACCACGTGCGCAAGCTCTTCGCGGAGACGATGGAGGCGAAGGTGCGCGGCTACCTGCCGGGCCGCTTCTCCTTCAACGTCAAGGGCGGCCGGTGCGAGAACTGCTCCGGCGACGGCACGATCAAGATCGAGATGAACTTCCTGCCCGACGTCTACGTCCCGTGCGAGGTCTGCCACGGCGACCGGTACAACCGGGAGACGCTGGAGGTCCACTACAAGGGCAAGTCCATCGCGGAAGTCCTGAACATGCCGATCGAGGAGGCGCTGGGCTTCTTCGAGGCGGTTCCGACGATCGCGCGGCACCTCAAGACGCTGAACGAGGTCGGCCTGGGCTACGTCCGCCTCGGCCAGTCCGCGCCGACGCTGTCGGGCGGCGAGGCGCAGCGCGTCAAGCTGGCCTCCGAGCTGCAGAAGCGCTCGACGGGCCGGACGGTGTATGTGCTGGACGAGCCGACGACGGGTCTGCACTTCGAGGACATCTCGAAGCTGATCAAGGTGCTGTCGGGGCTGGTCGACAAGGGCAACTCGGTGATCGTCATCGAGCACAACCTGGACGTCATCAAGACCGCGGACTGGGTCATCGACATGGGCCCCGAAGGCGGTTACGGCGGCGGCCTGGTGGTGGCCGAGGGTACGCCCGAGCAGGTGGCCTCGGTGGGCGCGAGCCACACGGGCAAGTTCCTGCGGGACATCCTGGGCGCGGACCGGGTCTCCGACGCCGGGGCGTCCCCGGTGCGGGCCACGGCGAAGAAGGCCCCGGCCAAGAAGGCGGCCGCGGCGAAGAAGGCGGTGGCCGCGACGAAGGCGGCTCCGGCGAAGAAGGCGGCGGCCAAGAAGACGGCGACGCGGGCCCGCAAAGCCTAGGCCGTCTCTTTCGGATCGTGCCGGGCCCGGCGGGCCCGGCGCCGCGCCCCGCCGCGTTGTCGGGGCTCCCGCGTACGCCCATCCGGTTCACGGGAGCTCCTGCGCCTTGCGAGGCACGGCACCGGACGACGCGGGCTCGGCCGACACGATCCGAAAGGGACGACCCCCCGCACGGCCGCCGCGCTGCTGCTCGGCGCCTGCTTCCAGCGGGCCTTCTTCCTGCACTTCTCCGGAGCCCATGTGGTCCAGCCGGTCGAGCAGTTCGCCCCGGCCGTGGCCCGCAGCGTCTGGGCCGCTATCCGCTGAGCTCCGCCGCGTACGGGGGCTCCGCCCCCGGGCGGGTGCAGGTCAGGGCCGCCGCGTGGGCGGCGTAGGCCAGGACGTCCGGCCAGTCCACCGGGCCGCCCGGGGCCGCGGCGAGGCGGTGCAGGAGGGCGGCGTTGACGGTGTCGCCCGCCCCGATCGTGTCCGCCACCGCGACCGGGCGGGCCGCGGCCGAATACTCTGCGCCCTCCCGCGTCCAGACCGTCAGGCCCGCCGCGCCGCGGGTCAGCACCACCGCCGAGGGCCCGGCCGCCAGCCAGTCGCCGACCCGCCCGCCCAGCCAGGCCGCGTCCTCCTCCGACACCTTCAGGACGCCCGTGTGCGGCAGGAGCCGGTCAGTGAAGCGGGCGCGGTAGCCCGCCGGGTCCGCGATCAGCGCCGGCCGGATGTTGGGGTCCAGCAGGGTCAGGAGCCCGCGCCGCGACTCCCGGCGCAGCAACGCCTCGTACGCGCTCGCGCCCGGCTCCAGGACGAGCGAGCAGGTGCCGAGCGCGAGGGCGCGCACCCCCTCCGGGAGGGCGGGCGGCAGGCTGAACAGTCGGTCGGCAGTGCCCTCGACGTAGAACCCGTACGAGGCCGAGCCGTCCGGGGCCAGCGACGGCACGGCGAGGGTGGTCGGCTCCGGCCCGCGCTGGACCAGCGACACGTCCACCCCGGCCGCCCGCAGGCCGGCCAGCAGGCTCTCGCCGAAACCGTCCGTCGAGACCCGGGAGCAGAAGGCGACCCCCGCGCCGAGGCGCCCGAGGGCGCGCGCGGTGTTGTACGGGCCGCCGCCGGGGCGGGGCAGCAGTGCGCCCGGCGGACCGGCCGCGGGCACCAGGTCGATGAGGGCTTCTCCGCCGACGACGATCACGCGGAGGAAGGTACTCCATGGGGCGGCGGTATCGTCGGGTGGGCCGTCCGCCCCATGGCCCCCGTCCGTGCACCTCAGGAGAACCGCATGCCCGCGCCGCAGTCCGCCGCCCGCCGTACCGTCCTCAAGGGCGCCGCCGCGCTCGCGGGAGCCGCCGGCGCCGGAGCGGCGCTCACGGCCTGCTCCACCGAGACCAACAGCGGCGGCAGCACCCCCGCCACCCCCACCGCACCCGTCGAGCTGGGCGCCGCGGCCGACGTCCCGGTGGGCGGCGCGAAGCTCTACCGGGAGCGGAAGCTGATCGTCAGCTGTCCGGCGGAGGGCCGGTACAAGGCGTTCAGCGCCCAGTGCACACACGCGGGCTGCGTCCTCGACAAGATCGACGAGGGGGAGGGGAACTGCCCCTGCCACGGCAGCCGTTTCGACGTGTCGACGGGCAAGGTCCTTCGCGGCCCGGCCGACCGGCCGCTGCCGGAGGTGCCGGTCCGCGCGGAGAACGGCAAGCTCGTCGCGGGCTGACCCGCGCCGGGCACCGGCAAGGCCGTCGCGCGTCAGTCCCAGTCCCAGGCGATCCCGAGGATCCCGCGCCGCACCGCCTGCTCCACCAGGTGCACCGCCCGGTGCCGGCCGCTCGGCGTCAGATCCGCCAGGCCGGTGCGCGGGGCGTCCGGCCCGCTGCGGGCGAAACGCCGGCAGCGCACCGGGAGGGCCGCCTCGTCGAAGCGGACCTGGAGCACGTACTGGCCGCCCGCGTAGCTGAAACCGCGCACGTACTCACCGCTGCGGGGCCCCGTGCCGTCCTCGACGCCGTAGCCGAAGACATAGGTGTCGCCGCGCCGCAGCCGGGCGTCGAAGAGCAGCTCCGCGACCACCACCCCGGCCTCCGGATGGCACCGCACCCGGCCCGTACGGCAGTTCTCGTAGGCGGTCACGCGCACCCGGGAGACGTCGCAGCCCGGGTCGCCGTGGTGGACGGCGAGGTAGCGGTCGACCCCGTCCCGGTGGGCCCGGACGATCTGCTGAGACTCGCGGACCCGCAGCTCGCCCGCCGGTCCGATGCGGACCCGCTCGTGGTGGCCGAGCGAGTGCAGCCCGCCGTCCGGCGGGAGCTCCATCCCGTCCAGCAGCCGCTCCACCGTCCCGCCCCCGCTGAACAGGGCCCGGTAGGAGCGCCCGGCGGGCCGGGCGGGCCCGGAGCCGGGCACCGGGTCCGCCAGCAGCCGGACCAGGGCTCCGTCGGGCAGCTCCAGGATCCGCTCCAGGGCGGTGACGGCCCGCAGGGACTCCGGGTGGCGCGGCCTGCGGGCGCCCTGCTGCCAGTAACTGAGGCTGGTCACCCCGACCTTGATGCCCTGTGCCGCGAGCCGGTGCTGCACGCGTTGCAGCGGCAGGCCGCGGGCGGCCAGGGCGGCGCGCAGGGCGAGGTGGAAGGGGCCGCCGTGCAAGAGCCGGTTCAGTTCGGCCAGGTCCGCCGGATCCGTGGAAGGCCGCATGGCGACTCCTCTGTGAACGTTCACGCGCCGGGGTGGGGGGATCACGGCGGCAGCCCCGGGGGACCAGGTGGAACGGCAGTAACCGTTCACACCGCAGTCCCACCGTTCACACTGCAACGTCATCGCGTATTCAAGCGCGTTGACCTGATCGCGACAACTCCCTGATGCTCCTCCACAGCGTCCGGACGCGCTCCTCTACCCCCCACTCCCCACCTCGGGAGGAACGCGATGCGCAATCGAAACCGGCGGCTTTCCCCGGCCGCCGCCCTCACCGCCCTGCTCAGCGCCCTGATCCTCGCCCTGCCCGCCGGCACCGCCACCGCCGCGCAGACCCGCGCCGACTCCGCCCTCGCCCACAAACGCCTCGGCATCACCATGCAGGCGCAGGCGAAGACCAACTGGTGCTGGGCCGCAGGCGGCAACACCATCGCCACCTGGTTCGGCCGGAACTACTCGCAGAACCAGTTCTGCAACGCCGCCTTCAACCGTCAGCAGGGCACCGACTGCCCCAACAACCAGGCCACCCTCGGCAACGTCCAGACCGGACTGCGCTGGGCGGGCGTCAACCCCGGCTCGTACGTCACCGGCTGGCTGCAGTACTCCACCGTCCAGACCGAGATCAACGCGGGCCGGCCCATCGAGACCCGGATCCAGTGGTCGAACGGCGGCGGCCACATGCACGTCGTCTACGGCTACGACACCGCGAGCAGCTGGGTCTACTGGGGCGACCCCTGGCCCTCCAGCGACCGCTACAACTGGGCCTCCCACGCCTGGTACGTCAACAACAACACCTTCTCCTGGACCCACTCCCTCTACCGGATCGGGGCGTGAGCGCCATGACCCTGCGCGCTTCGGCCGCCGCGGCCGTCCTCGCCGCCACCGCCCTCCTCGGACTCGCCCCGCAGACCGTCGCGGCTCCCGTGCCGCAGCCCGTGGTGCAGCCCGGGGCGGCCACCGCCGAACACCGGGCCGCCGCCGAGCGGGCGGCCGGCGCACCCGACACCCTCGCCACGCTCTCCCGGTTCTTCGCCCGGGAGGGCAAGGTCTCCCTCGCCGCCGCGCAGCCCCGCATCGAGGGCGAGGCGGTCCCGGTCAACCACCTCTCCCCGGACTTCGTCGCGGGCCGGCCGGGCGCGTCCGTCGCCCGCCTGGAGTTCCTCGCCAGCCGGGCGGTCTCCTCCGACGGGCAGCAGGCCGCGCTGTGGACCGCGCGGACGGAGAACGGCTGGCAGGTGGTGAACATCGCCACCGGCGACGACGAATTCCGCTACGCGCGACTGGGTGCCGAGAAACTGCCCGGCGGGACCGTGTTCCGGGAACCGCAGATCGGCGCCTGGTACGTGGCCGGGGGCGGGCGGGTACTGCCGCTCGACGAGGACGGCGTGCGGGCGGTGGGCGGGGGCGGCACGACACTCGGCGCCTACCGGGCGCGGGTCGTCAAGGCGTACGGGGACAAGCTTCCCGGCTCCGCCTATGCCGAGGGCGGCATGGCGGGGGGCTACGCCGAGCCCGGCCCGGCTGCCGGGGTGCCGCTCGCGGCCGCGGCGGGGGCCGGGGCGCTCGCGCTGGGCGGGGCCGGCGTGCTGCTCCTGCGCCGCCGCCGGGCCGCCGTCGCGTAGCACCTCGCCGCCCGCAGGGTCCGGCTGCCGCCGGAGGCCGGGCCCTGCGGGCAGCTCTCCCCGCCCGCCCTGCCACCGTTTCCCGGGCTCCGCCCCCGGGCCCCGCGCCTCAAGCGCCGGCGGGGCTGGATTTCCAGCCCGTCCGGCGTTCGAGGACCAGGTCCGGGCGGAGCCCGGGAAGCCCCGTGCAGCGGGCCGGCCGCACGGTCACCCGGAGCCCGCGAGGCCATCCGCGCACCGGGCCGGAGGCCGGACGGCTGCGGGTCGTTGTCGGTGCGCGCCAGTAGGGTGGTTGGCATGGCCGACCCTTCCAGCTACCGCCCCCAGCCGGGGCAGGTCCCCGACTCCCCGGGGGTCTACAGATTCCGCGACGAGCACCGCCGGGTGATCTACGTCGGGAAGGCCAAGAGCCTGCGCCAGCGCCTGGCCAACTACTTCCAGGACGTCGCGGGCCTGCACCCCCGTACCGCCACCATGGTGACCACCGCCGCCTCCGTCGAGTGGACCGTGGTCTCCACCGAGGTCGAGGCGCTCCAGCTGGAGTACTCCTGGATCAAGGAGTACGACCCCCGGTTCAACGTCAAGTACCGGGACGACAAGAGCTACCCCTCGCTCGCCGTCACCCTGAACGAGGAGTACCCCCGGGTCCAGGTCATGCGGGGCCCCAAGAAGAAGGGCGTGCGCTACTTCGGCCCGTACGCCCACGCCTGGGCGATCCGCGAGACCGTCGACCTGATGCTGCGGGTCTTCCCGGTACGGACCTGCTCCGCCGGGGTGTTCAAGCGCTCCGCCCAGATCGGCCGCCCCTGCCTCCTCGGCTACATCGGCAAGTGCTCCGCGCCCTGCGTCGGTCGGGTCACCCCCGAGGAGCACCGCGAACTGGCCGAGGACTTCTGCGACTTCATGGCCGGCCGCACCGGCGCCTACCTCTCCCGGCTGGAGAAGGAGATGCACGCGGCGGCCGAGGAGACGGAGTACGAGAAGGCCGCCCGGCTGCGCGACGACATCGGAGCGCTGCGCCGCGCCATGGAGAAGAACGCCGTGGTGCTCGCCGACGCCACCGACGCCGACCTGATCGCCGTCGCCGAGGACGAGCTCGAAGCGGCCGTGCAGATCTTCCACGTCCGCGGCGGCCGCGTCCGCGGCCAGCGCGGCTGGATCACCGACAAGGTCGAGGCCGTCGACACCGCCGGCCTCGTCGAGCACGCCCTCCAGCAGCTCTACGGCGAGGAGAAGGGCGAGGCCGTCCCCAAGGAGGTGCTGGTCCCCGCGCTCCCCGAGGACACGCCCGCGCTGGGCCAGTGGCTCGCCGAGCGCCGCGGGTCCCAGGTCAGCCTGCGGATACCGCAGCGCGGCGACAAGAAGGCCCTGATGGAGACCGTGCACCGCAACGCGCTCCAGTCCCTCGCCCTGCACAAGACCAAGCGCGCCAGCGACCTCACCACGCGCTCCCGGGCGCTGGAGGAGATCGCCGAGGCGCTGGACCTCGACAGCGCCCCGCTGCGCATCGAGTGCTTCGACATCTCCCACCTGCAGGGAGACGACGTCGTCGCGTCGATGGTCGTCTTCGAGGACGGGCTGGCCCGCAAGAGCGAGTACCGGCGCTTCCAGATCAAGTCGTTCGAGGGGCAGGACGACGTCCGCTCCATGCACGAGGTGGTCTCCCGGCGCTTCCGCCGCTACCTCCAGGAGAAGCTGAAAACGGGGGAGTGGGACCCCGAAGAGGGCGAGGACGCCGCCGGGTCGGCCCCCGAGGACGACGGGAAGCCCAAGCGCTTCGCCTACCCGCCCCAGCTCGTCGTCGTCGACGGCGGACAGCCGCAGGTGGCCGCCGCCCAGCGGGCCCTGGACGAGCTCGGCATCGACGACGTCGCCGTCTGCGGCCTGGCCAAGCGGCTGGAGGAGGTCTGGGTGCCCGGCGAGGACGACCCCGTCGTCCTGCCCCGCAGCAGCGAGGGCCTCTACCTGCTCCAGCGGGTGCGTGACGAAGCCCACCGCTTCGCCATCCGGTACCAGCGCAGCAAGCGCGGCAAGCGCCTGAAGTCGGGGCCGCTTGACGAGGTGCCCGGCCTCGGCGAGAGCCGCAAGCACGCCCTGGTGAAGCACTTCGGTTCGGTGAAGAAGCTCAGACAGGCGACAATCGACCAGATCTGCGAGGTCCCGGGCATAGGACGGAAGACGGCCGAGACCGTGGCCGCGGCCCTCGCCGGGGCGGTCCCCGCCGGTCCTGCCGTCAACACGGCCACAGGAGAGATCATTGAGGATGAGAACCCCGCGCCAGCGGGAGCATCGTCCGAACGGGGGACCGAGCAATGACCGAGCACGAGACCACGCACGACCGAGACGGAGCACAGGTGAGTACGGGCACGACAATGGAGCCCGGCGAGACCGCCGAGGCGGCCATCCCCGAGCTGGTGATCATCTCCGGCATGTCCGGGGCCGGCCGCAGCACGGCGGCCAAGTGTCTGGAGGACCTCGGCTGGTTCGTCGTCGACAACCTGCCGCCCGCGCTGATCCCCACCATGGTGGAGCTCGGCGCCCGCTCCCAGGGCAACGTGGCCCGCATCGCGGTCGTCGTCGACGTCCGCGGCCGCCAGTTCTTCGACGCCCTGCGCGAGTCCCTCGCCGACCTCGACAGCAAGGGCGTCACCCGCCGCATCGTCTTCCTGGAGTCCTCCGACGACGCGCTGGTCCGCCGCTTCGAGTCGGTCCGCCGCCCGCACCCGCTCCAGGGCGACGGGCGCATCACCGACGGCATCGCCGCCGAGCGCGACCTCCTGCGCGAGCTGCGCGGCGACGCCGACCTGGTGATCGACACCTCCAGCCTCAACGTGCACGAGCTGCGCGCCAAGATGGACGCCCAGTTCGCCGGGGACGAGGAGCCCGAGCTGCGGGCCACCGTCATGTCCTTCGGCTACAAGTACGGCCTCCCCGTCGACGCCGACCTCGTCGTCGACTGCCGCTTCATCCCGAACCCGCACTGGGTCCCGGAGCTGCGCCCCTTCACCGGGCTCAACGAGGAGGTGTCGGGGTACGTCTTCAGCCAGCCCGGCGCCAAGGAGTTCCTCGACCGCTACACCGAGCTGCTCCAGCTCATCGCCACCGGCTACCGCCGTGAGGGCAAGCGGTACGTGACCATCGCGGTCGGGTGCACGGGCGGCAAGCACCGCAGCGTGGCCATGTCCGAGAAGCTCGCCGCCCGCCTCGCCTCCGAGGGAGTCGAGACCGTCGTCGTCCACCGGGACATGGGGCGCGAGTGACCGCACGGACCCCGCGGCTGAGCCGCCTGCGCCGCCTCACCCCGGGACGGGGAGAGGAAGGCGCGGGCCGCTCCGGCCGCCGGAGGGGCGCCACGCCCAAGGTGGTCGCGCTCGGTGGCGGCCAAGGCCTGTCGGCCTCCCTCGCCGCCCTGCGCCGGATCACCGGTGACCTCACCGCCGTGGTCACCGTCGCCGACGACGGCGGCTCCAGCGGACGGCTCCGGGAGGAGCTCGGCGTCCTGCCGCCCGGCGACCTGCGCAAGGCGCTGGCAGCGCTGTGCGGGGACGACGACTGGGGCCAGACCTGGGCCCGCGTCATCCAGCACCGCTTCCAGTCCGAGGGCGACCTGCACGGCCACGCCGTCGGCAACCTGCTGATCGTCGCCCTGTGGGAACAGCTCGGCGACCCCGTCCAGGCCCTCGACCTCGTGGGCCGGCTGCTCGGCGCACACGGCCGGGTGCTGCCGATGTCGGCGGTGCCGCTGGAGCTTCAGGCCCTGGTCAGGGGCCACGACCCGGCCCGCCCCGAGGACGTCGACACCGTACGCGGGCAGGCCACCGTGGCCCTGACACCGGGCGAGGTGCTCTCCGTGCAGGTCGTGCCGAGCGCCCCGCCGGCCGTACCGGAAGCCGTCGCGGCGGTCCTGGACGCCGACTGGGTGGTGCTGGGTCCCGGCTCGTGGTTCTCCTCCGTGATTCCGCACCTGTTGGTGCCGGAACTGCTGGACGCGCTCGTCGAGACCAAGGCCCGGCGGGTGCTGTCGTTGAACCTCGCGCCGCAGCCCGGCGAAACAGAGGGCTTCTCTCCGCAGCGTCATTTGGAGGTTTTGGCCCGACACGCCCCTAAACTCGCCCTGGACGTGGTGCTGGCCGACGAGGCCGCCGTGCCCGACCGCGAGTCCCTCGCCGATGCCGCGAAACGGTTCGGTGCCGCGGTCGAGCTGGCCCCCGTGGCCAGGCAGGACGGCTCACCGAAGCACGACCCGGAGCTGCTGGCCGCCGCGTACGACCGTATTTTTCGGATGCATGGAAGGATCGGCCCATGGCGATGACGCCAGCGGTGAAGGATGAGATCTCCCGGCTCCCCGTCACCCGGACCTGCTGCAGAAAAGCGGAGGTCTCGGCGATCCTTCGGTTCGCGGGCGGGCTGCACCTGGTGAGCGGCCGGATCGTCATCGAGGCGGAGCTCGACACCGGGATCGCCGCCCGCCGCCTGCGCAAGGACATCCTGGAGATCTTCGGCCACTCCTCGGACCTGGTGGTGATGGCCCCCGGCGGACTGCGCCGCGGCAGCCGCTACGTGGTCCGCGTCGTGGCCGGAGGCGACCAGCTCGCGCGCCAGACGGGCCTCGTGGACGGCCGCGGACGCCCCATCCGGGGTCTGCCGCCCCAGGTGGTCTCCGGGGCCACCTGTGACGCCGAGGCAGCGTGGCGCGGCGCCTTCCTGGCCCACGGCTCGCTCACCGAGCCGGGCCGGTCCTCCTCCCTGGAGGTCACCTGCCCCGGCCCGGAGGCCGCCCTGGCCCTGGTGGGCGCCGCCCGCAGGCTCTCCATCGCCGCCAAGGCGCGCGAGGTGCGCGGCGTGGACCGGGTCGTGGTCCGCGACGGCGACGCGATCGGCGCTCTGCTGACCCGGCTCGGCGCACACGAGTCGGTGCTGGCCTGGGAGGAGCGGCGGATGCGGCGCGAGGTGCGCGCCACCGCCAACCGCCTCGCCAACTTCGACGACGCCAACCTGCGCCGTTCGGCGCGGGCCGCCGTGGCCGCCGGAGCCCGCGTCCAGCGCGCGCTGGAGATCCTCGGCGAGGAGGTCCCCGAGCACCTCGCAGCGGCCGGCCGGCTGCGCATGGAGCACAAGCAGGCCTCCCTGGAGGAGCTGGGCGCGCTCGCCGACCCGCCGCTGACCAAGGACGCCGTCGCCGGCCGGATCCGCCGCCTGCTCGCGATGGCCGACAAGCGGGCCCAGGACCTCGGCATCCCGGGCACCGAGTCGAACCTCGACCTCAGCGAGGAGATGGCCGACAACATGGCCGGATAGGCCCTGTGGCCGAGACACCCCCTACGGCAGAAGGGGCTCGCGCGATCACTCGTGCGGCCCCTTTCCCGCATGCCCCATTGACATGAGCATGGGCCGGTCTTGAGTCTGGCGTCCGAACCTTTCGTGGCAGCCGACGCCCAGGGGGGCACATGAGTCACCGCGCGAGAGTCATCCTCGCCGCAAGCGCACTCGTCTTCGGAACCACACTCGCCGCCTTGCCCGCGACCGCCCAGGCGCGGCCCGGCACCGCCGCGCCCGGCCCCGCGTCCGGCGCCGAGGAGGTGCGGGTCTACGACGCCGAAATCACCCGGGAACAGGTGCCGCTGGTCCTCGCGGCCGGCCAGGACGCCCACGAGCTCACCGAGCGCGCCCCGGAGACCGGGACCGCCCGGGTCGAGCTCTTCCTGACGGAAGCACAGGCGGGCGAGCTGGCAGCCCAGGGCGTCGAGCTCGCCGAGCGCAGGATCCCGGCCCAGGCCCTGGCCCGCGCCAAGGCGGCCGGGGACGGCGTGTTCCGCCCGTACAGCGGCAAGGGCGGCCTCCAGGAGGAGATCCTGCGCACGGCCCAGGAGCACCCGGCGCTCACCAAGGTCGTCTCCATCGGCAAGACCGTCCAGGGCAAGGACATCCTCGCCCTGAAGGTCAGCAAGAACGCGAAGAAGACCGAGGACGGCGCCAAGCCCTCGGTGCTCTACATGTCCAACCAGCACGCCCGCGAGTGGATCACCCCCGAGATGACCCGGCGGCTGATGCACCACACGCTCGACAACTACGGCAAGGACCAGCGGATCACCAGGCTGGTGGACTCCAGCGAGCTGTGGTTCCTGCTCAGCGCCAACCCCGACGGCTACGACCACACGCACGCCGCCGACAGCCAGCGGCTGTGGCGCAAGAACCTCCGCGACAACAACGGCGACGGCCAGATCACCGCCGGCGACGGCGTCGACCTCAACCGCAACTTCGCCTTCAAGTGGGGCTACGACAACGAGGGCTCCTCGCCGAACCGGGCGAGCGAGACCTACCGCGGCCCCAAGGCCTCCTCCGAGCCCGAGACCGCCGCCCTCGACGCCTTCGAGAAGCGCGTCGGCTTCGACTACGCCATCAACTACCACTCGGCCGCCGAGCTGATCCTCTACGGCGTGGGGTGGCAGGTGGCCACCCCCACCCCCGACGACGTGGCCTACAAGGCCCTCGCCGGCACCCCCGAGAACCCGGCCGTCCCCGGCTACTACCCCCAGGTGTCCTCCGAGCTGTACACCACCAACGGCGAGGCCGACGGCCACGCGTCCAACGTCAACGGCATCATGATGTTCACGCCGGAGATGACCACCTGCCAGACCGCCTCGGCCGCCGACCCGGCCGACCAGTGGAAGCCCGAGGACTGCGCATCGGGCTTCAACTTCCCGGACGACGAGAAGCTCATCCAGGCGGAGTTCGCCAAGAACGTCCCCTTCGCCCTCGCGGTCGGCGAGAGCGCCGCGCACCCGGACCGCCCCTCGTCCCCCGTCGGGCTGAGCGCGGCCGACTTCACCACCGACCCCTTCACCACCTCCTACGCGGCCCGGGGCCAGGACCAGGAGGTCGCCGTCACGGCCCGCAAGGCGCTGAAGGGCAAGGAACTCAAGTACCGGATCAACGGCGGCCGCACGCACGACGAGGACCTCAGGGCCTGGAAGGGCGGTGACGTCTACGGCGGCGAGGACAACAACTGGTTCGACGAGTACCGCGCCGAGGTCGAGGGCGCCGGGCCCGGCGACAAGGTCGAGGTCTGGTTCACCGGCCGCGACCGCTCCGGCAAGCAGGTCTCCAGCGAGCCCTTCACGTACACGGTGGCCGAGCGGCCCCGCGCGGACGTCCTGGTGATCGCCGAGGAGGGCGCCGCGGCCCAGCACGCCCAGAAGTACGTCGACGCGCTGCGCGCCAACGGCAGGTCCGCCGCGGTCTGGGACGTCGCCGTCCAGGGCGTCCCGCACCACCTCGGGGTCCTCTCCCACTTCGGCACGGCCGTCCACTACACCGGAGCCAAGACGCCCGGCGGAGAGACGCAGTTGGCGGTCCGCGACTTCCTGAACGAAGGCGGCAGGCTGATCGAGGCCGGCGAGCCGGCCGGCGGCAACGCGCAGGTCGGCCGCGCCGTGACCAACGACTTCAGCCAGTACTGGCTCGGCGCCTACAGCCGCAACAGCACCCCCGGCGCCACCGGCTTCACCGGCGCCGGCGCCCTGCAGGGCGCGAACGGCGGCCTCGGCGACGCCGCGGGCAACCCGCTGAACGCCCCCGGCGCCTACACGGTGACCTCCGAGACCCTGGCCCCCGCGCAGTTCCCGCAGTTCAGCAGCGCACAGGCCGGCCGGTACACCGGGATCACGAACCCGTACGCCCCCTACGCCGGCGCCGGGATGGCCTCGGCGCTGCACACCGACAGCGACTGGAAGCGGCTCGTCCGCACCATCGACCTCACCGGCGTCACCGCGGCCGACCGGCCGCAGCTGAAGCTCGCCCTCAACTGGAACCTCGAAGAGGGCTACGACCACGCCGCGCTGGAGGCCCGCAGCGCCGGCGGCGACGACTGGACCATGCTGCCGGAGGCGGGCGGCCTGAGCAGCCCGGCCGTCCCCGAGGAGTGCGCGGCCGGCTTCTTCATCAACGGCCACCCGTTCCTTCGCCGCTACCTCACCCTGGAGGGCGGCGGCTGCACCCCGCACGGCACCAGCGGCCAGTGGAACACCTTCACCGGCTCCTCCGGCGGCTGGAAGCAGGTCTCCTTCGACCTGAGCGCCTACGCGGGCCGGTCCGTCGAGCTCTCCCTCTCCTCCATCACCGACCCGAGCACGGGCGGACGCGGCGTCTTCGCGGACGAGGTGCGCCTGTCGACCGGCGGCGGGGAGCAGGCGGCCGAGGGGTTCGAGGCCTCGCTCGGCGCCTGGGCGGCCCAGGGCGCACCGGCCGGAAGCCCCGACGTCCCGGGCGACTGGTCCCGGACAGGAGAGCTCTTCCGGTCCTACGCCTCGGTGACCACGCGTGACACCGTACTTCTGGGCTTCGGCCTGGAACACCTGCCCGCGGCGGCGGATCGCGCTCTACTCGTCGGTAAGGCGCTCCGCTCGCTCAACCGCTGAACAGCGCCACCTTCGACGCTCACCCAGAGTGACCGGGGCCAAGGTCCCCGGGGCCCGCGCAGGAGCGTCCGGGGCGGGCCCCGGCGGGGGTACCCCGCGAAGTGGGGGGAGTGTCAGCCCTCGACCGATGTCACCCAAAAGCTCACGGAGAGGTAGGGTCGTAAGCGGTCGGGGACATCCCATTTACAGCTCGCCGGCGCTCTCACCGGCGCACCAACGAGGAGATCGGTTCGTGACGATCCGCGTAGGCATCAACGGTTTTGGCCGCATTGGCCGCAACTACTTCCGGGCCCTCCTGGAGCAGGGAGCGGACATCGAGATCGTCGGTGTCAACGACCTGACTGACAACGCCACCCTGGTGCACCTTCTCAAGTACGACACCATCCTGGGCCGCCTCAAGGCCCAGGTGTCCCACACCGACGACACCATCACCGTCGCCGGCAACACCTTCAAGACCTTCGCCGAGCGCGACCCCGCGAACCTCCCCTGGGGCGAACTGGGCGCCGACATCGTCATCGAGTCGACCGGCATCTTCACGAAGAAGGCGGACGCCGCCAAGCACATCGCGGCCGGCGCGAAGAAGGTCCTCATCTCGGCTCCCGCCAAGGACGAGGACATCACCATCGTGATGGGCGTCAACCAGGACAAGTACGACGCGGCCAACCACCACGTCATCTCCAACGCGTCCTGCACCACGAACTGCGTGGCGCCGATGGCCAAGGTCCTCGACGAGAACTTCGGCATCGTCAAGGGGATGATGACGACGGTCCACGCGTACACGAACGACCAGCGCATCCTGGACTTCCCGCATTCGGACCTGCGCCGCGCCCGCGCCGCCGCCGAGAACATCATCCCGACCTCGACGGGTGCCGCCAAGGCCACCGCGCTGGTCCTGCCGCAGCTCAAGGGCAAGCTGGACGGCATCGCGATGCGCGTCCCGGTGCCGACCGGCTCGGTCACGGACCTCGTGCTGGAGCTCGACCGCGAGGTCACCAAGGACGAGATCAACGCCGCCTTCCAGAAGGCCTCCGAGGGCCAGCTGAAGGGCATCCTCGACTACACCGAGGACGCGATCGTCTCTTCCGACATCGTGAACTGGCCGGCGTCCTGCACCTTCGACTCCTCCCTGACCATGGTTCAGGGCAAGCAGGTCAAGGTCGTCGGCTGGTACGACAACGAGTGGGGCTACTCCAACCGTCTCGTGGACCTGACGGTCTTCGTCGGCGGCCAGCTCTGAGTTCCAGGGCTGACACCACGATGTGAAGCACAGGGTCCGGGCCGCGCGACGATGCGCAGCCCGGACCCTGTAGCTTGCCAGTCGTTCTTCGCCCCCGACACGGGCGCCCAAAGGAGTCAGAAACACATGAAGACGATCGACGAACTGCTCGCCGAAGGCGTCAAGGGCAAGCGGGTCTTCGTCCGCGCGGACCTCAACGTTCCGCTCGCCGAGGGCACGATCACCGACGACGGCCGCATCCGCGCCGTCCAGCCCACGATCGCGAAGCTCGCCGAAGCCGGCGCCCGCGTCGTCGTGGCCTCGCACCTCGGCCGCCCCAAGGGCGCCCCGGAGCCGGCCTTCTCGCTCGCGCCGGCCGCCGCGCGCCTCGGTGAACTGCTGGGCGCGGACGTCGCGTTCGCCACCGACACCGTGGGTTCCTCCGCCAAGGAGACCGTCGCCGCCCTCACCGACGGCCAGGTGGCCGTCATCGAGAACCTCCGCTTCAACGCCGGTGAGACCTCGAAGGACGACGCCGAGCGCGGCGCCTTCGCGGACCAGCTCGCGGAACTCGCCGACATCTACGTCGGCGACGGCTTCGGCGCCGTCCACCGCAAGCACGCCTCGGTCTTCGACCTGCCCGCGCGGCTCCCGCACGCGGCCGGCCAGCTCATCGCCACCGAGGTCGGCGTCCTGAAGAAGCTGACGGACGAGGTCAAGCGCCCGTACGTCGTGGTCCTCGGCGGCGCCAAGGTCTCCGACAAGCTCGCCGTCATCGACGAGCTGCTCGGCAAGGCCGACCGCCTCCTGATCGGCGGCGGCATGGCCTACACCTTCCTCCACGCCCAGGGCCACGAGGTCGGCATCTCCCTGCTCCAGAAGGACCAGGTCGACAAGGTCAAGGAGTACATGGCCCGGGCCGAGTCCACCGGCGTCGAGCTCGTCCTGCCGGTCGACATCCTGGCCTCGACGGACTTCCCCGACCTGAAGACCAAGGCCCCGGCCGAGTACACCACCGTCGACGCGGACAAGATCCCCGCCGACAAGGAGGGTCTGGACATCGGTCCGAAGACCCGTGAGCTGTACGCCTCGAAGATCGCCGACGCGGAGACCGTCTTCTGGAACGGCCCCCTGGGCGTCTTCGAGCACCCCGACTACGCCGGCGGCACCCGCGCGATCGCGCAGGCCCTCGTCGACAGCGACGCCTTCACCGTGGTCGGCGGCGGCGACTCTGCCGCCGCGGTCCGCACGCTCGGCTTCGACGAGAACGCTTTCGGCCACATTTCTACCGGCGGCGGCGCCTCCCTCGAGTACCTCGAGGGCAAGACGCTCCCCGGCCTCGCCGCCCTGGAGGGCTGAAGCCGTATGACCACCCGCACCCCGCTCATGGCGGGCAACTGGAAGATGAACCTCAACCACCTCGAGGCCATCGCCCACGTCCAGAAGCTCGCCTTCGCGCTCACCGACAAGGACCACGACGCCGTCGAGGTCGCGGTCCTGCCGCCCTTCGTCGACCTGCGCTCCGTCCAGACCCTGGTCGACGGCGACAAGCTGAAGATCAAGTACGGCGCCCAGGACATCTCCGCGCACGACTCCGGCGCCTACACCGGCGAGATCTCCGGCCCGATGCTGTCGAAGCTGCGGTGCACGTACGTGGCCGTCGGCCACAGCGAGCGCCGCCAGTACCACGGCGAGACCGACGAGATCTGCAACGCCAAGGTCAAGGCCGCCTTCAAGCACGGGATCACCCCGATCCTGTGCGTCGGCGAGGGCCTGGACATCCGCAAGGCCGGCCAGCAGGTCCCGTACACGCTCACCCAGCTCGACGGCGGCCTCAAGGACGTCCCGGCCGAGCAGGTCGAGTCCATCGTGATCGCCTACGAGCCCGTCTGGGCCATCGGGACCGGCGAGGTCGCCACCCCCGAGGACGCCCAGGAAGTCTGCGGGGCGATCCGCGGCCGCCTCGCGGAGCTGTACTCGCAGGAGCTGGCCGACAAGGTCCGCATCCAGTACGGCGGCTCCGTGAAGTCCGGGAACATCGCGGCGATCATGGCGCAGCCCGACGTCGACGGCGCCCTGATCGGCGGCGCGGCGCTCGACGCGGACGAGTTCGTCAAGATCGTCCGCTTCCGCGACCAGTGAGTATGCGGTAGGGCCGATCCGTCGTACCCTTGCGGGGGCCAGAGGCTGAACCACCAGCCGCTGGCCCCCGCGCACATCTCGCAAAGCCGGAAAGCCTGAAAAGCCAGAAAGTAGGAATCAGCCGTGATTATGGGGTTCTCGATCGCCCTGATCGTCTTCAGCGCCCTGCTGATGCTGCTCGTGCTGATGCACAAGGGCAAGGGCGGCGGCCTCTCCGACATGTTCGGCGGCGGCATGCAGTCGTCGGTCGGCGGCTCCTCCGTCGCGGAGCGGAACCTGGACCGCATCACCGTCGTGGTGGGTCTGCTCTGGTTCGCGTGCATCGTCGCGCTCGGCCTCGTGATGAAGACGGGCAGCTGACCGTTCTCGCCATTCCGGCAGTCCGGTCGGCATCGCCCGGCCTATCATGAGGCTGGCGTTCACGACGTGGAATCAGTAACTCCGCTCACTGGACGTGCGTTGGGCCTTACGTAGACTTGGGCGCTCCGCGGCGGAAATTCCACTCACACTCCGCGGCACCATCACGCAGGGAGTTACGACCGTGGCAAGTGGCAACGCGATCCGTGGTAGCCGGGTCGGAGCGGGGCCGATGGGTGAGGCAGAGCGCGGGGAGTCCGCGCCCCGCCTGCGCATCTCCTTCTGGTGCTCGAACGGGCACGAGACGCAGCCGAGCTTCGCCAGCGATGCGCAGGTGCCGGACACCTGGGACTGCCCGCGCTGCGGGTTCCCGGCCGGCCAGGACCGGGACAACCCGCCCGCGCCGCCGCGCACCGAACCGTACAAGACGCACCTGGCGTACGTGCGCGAGCGGCGCTCCGACGCCGACGGCGAGGCGATCCTCGCCGAGGCGCTCGCCAAGCTCCGGGGCGAGATCTGACCCCGCCCGGCGAATGTGACGTGTGGCCCGGCCCCGCAGGAACCTCTCCTGCGGGGCCGGGCCTCTTTGTGTGCGTTGCGCCGCTTGTGATCCCTTAAGTTGGTGGACGGCGGGGCACGACAGGACGGAAGAAGTGGGTTGATGTCCGAGATGAACGCAGGCAGCCGTACGAAGCTCAACCGGACGCCCGAGTGGCAGGCACTCGGCAAGCACCGGGAGGAGTTCGGCCAGACGCATCTGCGGCAGCTGTTCGAGGAGAATCCCGGCCGCGGCGCCGGCTACACGCTGCGGGTCGGCGACCTGCACATCGACTACTCCAAGCACCTCGTCACCGACGAGACGCTGGAGCTGCTGCGCGAACTGGCTGCGGCGACGGGCGTGGCCGAGCTGCGCGAGGCCATGTTCCGCGGCGAGAAGATCAACACGACCGAGGACCGGGCGGTCCTGCACACCGCGCTGCGCGCACCGGCCGACACCGTCGTCGAGGTGGACGGCGAGGACGTCGTCCCCGGCGTGCACGCGGTCCTCGACAAGATGGCGGCCTTCTCCGAGCAGATCAGGTCGGGGAAGTGGACCGGCTTCACCGGCAAGCGCATCAGGAACGTCGTCAACATCGGCATCGGCGGCTCCGACCTCGGTCCCGCCATGGCCTACGAGGCCCTGCGCGCCTTCGCCGACCGCGCCCTGACCGTGCGTTTCGTGTCCAACGTCGACGGGGCGGACCTGCACGAGGCCGTGCGCGACCTGGACCCGGAGGAGACGCTGTTCATCATCGCCTCCAAGACCTTCACCACCATCGAGACCATCACGAACGCCACGTCGGCGCGCAGCTGGCTGCTCGCCGGACTGGGCGGCGACCAGGCCGCCGTGGCACGGCACTTCGTGGCGCTGTCGACCAACGCGGAGAAGGTCACCGAGTTCGGCATCGACCCGGCCAACATGTTCGAGTTCTGGGACTGGGTCGGCGGGCGCTACTCCTTCGACTCGGCCATCGGGCTCTCCCTGATGATCGCGATCGGCCCGGGCGCCTTCCGCGACCTGCTGGCCGGCTTCCACCTGATGGACCAGCACTTCCGCACGGCGCCCGCCGAGGAGAACGCCCCGCTGCTGATGGGCCTGTTGGGGATCTGGTACGGCGCCTTCTTCGACGCGCAGTCGCACGCGGTGCTCCCGTACAGCCACTACCTCTCGCGCTTCACCGCGTACCTGCAGCAGTTGGACATGGAGTCCAACGGCAAGTCCGTGGACCGCGACGGCAATCCGGTGGAGTGGCAGACCGGCCCGGTGGTCTGGGGCACGCCCGGCACCAACGGCCAGCACGCCTACTACCAGCTCATCCACCAGGGGACGAAGGTGATCCCCGCGGACTTCATCGGCTTCGCGAACCCGGTGGCCGAGCTGGAAGCCGCCCCGGCGGCCCAACACGACCTGCTGATGGCCAACTTCTTCGCGCAGACCCAGGCACTGGCCTTCGGCAAGACGGCCGACGAGGTCCGCGCGGAAGGGGCGCCGGAGTCGCTGGTCCCGCACAAGACCTTCCACGGCAACCATCCGACGACCACCATCCTGGCCACGGAACTCACCCCCGGGGTACTGGGCCAGCTGATCGCGCTGTACGAGCACAAGGTGTTCGTCCAGGGCGCCGTGTGGAACATCGACTCCTTCGACCAGTGGGGCGTGGAACTCGGGAAGGTGCTCGCCAAGCGCATCGAGCCCGCCCTGACCGAAGGCGCGGACGTGCCCGGTCTGGACGCCTCGACGCAGGCGCTGGTGACCACCTACCGGACGCTGCGCGGACGCGGCTGACGGGTGCGCAAAGGGCCCGCTCTCCCGGAGGAGGGCGGGCCCTTCGCGTCGGCTCCCGTCAGTCGGCTCCCGTCAGGAGGAGGCCGGAGGATACATCCCGGACGGCAGCTTGGCCGCCGCCGCACGGTCCAGGAGCCACAGGGTGCGCGAGCGCCCGTACGCCTCCGCGGCCGGCGCCTGCACGCCGCCCGCCCCGCCGAGGGCGATGGCTACCGCTCCGGCCTTGTCCTCCCCCGCCGCCAGCAGCCAGACCTCGCGGGCCGCCCGGATGGCCGGGAGGGTCAGTGAGATCCGGGTGGGCGGGGGCTTGGGGGCGCCGTGCACGCCGACGACCGTGCGGTCGGTCTCCCGGGTCGCAGGGTGCTCGGGGAACAGCGAGGCCACGTGCGTGTCCGGGCCGACGCCCAGCATCAGCACGTCGAAGGTGGGGACCGGGCCGTGGTCCTCCGGGCCGGCCGCCCTGGCCAGCTCGGCCGCGTACGCGGCGGCCGCCGCGTCCACGTCGGCGCCGTAGGGGCCGTCCGAGGCCGGCATGGCGTGCACGCGGGCGGGGTCGACCGGGACGGAGTCCAGGAGGGCAGCGCGGGCCTGGGTGTGATTGCGCTCGGGGTCGTCGGCGGGCACGTACCGCTCGTCGCCCCACCACAGGTCGAGCCGCTGCCAGTCGATCGCGTCGCGGGCCGGGGCGGTGGCCAGCGCGGCGAGGAGCCCGTTGCCGTTGCGTCCGCCGGTGAGGACCACGGACGCGGTGCCGCGGGCCGTCTGGGCGTCCACGATCTTCGTGATGAGCCGGGCCGCGGTGGCCTGGGCCATCAGTTCCTTGTCCCGGTGGACGACGACCTGAGGAGTCGTCATACCCATGTGCTGCCGCCTTCTGTGTAGTTCAGGGTGTGCGGTGGTGCGCACACCGCTGCGCGGAGCCGCTCCCCGCCCCGCCCTTTCGCCGTTTCCTGGGGCTCCGCCCCGGTTTGGAGAAGGGGCGGGGTGGGGCAAGGGCTTCCGCGCAGCGGCCGCACCTACTTGGCCGGGGCCTTCTTCGCCGGCTTGGCGGCCGGCTTCGAGGGCTCGGCCTTGGCCGGAGCGGCCTCCTCCGCCTTCGCGGGAGCCTCGGGCGCGGGCGCGGGCGCGACGCTCGCCGCCGCCAGCTGCGACACGCCGTACTTCAGCGAGGCCGCGTACGTGTTGTCCGGGTCCAGCCGGCGCAGCTCCTCCGCCAGGAGCTCGGCCGTGTCGCGGCGCTTGAGCGCCACGTTCCGGTCGGGCTGCCCCGGCATGCACAGCGTGGCCAGCCCGCCGTCCGCCCGGTTCAGGACGATGTCGCCGTCCTTCGTCGCCAGACGTACGGCGGTCAGGCCCGGCCCAGGCGACAACTGGCGGCGGACGGGGACCTGCAGCCGGTCCGCCAGCCACATGGCCAGCAGCTCACAGCTCGGGTTGTCGCCCTCGCCCTCGACGGTCGCCGAGACGACCGTCAGGGCCTGCTGGTCCAGCGCCGCGGCCAGCATCGAGCGCCACGGGGTGATCCGGGTCCACGCCAGGTCCGTGTCCCCCGGTGCGTACGCGCCGGCCCGGGCGCCGAGCATCCCGACCGGGTTCTCGCAGGAGTACGTGTCCGTGATGCGGCGCTGCCCGAGCGCACCCAGCGGATCGCCCGCCAGGTCCGTGGGAGCACCGTCCGGCCACCAGACGACCACAGGCGCATCCGGAAGGAGCAGCGGGAGAACCACCGACTGGGCGTGGTCGACCAGTTCGCCGTGAAGGCGCAGCACGACCGTCTCACCGCTGCCGGCGTCCGCCCCGACGCGGACTTCCGCGTCGAGCCGGGCGTCACGGCGGCTGCGCGGCGAGCGGCTGGCCCGCTTGATGACGACGACGATCCGCGAGGGGTGTTCGTGGGACGCGTCGTTCGCCGACTTGAGCGCGTCGTACGCGTTCTCCTCGTCGGTCACGATCACCAGCGTGAGGACCATGCCGACGGCCGGCGTGCCGATGTCCCGGCGTGCCTGCACCATCGCAGCATTGATCTTGCTGGAGTTGGTCTCCGTGAGGTCGATCTTCATGGCCGGCGCCAGCTCCGTCCGTCTCGTGCGAGCATCTCGTCCGCCTCGACCGGCCCCCAGGTGCCCGCCGGGTACTGCGCGGGCTTGCCGTGCTTGTCCCAGTACTCCTCGATCGGGTCGAGGATGTTCCAGGACAGCTCCACTTCCTGGTGACGGGGGAAGAGGTTCGCGTCGCCGAGGAGCACGTCGAGGATGAGCCGCTCGTACGCCTCGGGGCTCGACTCCGTGAAGGACTCGCCGTAGGCGAAGTCCATCGTGACGTCCCGGACCTCCATGGAGGTGCCCGGAACCTTGGAACCGAAGCGCACCGTCACGCCCTCGTCCGGCTGGACCCGGATGACCAGGGCGTTCTGCCCCAGCTCCTCGGTCGCGCCCGACTCGAAGGGCAGGTACGGGGCCCGCTTGAAGACGACCGCGATCTCGGTCACCCGGCGGCCCAGGCGCTTGCCCGTCCGCAGGTAGAAGGGGACGCCCGCCCAGCGGCGGTTGTTGATCTCCAGGCGGATGGCCGCGTAGGTGTCGGTCTTCGACTTGGGGTCGATGCCGTCCTCTTCGAGGTACCCGACGACCTTCTCGCCGCCCTGCCAGGCCGCCGCGTACTGGCCGCGCACGGTGTGCTTGCCCAGGTCCTCCGGCAGCTGCACCGCCGTCAGGACCTTGAGCTTCTCCGCCACCAGCGCCTTGGGGTGGAAGGAGCCGGGCTCCTCCATCGCGGTCAGCGCGAGCAGCTGGAGCAGGTGGTTCTGGATGACGTCGCGGGCCGCGCCGATGCCGTCGTAGTAGCCCGCCCGGCCGCCGATGCCGATGTCCTCGGCCATGGTGATCTGCACGTGGTCGACGTACGACCGGTTCCAGATCGGCTCGAACATGGTGTTGGCGAAGCGGAGCGCCAGGATGTTCTGGACGGTCTCCTTGCCGAGGTAGTGGTCGATCCGGAAGACCTCGTCACGCGGGAAGACCTCGTGGACGACCTTGTTGAGCTCCTCGGCGCTCTTCAGGTCGTGGCCGAAGGGCTTCTCGATGACGGCACGCCGCCAGGAGCCCTCCTTCTGCGCCAGGCCGTGGTCCTTGAGCTGCTGGACCACCTTGGGGAAGAACTTCGGCGGGACGGACAGGTAGAAGGCGAAGTTGCCTCCGGTGCCCTGCGCCTTGTCGAGCTCGTCGATCGTCGCCTTCAGCGTCTCGAAGGCGGCGTCGTCGTCGAAGTCGCCCTGGACGAAGCGGCAGCCCTGGACCAGCTGCTGCCAGACCTCCTCCCGGAAGGGGGTGCGCGAGTGCTCCTTGACCGCCTCGTACACCTCCTGGGCGAAGTCCTCGTGCTCCCACTCCCGGCGGGCGAACCCGATGAGGGAGAAGCCCGGCGGGAGCAGGCCGCGGTTGGCCAGGTCGTAGACGGCAGGCATCAGCTTCTTGCGCGACAGGTCACCCGTAACGCCGAAAATGACCAGGCCGGACGGCCCCGCGATGCGCGGGAGCCGCCGGTCCTGTGCGTCACGAAGCGGGTTCGCTCCGTTGAGAGACAAGGTGTTCAGGCCTCCGTGGGGGCGAGGCGCTCGAGCTCCGCCTCGGTCGACTTCAGCAGGTCGTTCCAGGACGCCTCGAACTTCTCGACGCCCTCGTCTTCCAGCAGCTGCACGACATCGTCGTACGAGATGCCCAGCTTCGCGACCGCGTCGAGCTCGGCGCGGGCCTGCTCGTAGGTACCGCGGACGGTGTCACCGGTGATCTGCCCGTGGTCCGCGGCGGCCTCCAGGGTGGCCTCCGGCATGGTGTTCACCGTGTTCGGGGCGACCAGGTCGTCCACGTACAGGGTGTCCTTGTACGCCGGGTCCTTGACGCCCGTCGAGGCCCACAGCGCACGCTGCTTGTTGGCTCCGGCGCGCTCCAGGGCGGTCCAGCGGTCCGAGGAGAAGACCTCCTCGTAGGCCTCGTAGGCCAGACGGGCGTTGGCGAGGGCCGCCTTGCCCTTGAGGGCCTTCGCCTCGTCGGTGCCGACGGCGTCCAGGCGCTTGTCGATCTCGGTGTCCACGCGGGACACGAAGAAGGAGGCGACCGAGTGGATCAGGGAGAGGTCCAGGCCGGCGGCCTTGGCCTTCTCCAGACCGGCCACGTACGCGTCCATCACCTCGCGGTAGCGCTCCAGCGAGAAGATCAGCGTGACGTTGACGCTGATGCCCTTGCCGATGACCTCGGTGATCGCCGGAAGGCCGGCCTTCGTCGCCGGGATCTTGATGAGCGTGTTCGGGCGGTCCACCAGCCATGCGAGCTGCTTGGCCTCGGCGACGGTCGCAGCGGTGTCGTGCGCCAGACGGGGGTCGACCTCGATGGACACGCGGCCGTCCTGGCCGTCGGTGCGGTCGTAGACCGGGCGCAGGATGTCGGCGGCGTCCCTGACGTCCGCCGTCGTGATCATGCGCAGGGCCTCTTCCACGGTGACCTTGCGGGTCGCGAGGTCGGTGAGCTGCTGCTCGTAGCCCTCGCCGCCGCTGATCGCCTTCTGGAAGATCGCCGGGTTGGTGGTGACACCGACCACGTGCGACTGGTCGATGAGCTCGGCCAGGTTGCCGGACGTGATGCGCTTGCGGGACAGGTCGTCCAGCCAGATCGCGACGCCTTCGTCGGAGAGGCGCTTGAGTGCGTCTGTCATGGGATTACATCTCCTACTGGTTGCGTGCGGCGTCAGCGCGCGGCGGCGGCGAGGCGTACTGCATCGATGCTGGCCTGTGCGGCGGCCACCACGTTCTCGGGGGTGAAGCCGAACTCGCGGAAGAGCACCTTCGCGTCGGCGGAGGCACCGAAGTGCTCCAGCGACACGATCCGGCCGGCGTCGCCGACGTAGCGGTGCCAGGTCAGGCCGATGCCCGCCTCGACCGCGACGCGCGCCTTGACCGACGGCGGCAGGACGCTGTCCTTGTACTCCTGGCTCTGCTCCTCGAACCACTCGACCGACGGCATCGAGACGACCCGGGTCGGGACGCCCTGGGCCTGGAGCTGCTCGCGGGCCTCGACGGCCACGTGCACCTCGGAGCCGGTGCCGATGAGGACGACCTGCGCCGGGCCGCCCTCGGCCTCGAACAGGACGTACCCGCCCTTGGCGGCGGCCTCGTTGCGCTCGTAGGTCGGCACGCCCTGGCGGGTCAGCGCCAGGCCGTGCGGGGCGCCCTTGCCGAAGACCTTGGTGTGGCGGCGCAGGATCTCGCGCCAGGCGATGGCGGTCTCGTTCGCGTCGGCCGGGCGGACGATGTTCAGGCCCGGGATCGCGCGCAGCGAGGCGAGGTGCTCGACCGGCTGGTGGGTGGGGCCGTCCTCGCCGAGGCCGATGGAGTCGTGCGTCCACACGTAGGTCACCGGCAGGTGCATCAGCGCGGACAGGCGCACGGCGTTGCGCATGTAGTCGGAGAACACCAGGAAGGTGCCGCCGTAGATGCGGGTGTGGCCGTGCAGCGCGATGCCGTTCATGGCCGCGGCCATGGCGTGCTCGCGGATGCCGAAGTGGATGGTGCGGCCGTACGGGTCGGCCTCCGGCAGCGGGTTGCCCACCGGCAGGAACGAGGAGTCCTTGTCGATGGTGGTGTTGTTGGAGCCGGCCAGGTCGGCCGAGCCGCCCCACAGCTCCGGGATGACCGCGCCGAGCGCCTGCAGGACCTTGCCGGACGCGGCACGGGTGGCGACGCCCTTGCCGGTCTCGAAGACGGGGAGCTTGTCCTCCCAGCCCGCGGGCAGCTCGTTGGCGTTGATGCGGTCGAACTCGGCGGCGCGCTCCGGGTTGGCGGTGCGCCAGGCGGAGAAGTCCTTCTCCCAGGCGGCCTTGGCCTCGCGGCCGCGGTCCAGGGCCTTGCGGGTGTGGGCGATGACCTCGTCGGAGACCTCGAAGGTCTGCTCCGGGTCGAAGCCGAGCACGCGCTTGGTGGCCGCGACCTCGTCGTCGCCGAGCGCCGAGCCGTGGGCGGCCTCGGTGTTCTGGGCGTGCGGGGCGGGCCAGGCGATGATCGAGCGGGCCGCGATGAAGGACGGGCGGTCCGTGACGGCCTTGGCGGCCTGGAGGGCGGCGAAGAGCGCCTTCGGGTCGAGGTCGCCGTTCTCCTGCTGCTCGACGCGCTGGACGTGCCAGCCGTACGCCTCGTAGCGCTTCATGGTGTCCTCGGAGACGGCCGTCTCCGTGTCACCCTCGATGGAGATGTGGTTGTCGTCCCACAGCAGGACGAGGTTGCCCAGCTTCTGGTGGCCGGCCAGCGCGGACGCCTCGTGGGAGATGCCCTCCTGGAGGCAGCCGTCGCCCGCGACCGCGTAGACCATGTGGTCGAACGGGGAGGTGCCGGGGGCGGCCTGCGGGTCGAAGAGACCGCGCTCGTAGCGGGCGGCCATGGCCATGCCCACCGCGTTGGCGACACCCTGGCCGAGGGGGCCGGTGGTGGTCTCGACGCCGGCCGTGTGGCCGTACTCCGGGTGGCCGGGGGTCTTGGAGCCCCAGGTGCGGAACGACTTCAGGTCGTCCAGTTCCAGCCCGAACCCGCCCAGGTACAGCTGGGTGTAGAGGGTCAGGGACGAGTGCCCCGCGGAGAGCACGAAACGGTCGCGGCCCACCCACTCGGGGTCCGCCGGGTCGTGCCGCATCACCTTCTGGAAGAGGGTGTACGCGGCGGGGGCCAGGCTCATCGCCGTACCGGGGTGGCCGTTTCCGACCTTCTGGACCGCGTCAGCGGCCAGGATGCGGGCGGTGTCGACGGCCCGCTGGTCCAGTTCGGTCCACTCGAGCTCTGTGGTGGTCGGCTTGGTGCTCACCGTGGGTCAGGGCTCCTCTCCACATGTTTGTATCCCGGTGACGAACGGTGCACCGGCGCGATTCCGAGCCTACCCCCGCAACGGCGTGCAGCTATTCGAGTGCAGGCGGTCCGTCACCGCTCCGCCGGCCCGCGTTCACCCGGCCACGGGGCGCGGGCGGTGTCGTCCCCCGTATGTATGCACGGTCCGATCGGCTCAACACGAGGCGACCCCGGCGCGGGGCGACGTAAGCGCAACGTCTACAGTGGCGTGGTACGCGCAAGCCTTAACCGGGCCTTCATGTTGTGAACGGCCCGAGTCGGAGCTTGCTGGATTCTCTCTCAGGGGTGTGCGTGACGGCCGTCGAATCCCGTCCAGCGGGGGTGCTCGGGACGAGCCCCGGTCACCGGCCGTTCGGGACCCGCGTCATGGCTTTCGTGGCATTGACCAAGCCGCGGATCATCGAACTTCTGCTGATCACCACAGTGCCGGTGATGTTCCTCGCGGAGCAGGGCGTTCCGTCGCTGTGGCTGGTCCTGGTGACCTGCGTAGGCGGTTACCTGTCCGCGGGCGGCGCGAACGCGCTGAACATGTACATCGACCGCGACATCGACGCGCTGATGGACCGCACCTCGCAGCGCCCGCTGGTGACCGGCATGGTCAGCCCGCGGGAGTGCCTGGTCTTCGGCATCACGCTCGGCGTGGTCTCCACCCTGTTCTTCGGCCTGCTCGTCAACTGGCTGTCGGCGGCGCTCTCCCTCGGGGCGCTCCTCTTCTACGTCGTCGTCTACACGATGCTGCTGAAGCGGCGCACGACCCAGAACATCGTCTGGGGCGGCATCGCGGGCTGCCTGCCGGTGCTCATCGGCTGGTCCGCCGTCCGCAACGAGCTCTCCTGGGCCGCGGTCATCCTCTTCCTCGTCATCTTCTTCTGGACGCCGCCGCACTACTGGCCGCTGTCGATGAAGGTGGCCGACGACTACGCGCGCGTCGGGGTGCCGATGCTCCCCGTCGTCGCGGGCAACAAGGTCGTGGCGCGCCAGATCGTGCTCTACAGCTGGGTGATGGTCGGTGTCTCGCTGCTGCTGACCCCGCTGGGGTACACCGGCTGGTTCTACACCTCGGTCGCGCTGCTGGCCGGCGGCTGGTGGCTGTGGGAGGCGCACGCGCTGCACGCGCGGGCCAAGTCGGGCGTGACGGGCGCGAAGCTCAAGGAGATGCGCCTGTTCCACTGGTCGATCACCTATGTGTCGCTGCTGTTCGTGGCGGTGGCCGTGGATCCCTTCCTCCGTTGATTACTCGCCGGTAGCATGGCCTCCATGGGAGACACCGCAGACAGCGCGGCCGCCGCAGGCGCCGCGGACAAGAAGCAGGACCGTACCGCCGCGAAGCTGGCCAGGCAGATCGGCGCCTTCGCCAAGCAGCACGGCGGCGCCGAGGGCCAGCTCGCCCACATGGGCCAGGCCGGCACCCGCATCGTGCTCGTGGGCACGGACGGCGGCTGGGGCGACCTGGTGGCCCCGACCTTCGCGGTGGCGCAGCTCGCCGCGCAGAAGGCCGGGCTGACCCTCCACGAGGAGTTCGACGGGGAGTTCGCCGCGCGGGTGCGGACCGGCCCGTACGAGTGGTCGCGGATGGCCGGCATCCAGCTCGGCGGATCCGAGAACCCGGCGGCCTGACCGCCCCCGGACGGCGTCCTGAGGACCGGAGTGCGGTCTCGGTCAACAGCCCGAGCAACACCTCACACCCCGCTCACCCGTTAGGACGTGTGGAAGCGCCTTCCTCACGTCCGCAACGGGATGCCCGGATGATCGAAACGCCGCCCCTGGTGGACCAGTACTGCCACGGAGTCCTCCGTACGGAGCTGGGCCTGGGCACCTTCGAGGCCCAGCTGATCCACTCGGCCGGCCCGCCCGCCGCGGGCACGACCTTCTTCGACACCCAGACCGGCTTCGCCGTCCGCCGGTGGTGTCCGCCGCTGCTGGGGCTGGAGCCGCACGCCGCCCCCGCCCGCTATCTGGCCAGGCGCCGCGAGCTGGGCCCGGCCGAGTCCGCGCGGCGGCTGCTGCAGGGGTCCGGAGTCGCCGCCTACCTGGTCGACACGGGTATGGCCGGGGATCTGACGTGCCCCAAGGACATGGCGCTGGCCGCCGGCGCCGAGGCCTTCGAGACGGTCGGACTGGAGTTACTGGCCGAACAGGCCGCCGACACCTCCGGGACGGTGGCCGCCTTCCTCGCCAATCTCGCCGAGGCCGTGCACCACGCCTCCGCCGGGGCCGCCGCCTTCTCCTGCGCCACGGCCCTCGGCCGCGCGGACGGCCCGCTCCTCGACCCCGAGCCGCCCGGTCCGGGTGAGGTGCGCGGGGCGGCCGGACGGTGGCTGGCCGGGCGGGCGCGCGGCGGAGCGCTGCGGGACCCCGTGCTCCTGCGGCACCTGCTCTGGAGCACCGTGGCGTCCGGGCTGCCGCTCCAGCTGCACACCGGTACGGGGGACCCCTCGGCGCTGACCGGGTTCGTACGGGCCACCGCGGGGTCGGGCACGCGGCTGGTGCTGCTCGGCGGATATCCCCACCACCGGCACGCGGCGCGGCTCGCGGAGGCCTTCCCGCACGTCTACGCCGACACGGGCGCGGGCCTCGGGCGCACCGGGGCGCGGGCCGCGGCGGTCCTGGCCGAGCTGCTGGAGCTCGCGCCGTTCGGGAAGCTGCTGTTCTCCAGCGGGGGACGGCGGCTGCCCGAACTGCACGCGGTGGGCGCCCTGGTGTTCCGGGAGGCGCTGACCCGGGTGCTGGGCGGCTGGGTCGCCGAGGGGTCCTGGTCCTGGCGGGACGCGGACCGGGTGGCGGCCATGGTCGCGGCAGGCAACGCCCGCCGCGTCTACCGGCTGGACCGGCCGTGAGGCCGGTCCGGGGGCGTACCGCCCGGCCGGCTCAGACGGAGGAGAGCTGGGCGTCGCCCGGTGCGATGATCCCCACCTCGTCCGCCGGCCGCTCGCGCAGGCTCAGGGCGAGCCGGAGCACCGCGATCCACACCAGGCAGGAGCCCAGCATGTGGACGGCGACGAGGACCTCGGGCAGGTCGGTGAAGAACTGCACGTAGCCGATGCCGCCCTGGGCGAGCAGCACGAGAAGCAGGTCGCGCGCACGGGCCCGGGTGTCGACGGGGGCGTCGACGACGCGCAGCACCAGCCACATCGCGACGCCCAGCGCGCAGACCACCCAGGCGGCGATCGCGTGCACGTGCGCGGTGGCCTCCCAGTCGAACGGCATCCGCTTGATCTCGCTGCTGTCACCGGCGTGCGGGCCGGAACCGGTGACCACCGTGCCCGCGGCGATCAGTACGAGGGTGGTCATGATCAGTGCCCACGACAGCTTGCGGACCGGGCCGGGGACGCGCGGGCGGGGGGCGGTGTCGCCCTCGCCGACGCGCTGCCAGGTGACGGTCGTCACGGCGATCAGCGTGGTGGCCAGCAGGAAGTGTCCCGCCACGCTGTACGGGTTGAGGCCCGTCATGACGGTGATGCCGCCGAGCACGGCGTTGCACATCACGAGGGCGAACTGGAGCCAGCCGAGCTTCGTCAGCGAGCGGCGCCAGGGCTCCGCCGAGCGGGCCGCGACGATCACCCAGCCGACGGCGGCGCAGAGCACGTACGTCAGCATCCGGTTGCCGAATTCGACGGCGCCGTGGAAGCCCTGCTCCTGCGTCACGATCAGGCTGTCGTCGGTGCACTTGGGCCAGGTGTCGCAGCCGAGACCGGATCCGGTCAGCCGCACCGCGCCGCCGGTGACGACGATGGCCACGCTCATGAGGAGCGCGGCGAGCGCGGCCCGCCGGACGATCCGGGGTGACGGAGTCCAGCGGCTGGCGATGTATGCGAGGGGGTTCAACACGCCCCATATCGTAGGCGACCCCTTGTGCAAAGTTTCACGAGGGGGTGGGGGGTGGTGTGTCGGGGCCGACGAGCAGCCGGAACCGGGCTCCGGCGGGGTCGCCCTCCTCGTGCCACCACAGGAGGACGCGCCAATGCGCGGCGTCGCCCGGGTAGTCCGGCGAACTCGTGAACCCGCGAAGTAATTCGCCCGCTACGTCCTCGGCTGTCCGGTTCCTCACCTCTGTGGCGCTGTGCCAGGGGTGGGGGAGTGCGCCCCACCGTCCGTCAGGGCCGCGGACGTCGAAGCGCCACACCGCGAGCCACGGCGTGACCTCCAGCATCGTGCGCACCTGTTCGGTGTCGAGGTGCAGCCGGGCCGCGATCTCGGGCTCCGCCACCGACCGGATGCGGGCGGCCACCACGGCCCGGGGCAGCAGCCTTTCGGGCAGCAGTCCCCGGGCGCGCAGGCCGACCAGTTCGTCGAAGGCCAGGTGGCGCAGGCGCAGCTCCAGCTGGCGGCCGATGTGGTCGAGGGCCTCCTCGGCCGCCTCGGCCTCCTCCGCGCCGGGGTCGGCCAGGAGCAGCCGGCGGAAGTCGGACTCCGCGTCCACGGCCCAGGCCACCGCCTCCTCGGCGGAGCCCAGCTCGGCGAGGCGGTCCCCGAGGAACACCTTGGCCTGGGCGAGGCCCCGCCGGTTGACCGGATCGGCCTGGTCCAGTCCCGCCCACACCTCCACCGCGGTACGGGTCAGATCGCGGGCGCGCTCACCGGCGGCCCGCTCCATGGCGCTCGGGCCGCCGCCGGCGGCCGGGCCCAGCGGATGCTTCGGCAGCCGGTCCGCGTCGCTCAGAGGCCAGGCCAGCCAGACCCCGTGGTTGATCAGCCCGCGGGCGTACCAGCGGGCGTACTCCGGGGTGTGCCGGGCGGCGCGTTCGGAGCTGCGCAGGCCCTCCTCGATGGTGGCGAGGGCGCCCGCGCGGTCCCCCGCGGCGAACCGCAGGGCGGCCCGGTCGGCGAGGCGCAGCCCGAGCAGGGCGGTGCACTCAGGATCGTCGGTGAGCGTGCGCAGGGCGCCGATCAGCTCGTCCAGGAGCCTTTCGCGCTCCGCCGGCTCCGTCCGCGCGGCCCCCGCCCGCACCCGCGCCCATTGGTCGTCCAGCCGAAGAACGGCCTCCCGCTGCACCATGTACGCCCCCCGGCTTCATGTGTGGAGGCGCCCATCCTCGCGGCCGCGCCGCCGCGAGGGAAAGGGTTTCATTCCCAGCGGAAGAGCCGCGCGGCGGCGCCCAGACCGAGTACGGCCCAGGCCGCGAGGACGGCCGCGTCGCCCCACGGCAGCGCGGCCCCGTGCCGCAGCACCTCGCGCAGCCCGTCGGACAGGGCCGAGATCGGCAGCAGCTCCAGGAGGGACCGCACCGAATCCGGGAACTTCTCGAGCGGCACGATCACCCCGCCGCCGACCAGCAGCAGCAGGAAGACCAGGTTGGCGGCGGCCAGGGTGGCCTCGGCCTTGAGCGTGCCCGCCATCAGCAGGCCGAGCCCCGAGAAGGCGGCGGTGCCCAGCAGGACCAGCGCGGCGACCGACAGCGGGTTCCCCTGCGGGGACCAGCCCAGGGCGAGGGCGATCACCGTCAGCAGGGCGATCTGCAGCACCTCGGTGACCAGCACCGAGAGGGTCTTGGCGGCCATCAGCGCCCAGCGCGGCAGCGGGGAGGCCCCGAGCCGCTTGAGCACCCCGTAGCGGCGGTCGAAGCCGGTGGCGATGGCCTGGCCGGTGAAGGCGGTGGACATCACGGCGAGGGCGAGGACGCCGGGGGCGAGGAAGTCCACCGGCTTCCCGGCGCCCGTGTCGACGATGTCGACGGCGGAGAACAGCACCAGCAGCAGCGCCGGGATGATCACGGTCAGGAGCAGCTGCTCGCCGTTGCGCAGCAGCATCCGCGTCTCCAGCGCCGTCTGCGCGAGGATCATGCGGGACACGGGCGCGGCCCCCGGGCGGGGGGCGAACGTACCGGCGCTCATGCGCGCAGCTCCTTACCGGTCAGTTCGAGGAAGACGTCTTCGAGGGTGTGCCGCTCCACCGCCAGGCTGTCCGGCATCACGCCGTTCTGCGCGCACCAGGAGGCGACGGTGGCCAGCAGCTGCGGGTCGACCTCGCCGGTCACCCGGTAGACGCCCGGGGTGACCTCGGCCGCCTGGGTGCCGTCGGGCAGGGCCTTCAGCAGCGAGGCCAGGTCGAGGGAGGGGCGGCCGGTGAAGCGCAGGGTGTTCTCGGCGCCGCCGCGGCACAGCTGCTCGGGGGTGCCGTGGGCGATGACGCGGCCCGCGTCCACGATGGCGACCTCGTCCGAGAGCTGCTCGGCCTCGTCCATGTGGTGGGTGGTGAGGACGACGGTGACCCCGTCGGCGCGCAGTTCCCGTACGAGGTCCCAGGTGGCGCGGCGGGCCTGCGGGTCCAGGCCGGCGGTGGGCTCGTCGAGGAAGACCAGCTCGGGGCGGCCCACGACGGCCATGGCCAGGGCGAGGCGCTGCTGCTGGCCGCCGGAGAGCCGGCGGTAGGGGGTGCGGCCGCAGCCGCCGAGTCCCAGGCGTTCCACCAGGGTGTCCGGGTCGAGCGGGGCAGCGTACAGCTTGGCCATGTGGCGCAGCATCTCGACGGCGCGGGCTCCGGAGTAGACGCCTCCGGACTGGAGCATCACGCCGATCCGCGGGCGCAGGGCCTCGGCCTGGGCGACCGGGTCGAGGCCGAGGACGCGGACGGTGCCGGCGTCGGGGCGGTGGTAGCCCTCGCAGGTCTCCACCGTGGTCGTCTTGCCCGCGCCGTTGGGACCGAGGACCGCGGTGACGGAGCCCCTGCGGACGGTGAGGTCCAGTCCGTCCACCGCCGTCTTGGCGCCGTACCGCTTCACCAGTCCGCGGATCTCCACGGCGGGGTCGTTGCTCATGGTGGGTGAGTCTACGGAGCCGGGGGTCGGGCCCCCGGTCCCGGGTCCCGAGGGCCGGGGTATTCGAACACCCGGTAGTGAAAACGGCTTTTTTCAGTCCGGTGGCCCTGGGCGGACCATCCGGTTTCGGTGATCTTTTACGGAAGGCGGCGTTCAGGGCGCCGGGAACCGCCGCGGGGGCATGAGCGCTGGTGGGGGCCGTGAATCCGGCGGTGCAAGGTGTTTGGAGGGTGGGTGGAATTTACCCCTCCGAATAACTCTCCGTCGATAAATAAGGTAACCCTTAGTGATGGAGGCCACCAGGCGTGGCCTCCGTCACGGCTTGTCCGGGCTCGGTTAATTACGCAACAATGGCGTTGTGAAATACGGCGAACGGCAGAACGAGGCCCCCCAGGGGGAGCTCGCCACCGGGGAGCGGTCAACCCGCAACCGCGTGGCGCGCTCGATCCTGGACCACGGTCCGTCCACCGTCGCCGACCTCGCCCAGCGCCTCGGCCTCACCCAGGCCGCCGTCCGCCGCCACCTCGACGCGCTCGTCGCCGACGACGTGGTCGAAGCCCGTGAGCAGCGCGTGTACGGAGCGCGGACCCGGGGTCGGCCCGCCAAAGTCTTCGCGCTCACCGACTGCGGCCGCGACGCCTTCGACCAGTCCTACGACAAGCTCGCCGCGGACGCCCTGCGCTGGATCGCGCAGTCCGTCGGCGGCGGCGAGCAGGGCGAGGCGGCCGTCGCCGCCTTCGCCAGGTCGCGGATGGAATCGCAGGCGCAGGCCTACCGGGAAGCCGTCGACGCGGCCGCCCCCGAAGGCCGCACGCAGGCCCTTGCCAAGGCGTTGACGCAGGACGGGTACGCTGCTACGGCGAAGAGCGCTCCCGGTCCGCACAGCGGTGAACAGCTCTGCCAGCACCACTGCCCGGTCGCCCACGTGGCCGAGCAGTTCCCGCAGCTGTGCGAGGCGGAGACCGAGGTCTTCTCCCGCCTGCTCGGGACGCACGTGCAGCGCCTTGCCACGATCGCCCACGGCGACGGAGTGTGCACGACGTTCATTCCGCGAAGCGCGGGCGCCACACAGACCGACACATCAGTATCTGCAAGTACGGCCGGGAGGAACCCCGCATGACCACGGAGACTGCTCACCCTGAGCTCGATGGCCTGGGCACCTATGAATACGGCTGGGCCGACTCCGACGCGGCCGGTGCCGCCGCCAAGCGGGGTCTGTCCGAGGACGTCGTCCGCGACATCTCGGCGAAGAAGTCCGAGCCGGAGTGGATGCTGAACCTCCGCCTCAAGGGGCTGAAGCTCTTCGGCAAGAAGCCCATGCCGATGTGGGGCTCCGACCTCTCGGGCATCGACTTCAACAACATCAAGTACTTCGTGCGCTCCACCGAGAAGCAGGCCGCTTCGTGGGAGGAACTGCCCGAGGACATCAAGAACACGTACGACAAGCTCGGCATCCCGGAGGCGGAGAAGCAGCGCCTCGTCGCCGGCGTCGCGGCCCAGTACGAGTCCGAGGTCGTCTACCACCAGATCCGCGAGGACCTGGAGGAGCAGGGCGTGATCTTCCTCGACACGGACACCGCGCTCAAGGAGCACCCGGAGCTCTTCCAGGAGTACTTCGGCACGGTGATCCCGGTCGGCGACAACAAGTTCGCCTCCCTGAACACCGCGGTGTGGTCCGGCGGGTCGTTCATCTACGTCCCCAAGGGTGTCCACGTGGACATCCCGCTCCAGGCCTACTTCCGCATCAACACGGAGAACATGGGCCAGTTCGAGCGGACGCTGATCATCGTCGACGAGGACGCCTACGTCCACTACGTCGAGGGCTGCACCGCCCCGATCTACTCCTCGGACTCGCTCCACAGCGCCGTCGTCGAGATCATCGTGAAGAAGGGCGGCCGCTGCCGCTACACGACGATCCAGAACTGGTCGAACAACGTCTACAACCTGGTCACCAAGCGCGCCGTGGCGTACGAGGGCGCGACCATGGAGTGGATCGACGGCAACATCGGTTCCAAGGTCACCATGAAGTACCCGGCCGTCTACCTGATGGGCGAGCACGCCAAGGGCGAGACCCTGTCCATCGCCTTCGCGGGCGAGGGTCAGCACCAGGACGCCGGTTCCAAGATGGTCCACATGGCGCCGAACACCTCCTCGAACATCGTCTCCAAGTCGGTGGCCCGTGGCGGTGGCCGCACCTCCTACCGCGGCCTGGTCGAGATCGGCGAGGGCGCGCACGGCTCCAAGTCCAACGTGCTCTGCGACGCCCTGCTCGTCGACACCATCTCCCGCTCGGACACCTACCCCTACGTGGACGTCCGCGAGGACGACGTCACGATGGGCCACGAGGCCACCGTCTCCAAGGTCTCCGACGACCAGCTCTTCTACCTGATGGCCCGCGGCCTGACCGAGTTCGAGGCCATGGCGATGATCGTGCGCGGCTTCGTCGAGCCGATCGCCAAGGAGCTGCCCATGGAGTACGCGCTGGAGCTCAACCGGCTGATCGAGCTGCAGATGGAGGGCTCGGTCGGCTAGTCCCGGCCGCTCCCGCCCCGCAGCACATCCATAGACGTAGACGTGTTCTTTTAAGAGAGCGAGCAAGACGACAGCCATGGCTGAGGCTCAAAACATTCCGGCGGGCTCCACCACCGCCGGCGCGATCGCGGTGGCCGCCGAGTCCACCGTCGCCACCCGGATGAGCGCGCCCCCGTCCTTCGACGTGGCCGACTTCCCGGTTCCGCACGGCCGCGAGGAGGAGTGGCGGTTCACGCCGCTCGCCCGCCTCAAGGGCCTGCACGACGGCACCGCTGTCGCGGACGGCACCATGAAGGCCCAGATCGACGCGCCCGAGGGCGTCACGGTCGAGTCCGTGGAGCGCGGCGACGAGCGGATCGGCAAGGCCGGCACCCCCGTCGACCGCGTCGCGGCACAGGCCTTCTCGTCCTTCGCCAAGGCCACGGTCATCACCGTGCCCAAGGAGACCGTGCTCAGCGAGCCGATCCGGGTCGCCCTGCACGGCGAGGGCGGCACGACCTTCGGCCACACCGTCTTCGACGTGAAGCCCTTCGCCGAGGCGATCATCGTGATCGACCACACCGGCGACGGCGTACGCGCCGCCAATGTGGACATCCTCGTCGGCGACGGCGCCAAGGTGACCTTCGTGTCCGTCCAGGACTGGGACGACACCGCCGTCCACACCTCGCAGCACAACGCCCTCGTCGGCCGCGACGCGAGCTTCAAGTCCGTGGTCGTCACCTTCGGCGGCGACCTGGTCCGCCTGCACCCGCGCATCACCTACGCGGGCCCCGGCGGCGAGGCCGAGATGCTCGGCGTGTACTTCACGGACGCAGGCCAGCACCAGGAGCACCGCCTCCTCGTCACGCACGACGCCCCGCACTGCAAGTCGAACGTGGTCTACAAGGGCGCGCTCCAGGGCCAGGACGCCCACGCCGTCTGGATCGGTGACGTGCTCATCGAGAAGAGCGCCGAGGGCACCGACACCTACGAGATGAACCGCAACCTCGTCCTCACGGACGGCGCGCGGGTCGACTCCGTGCCGAACCTGGAGATCGAGACCGGCGAGATCGTCGGCGCCGGCCACGCCTCCGCCACCGGCCGCTTCGACGACGAGCAGCTCTTCTACCTGCAGGCCCGCGGCATCCCGGCCGACGAGGCCCGTCGCCTGGTCGTCCGCGGCTTCTTCGCCGAGCTCGTCCAGCAGATCGGTGTCGACGACATCGAGGAGCGCTTGATCACCAAGATCGATGCCGAGCTCCAGGGTTCCGTCTGATGAACTACGTCAAGGCCTGCGCGCTGAGCGAGCTGGAGGAGAACACCCCCAAGCGGGTGGAACTCGACGGCACGCCCGTGTCCATCATCTCCACCGACGGGGAGGTGTTCGCCATCAACGACATCTGCTCGCACGCGAACGTCTCGCTCTCGGAGGGCGAGGTCGAGGACTGCATGATCGAGTGCTGGCTGCACGGGTCGGCCTTCGACCTGCGCACCGGCAAGCCCTCCGGTCTGCCCGCGACGCGCCCCGTCCCCGTATACCCCGTAAAGATCGAAGGGGACGACGTGCTCGTCTCCCTCACCCAGGAGTCCTGAGGTATCCATGGCAACGCTTGAAATCCACGACCTGCACGTCTCCGTCGAGGCCGAGAACGGCGCCCGCGAGATCCTCAAGGGCGTCGACCTCACCGTCAAGCAGGGTGAGACGCACGCCATCATGGGTCCGAACGGCTCCGGCAAGTCCACGCTGGCGTACTCCCTGGCCGGTCACCCGAAGTACACCGTCACCGGTGGCACCGTGACCCTCGACGGCGAGGACGTCCTGGAGATGTCCGTCGACGAGCGCGCCCGCGCCGGCGTCTTCCTCGCCATGCAGTACCCGGTCGAGGTCCCCGGCGTCTCGGTCTCCAACTTCCTGCGCACCTCCGCCACCGCCATCCGCGGCGAGGCCCCCAAGCTGCGCACCTGGGTGAAGGAGGTCAAGTCCGCCATGGAGCAGCTCCACATGGACCCGGCCTTCGCCGAGCGCAACGTCAACGAGGGCTTCTCCGGCGGTGAGAAGAAGCGCCACGAGATCCTCCAGCTGGAGCTCCTCAAGCCGAAGATCGCGATCCTCGACGAGACCGACTCCGGCCTGGACGTCGACGCCCTGCGCATCGTCTCCGAGGGCGTCAACCGCGTCCGCGAGACCGGTGAGGTCGGCACCCTGCTGATCACCCACTACACGCGCATCCTGCGCTACATCAAGCCCGACTTCGTGCACGTGTTCGCGAACGGCCGCATCGCCGAGTCCGGCGGCGCCGAGCTCGCCGACCAGCTGGAGAACGAGGGCTACGACAAGTACGTGAAGGGTGGCGCGACCGCGTGACACAGCTGCCTGGCCTCCTCGACACCGAGGCGATCCGCAAGGACTTCCCCCTGCTGGATCGTGTGGTCCACGACGGGAAGAAGATCGTTTACCTGGACAACGCTGCGACCTCGCAGAAGCCGCGCCAGGTACTCGACGCGCTGAACGAGTACTACGAGCAGCACAACGCGAACGTCCACCGCGGCGTGCACGTGCTCGCCGAGGAGGCCACGGCGCTGTACGAGGGGGCCCGCGACAAGGTCGCCGCCTTCATCAACGCGCCGAGCCGCGACGAGGTGATCTTCACCAAGAACGCCTCGGAGTCGCTCAACCTCGTCGCGAACATGCTCGGCTGGGCGGACGAGCCCTACCGGGTCGACCGCGAGACCGAGATCGCCATCACCGAGATGGAGCACCACTCCAACATCGTGCCGTGGCAGCTGCTCGCGCAGCGCACCGGCGCGAAGCTGAAGTGGTTCGGCCTCACCGACGACGGCCGGCTCGACCTGTCCAACATCGAAGAGGTCATCACGGAGAAGACGAAGATCGTCTCCTTCACGCTGGTCTCCAACATCATGGGCACGGTCAACCCGGTCGAGGCGATCGTCCGGCGCGCCCAGGACGTCGGCGCGCTGGTGCTGATCGACGCCTCCCAGGCCGCTCCGCACATGCCGCTGGACGTGCAGGCGCTCGGCGCCGACTTCGTGGCCTTCACCGGCCACAAGATGTGCGGCCCGACCGGCATCGGCGTCCTGTGGGGCCGCCAGGAGCTGCTGGAGGACCTGCCTCCGTTCCTCGGCGGCGGCGAGATGATCGAGACCGTGTCGATGCACGCCTCGACCTACGCCCCGGCGCCGCACAAGTTCGAGGCCGGTACGCCCCCGATCGCCCAGGCCGTCGGCCTCGGCGCGGCCGTGGACTACCTGTCGGCGATCGGCATGGACAAGATCGCCGCGCACGAGCACGCGATCACCGAGTACGCGATCAAGCGCCTCGCCGAGGTGCCCGACCTGCGGATCATCGGCCCCACCACGGCCGAGGACCGCGGCGCCGCGATCTCCTTCGTACTCGGCGACATCCACCCGCACGACGTCGGCCAGGTCCTGGACGAGCAGGGCATCGCGGTCCGCGTGGGACACCACTGCGCGCGCCCCGTCTGCCTGCGCTACGGAATTCCGGCGACGACGCGAGCGTCTTTCTACTTGTACTCCTCTCCGGCCGATGTCGACGCGCTGATCGACGGGCTGGAGCACGTACGGAACTTCTTCGGCTGACGGACGAGGCGACGAGGACGCAGTGAAGCTGGATTCGATGTACCAGGAACTGATCCTGGACCACTACAAGCACCCGCACGGGCGTGGCCTGCGCGACGGCGACGCCGAGGTGCACCACGTCAACCCGACCTGCGGTGACGAGATCACGCTGCGCGTGAAGTACGACGGTGAGACGCTGACAGATGTCAGCTACGAGGGCCAGGGCTGCTCCATCAGCCAGGCCAGCGCCTCCGTACTGAACGAGCTGCTCGTGGGCAAGGAACTGGCCGAGGCGCAGAAGATCCAGGCCGTGTTCCTGGAGATGATGCAGTCCAAGGGCAAGATCGAGCCCGACGAGGCCATGGAGGAGGTGCTGGAGGACGCCGTCGCGTTCGTCGGCGTCTCCAAGTACCCGGCGCGTGTGAAGTGCGCTCTGCTGAGCTGGATGGCGTGGAAGGACGCGACGGCCCAGGCTCTGGGCGACGCGGAGAGGAAGACGGCATGACCGAGAACGCGACGCCCGAGGCGTCGACCAAGCCGGCCACCGAGGAAGAGGTCCGCGAGGCCCTCTACGACGTGGTCGACCCCGAGCTGGGCATCGACGTCGTCAACCTGGGCCTGATCTACGGCATCCACATCGACGACGCGAACATCGCCACCCTCGACATGACCCTGACCTCGGCGGCCTGCCCGCTGACGGACGTCATCGAGGACCAGGCGAAGTCGGCGACGGACGGCATCGTCAACGAACTCCGGATCAACTGGGTCTGGATGCCGCCGTGGGGCCCGGACAAGATCACGGACGACGGTCGTGAGCAGCTCCGCGCGCTCGGCTTCAACGTCTGATTCACCCCCGCTCGCCCAGGAGGGCCCCCGGCACGCGCGTGCCGGGGGCCCTCCTGCTTGCCCGCCGGCTGCCTCCCCGGCCCCGAACCTCTCGACGGCCGTCACGACGTGGCGCGGCATACGGCAGCCCCCCCGGACCGTCCGTTTCGCCGCCGGGGCCGCCTGTCCCGCCGCGCTGCTGATCGCCGGGCCGACCACGCCCGCACAGGCCGTGACGTACGGGCGCCGACGATCGCACTGTCCGCGTCCTACCCTTCCGGGCCCCTCCGTTGTGTACGGGCGTACGCATCGATGTGTACCCTTGTACACATGCCCTATGTCCTGCTCGCCGCCGCCATCGCCGCCGAGGTCGCCGGCACCACCGCCATGAAGTACAGCGACGGCTTCACGAAGCTGTGGCCCTCGCTCGGCACCCTGCTGGGATACGCCATCGCCTTCACCCTGCTCGCGCAGACGCTGAAATCCATGTCGGTCGGCACGGCCTACGCGATATGGGCGGGCGTCGGCACCGCCGCGATCGCCGCGATCGGCATGGTGTTCATGGGGGAGGCCGCCACCGCCGCGAAGATCGCCGGGATCGCCCTCGTGATCGGCGGTGTGGTCCTGCTGAACCTCGGCGGGGCGCACTGATGCCGCAGAGCGTGCGGCGCTACGACCCCGATCGGCGGCAGCGGATCATCGACGCCGCGATCCGCGTGGTGGGCACCAAGGGCATCGCCGGACTGAGCCACCGCAGCGCGGCCGCGGAGGCCGACGTACCGCTGGGCTCGACGACGTACCACTTCAAAACGCTGGACGACCTGCTGGTGGCGGCGCTGCGGCAGGCCAACGAGGGCTTCGCCCGTGCGGTGGCGGCCGCGCCGGTGCTCGCCGACCCGGACGCCGACCTCGCCGGTGCGCTGGCCCGCCTCCTGGGCGAGTTCCTGGCGGCGGACCGGGGCCGGGTGGAGCTGGAGTACGAGCTCTACCTCGCGGCGCTGCGCCGCCCGGCCCTGCGGCCGGTGGCCGCCGAGTGGTGCGAGGCCGCGTGCCGGGCGCTGACCTCGCGGACCGACCCGGTGACGGCGCGGGCGCTGGTCGCCGCGATGGACGGCATCAGCCTGCAGGTCCTGCTGACGGACGCCGAGTACGACGAGCCGTACGCCCGCGAGGTGCTGGCCCGCCTCCTGCGACCCGCCTAGGTCGTGTCGTCAAGGTCCCGCCTGGCCGGCCACGCCCTTGGGGCGGCCGACGCTGCTTTGACGACACTCCACTGTAAGAACCGTCCCGCAATCCCCGGTGGATCAGCGCGCGGCGTCAGACGCGGTGCATCGCAAGGCGGAGGAGCGTGCTGATACTGGGCGTATCCGGGCGTTCCGACAACGCGGCGAGGTGCCGTGGCTGTCGTCGTGCGCCCGCCGGGGATCACGGGACAGCCCTCAGGGGGTGTCCCCCGCGGAGCGGACCGCTGTCAGGGCCGCCTGCACGCTCGCCTCGATGTCGCGGATCGGATAGATCACCTCGCGCACCGTGCGGTCGCGGTCGACGACCAGGGTCAGCCGCTTGATCCGGCTCACCCCCGCCGCGCGGAACGTCGGCAGGCGCAGGGCGGCCGTCAGTGCCAGGTCGGCGTCCGAGAGGAGCGGGAAGCGCAGCCGTTCCTGCTCTGCGAACTCCCGCTGCTCGTCCGGGCGCTGCGTCGACACCCCGTGCACGGTGGCGCCGGCCGCGGTGAACTCCGCGAGCTGGTCGCGGTACGTGCACGACTCGAACGTGCAGCCCTTGGCGCCCGGGATCCCGGCCCAGCCGGGCGGGTAGGACTCGGCCCGCGCGTACGCGCCCGGGAAGAAGTACAGGACCGTGAACGGTGTGTCCGCCACCGGGTCTCCGACCCCGCCGAAACGGTCCGGCAGCAGCAGCGGCGGCACCCGCGTGCCGTGCAGCGAGTGCACCCGTTCCGCCTCGCGCGATGCCTCATCGGTCGTCGCCGTCATCTCTCCCTCTCCCAGGACCCAGGTGTCGCCCCAGTCCTGGAGGGCCACCAGGACCGGCAGCAGCCCCCGCCCGCGCGGAGTCAGCCGGTACTCGTGCCGCACCGGACGTTCCTGGTACGGCTCGCGCGACAGCACCCCGGCCTCCACGAGCAGCTTCAGCCGCTCCGTGAGCACCTTGCGGGACACCCCCAGCTCGCGCTGGAGCTCGTCGAAGCGGTGCAGACCGCGCGCGGTGTCGCGCACGATCAGCAGCGTCCACCAGTCGCCCACCACGTCGAGGGCCTGGGCGATGGCGCAGTCCGCGTCGCCGAGGTGTGTGCGCTGGGCCATGGGAACTCCTTTGTCCGTTGACCCAAGGCTGTCATGCTGACATAGTCCGTTCCCAAAAGGAACTCACTGATCGGATGCGGGGGACACGGGTGTGCTGCAGGGGTTCAAGGACATACCGAGGGTCGTGTGGCTGCTGGTTGCGGGGGTGTTCGTCAACGCCGTCGTCGCCTTCACCTTCGTTTTCGTCTTCCTCTACCTGACCGGCCCGCGCGGCCTCGGCGCCGCCGAGGCCGGCCTCGTCAGCGGAATCGGCGGCGTCGGCCTGGTCGCGGGCAACTTCAGCGGAGGCTGGTTCGGGGACCGCTTCGGTCACCGACGGGTGCTCCTGGCCGCCGCCACCTTGGGTGGACTGGCCCTCGCGGCCTTCCCGCTGCTGCCCACGCCGCTCCTCTTCGTGGCCATGCCGGTGGCCCAGTACGCCTCCGGCGTGATCCGGGCCGCCAATTCCGCGCTGGTCGCGGTCACCGTCCCGGAGGGGGGCCGCCGCCAGGCCTTCGCCCTCGTACGGTGCGCCTCCAACGGCGGATTCACCCTCGGCCCGCCGCTGGGCGCCCTGATCGCGGCCGGGCTCTCGTACGACTGGCTCTTCGTCGCCGACGGCGTCGGAACCCTCTTCTTCGCCTTCTGGACCGCCCGCGTCGTCCCGGCCCGCGGCGCACCCCGCAAGACCTCCGCGGCCCCGGACGGGGGTCGGGGCCGCGGACTCGCCGCCGAGCTGCGGGCCCGGCCCGCCCTGCTGGTGCTGCTCGGGGCGATCCTGGTGACCGACGTCGTCTACCGCCAGCAGTACTCCGCCTTCCCCGTCTTCCTCGCCGACCACGGTCTGGACGTGCGCACCTTCGGGCTCGTCATCGCCCTCAACGGCGGCGTCATCCTGCTGCTGGAGCTCCCGGTCGCCGTCGCGCTGCGCGAACGGCCGGCGCTGCCGGTGATCGCCGCCGGGATCGTGCTGGTCGGGGCCGGGTACGGGGCGCTGGTGTTCGGGGCGGGGATCGCGAGCGCCGTGGTGATGATGGTGCTGCTGAGCCTCGGGGAGATCCTGTACAAGACCACCGCCACCGCCTACGTCGCCGACGAGGCGCCCGAGCACGCCGTCGGACGGTTCCAGAGCGTGTACGCGGGCATCTCGGTCAGCGGGGTCGTCATCGGGCCGCCCCTGGGAGGTGCGCTGTACTCGGCCGCGCCCGGCCTGCTGTGGCCGCTGTGCGCCGGGCTCGCGGTGGCGGCGGGCGGGGCGGTGCTGTGGGCTTCGGCGCGGCAGCGGCGACACGCGCCCCGACCGGCACATGAGACCGGTTCGCAACCTCAGGCCGTCGCCGGTTAGGTTTCGGGCATGACTGCTACGCGTACCACCGGCGCCGTCGCCGCCGGACTTGCCACCATCACCGCCGACGGCACCGTCCTCGACACCTGGTTCCCCGCCCCCGAGCTGGTCGCCGAGCCCGGCCCGGCCGGCACCGAGCGCCTCACCGCCGAGCAGGCCGTGGAGCTCCTCGGCGCCGCCGCGGCCAAGGCGATCCGCACGGACGCGGTCCGCGGCGTCGAGGTCGTAGCCGTCCGCACGGTCATCGCCTCCCTGGAGGACAAGCCGCTGGACGCGCACGACGCGTACCTGCGCCTGCACCTGCTCAGCCACCGCCTGGTCAAGCCGCACGGCCAGAACCTCGACGGTGTCTTCGGCCTGCTGGCCAACGTCGCCTGGACCTCGCTGGGCCCGGTCGCCGTCGACCAGGTCGAGACCGTCCGGCTCAATGCCCGTGCCGAGGGCCTGCACCTCCAGGTCACCTCGATCGACAAGTTCCCGCGGATGACGGACTACGTCGCCCCCAAGGGCGTGCGCATCGCCGATGCGGACCGCGTCCGCCTCGGCGCGCACCTCGCCGAGGGGACCACCGTCATGCACGAGGGCTTCGTCAACTTCAACGCCGGCACCCTCGGCACCTCCATGGTCGAGGGCCGCATCTCCGCGGGCGTCGTCGTCGGCGACGGCTCCGACATCGGCGGCGGCGCCTCCACGATGGGCACCCTCTCCGGCGGTGGCAAGCAGATCATCTCGATCGGCGAGCGCACCCTGGTCGGCGCCGAGGCGGGCGTGGGCATCGCCCTCGGCAACGAGTGCGTCGTCGAGGCCGGCCTCTACGTCACCGCCGGCACCCGAGTCACCCTGCCGGACGGCCAGGTCGTCAAGGCCCTGGAGCTCTCCGGCGCCGACAACATCCTCTTCCGCCGCAACTCGGTCACGGGCACCGTCGAGGCCCGCCCGTACAAGGCCAACTGGGGCGGCCTGAACGAGGTCCTCCACAGCCACAACTGACGGCCGTACACGTCTGCGAGCGCCCTCCCGGACCCACCGTCCGGGAGGGCGCTCGATATTGCCGGCCGACGGGCACCGGCGCCGGGGGGCTCATGTCGGGGGGCCGGGCGGTCGGCGGTCAGTCGCAGCGCTCGACGGCGTTCGGCTGCAGCCGCAGTTCCTGGACCTGGTAGCAGTCCGAGTAGACGGTGGCGATGACCGCGCCGCACGTGCACACCAGGTTGGGGCCCCATTCGCCGTCCATCCCGCAGCAGTACCCGCGGCGCATCGCGACGTCCGGGTGTGCCTCCAGGCCGATGCCGTCACCGGGGCCGAGCACGATGGTGCCGCTCGGGCCGGACTCCATGAGCAGCCCGGACGAACCGTCCAGGACGTACGGGGGGCCGGACGGCTCGGGGTCGACCGCGAAGGTCCCGGGAGCCATCCGCACGATCGGTTCGTCGGTATGGCCGTTCACGTCCGTCGCGGACGCCTTCGGCCGATACCACTCGTCGTCCCTGTCCGGGTCCGGCAGGGACCGCTCGGTGACGGGCGCAGTCACCGCGCGGTGGCAGGCCCGGCACTGGAAGACCGTCATCGGGGACTCGTGCGTCGGCCGGTGCTAGTGCAGGGGGATCGTGCGGATCAGGCCGGCGAAGGCCTGCTCCTCCGCCTCGGTCAGCTGCACCGACTCCATCGGGTGCCCGGCGGAGCTGCGCTGCGCCGGGATCATCGGCAGCGCCTCGGAGGCGACGGGCTCCGGCTGCCGGAAGCGGCTGCCCCACAGCATGTGGCCCAGGCCGGCCACCCAGACGAGCGCTGCCACGAGCAGGACGGCGAGGCCGATTTCCTGGGCGAGGGAGATCGAGGGGAACACCAGGATCCTCCAGGGGAGCGGGCGGGGCGGGCGGCGCGAGCCGGGCTGGGCCGGGACAAGATCGGGCGTGCAGACACTCAACACCACAACCGGTCGATTCGGTGGAGATGTGGCGAGCGTCACGCCAGGGCCGAAAGTCCTCATCTCGCCCGGGACGGCCTCCACACGGCCGGCCGAGGGACCGCTTGAAGCCCTCGGGGCTGGGCGCGAAGGCCCAGCCGCTCGAAGGAGCGGTGGGCCGCCGTGCGCCGCTTGTTGCCGGTGAGCTGGACCAAGCCGCAACCGCGCCCGCGGGCCCGCTTCGCGGCCTGCCGCATCAGCTCCGCCGCCCCCTCCGAGCACGGCGGGCAGGTCCGGCGGGTGGCGGGGCGGAAGAGCATGGCGGGATCGTGGCAGGGGCCCGGCCGGGCCGGCGGCCGGGCCCCTGCTGCTCCTGGCCCCGGTGTTACGGGCGGAAGCGCAGCACCTGCGGGTCGTGGTCGCTGTTCTGGGCGGCGAACTCCGCGTTGATGTGCACGCTGTCGTACGTGAACTTCTTGATCGCCGGGCTGGTCAGGATCTGGTCCAGCACCTGCGCGTTGCCCTGGTAGACGTACGAGTACCGCTCGGCCTTCGGCAGCGACTTGATCGCCGGGTACAGCGCCCCGCCGTCCGCCAGGGCGTCCGTGGTCGCCGAGAACTCGAAGTCGTTGATGTCGCCGAGGACGACGACGTTGGCGTTCTTGTCCTCCGCCAGGATCTGCTTCACGAAGCCGTTCACGGCCTGCGCCTGGAGCAGCCGCTTGGTCTCCGAGGAGCGCAGCGGCGGCTGGTGGTGCGAGGTCAGGCCCTCGTCGCCGCCCTTCGAGCCGAAGTGGTTGGCGATCACGAAGACCGTCTTGCCGCGGAAGGTGAACTCGCCGGCGAGCGGCTTGCGGCTGTCGGCCCACGCCGGGTTCGCGGGGTCCACGCGGCCGGGGGAGTGGGTCAGGTGGGTCTTGCCGTTCTCCGTGACGACGCCGGTCGCCGTCACCGCGTCGCCCGGGGCGCGCTCGGTGAAGGAGACCCGCGCCGGGTTGAAGAGGAACACCTGGCGGATGTTCCCGCCGGGCTCGCCGCCGTCCTTCTTGTCCTCCGGGTTGACGGTCCGCCACTGGTAGGCCGGGCCGCCCGCCGCCGCGATGGCCGTGGTGAACTTCGTGAGCGTCTGTTCGGCCGAGACGGTGCCGTCGTTCTTGGCGCCGTTGTCGTCCTGGATCTCCTCCAGGGCGAGGACGTCGGGGGAGGCCAGGTTCTCGACGACCGCCTTCGCCAGCGCGTCGAACTTCTCCTGGGGGTCGGTGGGGTCGAGGTTCTCGACGTTGTACGTGGCCACCGCGAGCTCCTGCTCGGCCTGCGGCTTGGTCTTCTCGGGGGCGAGGGTGCCCGCCTTGACGGTGCCGAGGGTGCGGGCCACCAGCGTGTAGCCGCCGAACTGGTTGAAGTCCAGCGGGCCCTCGGTGGTACCGGTCAGCTTGTCGCCGACGTTGGCCACCGGGAAGGGCTGCTGCGCGAGGGGCGCGAGCTGCTGGATCTGGAGGCGGCCGGTGTTCTGGGACTCGTAGGAGCCGTAGACGGTGCCGCCGCGCTTGGCGGCGTTCTCCCAGCCCTTGACCGTGACCCACAGCTCCGCATACGGGTCGGTGGCGCCGACGACGCGCGAGGTGCCGATCTTGACGTTCATGCCCTCGAGTGACTCGTAGTGGTCCAGGGCGTAGCGCGACGGCTCCAGGGCCAGGCCGTTGATGCTGCCGCCGGCGGCCGGGTCGCCGGCCGGGGTGTACTCGGCGGGCACCGTGTACTCGTTGATCGCGGCGGCCTCGGGCAGCGCGTTGCCGGAGGAGACCACGGTGACCGTCGGCTTGGAGATCTGGGTCACCGACTGGTTGCCGGAGTTCACGCCGCCGGGGATGTACTCGCCGACCGTGCCGGAGACCTTGACCGCGTCGCCGACGGCGACGGTCGGCACCGAGTTGCTGAAGACGAAGACGCCCTCGCTGGTCGCGGCGTTGTCGTCGGCGTCGGGGTCCTGGATCCAGAAACCGCGCGAGCCGTAGGCCCGCACGCCCGTCACGATGCCCTCGACATCGGCGACCTGCTTGCCGTTGAGCGGGGATATCCGGGTGGTGCCCTGGATGTCGTGGATGCGTACCGGGTCGGCGGACGCCGCGCCCTCGGCCGCGTCGGCGGAGCCCGCGAGCAGGCCGGTGGCCAGCGCGGAGGCGACGAGGGCCGCGACGGCGGCGGAGCGGGGATGCGAGGAGCGCATGGTCAGGAAACTCCGGTGTGGGAGAGGGGTAAGGAGAGGCTGCAACAGCGGGATCTGCGGGGGGTTGGTCAGCCCCCGAACGTCTACGCGCGTCAATTTCCTGTGTTGCCAGCAAAGTTGTCAAGCCCTCCAGGGGAGACGGCGGCTGACTGTGGGATGAACCAAAGCCGATGACCCGTCGGGGGCGCCCGATATGCGTCTACGCTGGGTCGCCGTAAGACGGCCATGGCTGTCATCTGCGCCACATCCGCCATGCCCGCACTGCCCCGTCATGTCGGCCATGTCACCGGTTTTCGGGCGTGTATGACGGTCCGGCCGCCCGGCCGGACCGTCACGGCCCGCCCGTCACCACCGCGTCCGCGAGGAGAGCCGCCCCATGTCCGCTGAGTCGCACCCCACACTGCCGCCGGTCCGGCTGCACTCCGATGCGGAGCTGGCACGCGACGCCCTGGGCGCCCCGCTGTTCGCGCGCGCCGTACGTCTGGCCCGCTGGGCCGGCCCCGGAACCCGCGTCGGCGTCGGCGGTGAACTGGCGGCCGAGCAGCTGCCCGACGCCGCCGCCCACCTCGGCCTCGACGCCGGCGACGAGGACGCCCCCGGGCAGGCGAGCCAGGCCTGGCGGGTGGCCGTGGACACCGGGCTGGTGGACGTGACCGAGCCCGAGGAGGACACGGACGGGGACGCCGAGGGCGCCCCCGGGGCCGGAGAGGAGCCGTACGGCACGGCCGCGCCCGGCGAGGACCTGGCACTGGTGACGGGCGGAACGCCCGGCGACGTGCTCGACCTGTGGCGGGCGGCCCTGGAGGCGGTGCTCGCGGACGCGGCGGTGCCCGACCTGGAGGACCTGGTCGACGCGCTGGACGCCGGCGGGGAGATCGACTTCGACCGGTTGGACTGGAACCCGGGCCGCGAGGCGGACGTGCTCGACGAGGTCCTCGCCAACCTCTACCTGCTCACCGTCTCCGGGACCGGCGGCGTCGACCGACCGATTCCGCTTCCGGTGCTGGCCGCTTCACTGGTGGCGCCCGAGACCATGGGCGAGCCCAGCGACGCCGTGCTGGAGCAGGTCTCGGACGCGATGATGCGCCTCGACGACCAGTTCCGGCAGCTGGAGCCGATCGGACTGGTGGAGTTCCGGCCCGTCGACGAGGAGCTCATGGCGCAGGCGGACGAGGACGGCCCGCGCGCCGGGCGCGAGGACGACGACGCGGACGTATCCCGCTACGGCATGGTCCGCCTGACCCCGCTCGGCCTCTACGGCATCCGCGCCCGGATGCTGGAAGCGGGAGTTGACGCCCCTGCCGTCGGGGAACTGGCCGGCAAGGGCGCCGACGCACTCCTCGACGCCGTCGCCTCCTACCCCGAGCACGCCGCGCAGGCCGAGATCGAGCAGTGGCTGGCGGGCCGCGACCTGCTCGCCGCCGTCGCCGAGCTGCTCGCCGCCGCCCGCGGGGACGACGAGGGCGGCCCGCTGCGACGGCTACGCTGCCAGCAGGCCCTCGCGCTGGCCGGGCCGGAGGCCGAGCCGGCGGTCCGCTCGGTGCTGCACGAGGCGGAGCTCGGCGGGCTCGCCCGGGTCTGGCTGGCGGAGCACGGGGTGGCCGACGTACCGCCGCCCGCCCCGGAGATGGTGTTCTGGCTGACCGTCGACACGATCGCGGCGCAGCTCGCCGCAGACGGCGAGACCGAGGAGCTGCCCCTCCTGATGGAGACCCTGACCGCGCATCACGCGGGGTTCTTCGACCAGGTGTGGCGCGTCGAGCACCCGTCGACGGCCCAGGTCCTGGAGGCGATGGGCCGGCTGCACCCGGACCGGAAGACGGCCAAGGAGGCCCGCAAGGCCGCATTCAAGGCGCGCTCCCGCAGGCCCTGAGCCGGGCCCGCCCGCCGGGTCGGCGACAATGCGCCGTTCATGGGCCGGAGTTGGCCATTGACGCCCACCGGCAAGGGGCCGGTTCTCTTCGTGGGTAATTCAGCCGCCGTTCACGTGCGGGCGGGAGCGTGTGCGCCGACGACCGCACGACAGGCGCACCACTCCCCACCCCAGGAGACCCGATGCCGATGCCGCTCAGCCGTAGAGACTTCACCGCCCGTACCGTCATCGCCGGCGCGGGAGTCGCGCTCACCGGGACGGTCGGCGCCCTCGCCACCGCTCCGGGCGCGCTCGCGGCCGAGGAGGGCGCGGGCCGCGACGAGCACGGGCGGCCCTGTGAGCCCGGCTACGGCCCGCTCGTCCCCGACCCGGCCGGCATCCTCGCCCTCCCCGCCGGCTTCCGCTACCGCGTGATCACGCACAGCGGCGTCACGACGCTGGAGTCCGGTGAGACGACCCCGTCCCACCACGACGGGACCGCGGCCTTCGAGGGCCACCGCGGCGTCACCCTCCTCGTCAACAACCACGAACTCAAGGGCAAGCGTGCGAACTGGGCCCGCCCCGTCCCGCTCACCGAGGGCCTCGTCTACGACCCGGCCGCTGCCGGCGGATGCACGGTCGTCGAGGTCCGGCGCGGCGGCGAGGTCGCCGAATGGGTGGGCATCTCGGGTACGTCGACCAACTGCGCGGGCGGCGCCACCCCCTGGGACACCTGGCTTACCTGCGAGGAGAACTCCGACCTCGCCGGGAAGAACGGCATGACCAAGGACCACGGCTACGTCTTCGAGGTCGACCCGCACGACCGCCGCGCCAACCGCGACCCGCGCCCGGTCAAGGCCTTCGGCCGCTACGACCACGAGGCCGTGGTCATCGACCCGCGGCAGGGCCACGCGTACCTGACCGAGGACGCCTCCGGCCCCAACGGGCTGCTCTACCGCTGGACCCCGCCCCGCGGCTTCCGGCACGGGCGCGGCAGGCTCCGTACGCTCGCCGCCGACGCGGGCGTGCTCCAGGCCGCCAAGTGCATCGACAGCTCGGGCCGGTTCGTCGACGACCTCTCGCGAGCCACGAGGACCGGCACCGTCTACGGCGTCGACTGGGTGGACGTGCCGGACCGCGACGCGCGGACCGTACCGACGCGCAAGCAGTTCGCGGACAACGCGGTGACGCGCGGACGCAAGCTCGAGGGCATCTGGTGGGCCGACGGCGGCGCGTACTTCGTGTCCTCCTACGCCCGTGAGGAGAGCCCGGGCGCGGCGCACGACGGCCAGGTCTGGTTCTACGACCCCAAGCGGCGCACGATCCGGCTGACCGTCCTCATCGGCGTGAACGCGGACCCGTCGGTGGACGGCGGCTACGACGGCCCCGACAACATCACCGTGTCGCCGTACGGGGGCCTGGTCATCGCGGAGGACGGCTCGGGGTTGCAGCACCTCTTCGGTGCGACCGAATCCGGCCGCACCTACCCGCTGGCGCGCAACGAGCTGAACATCGGGACGCCGGAGGAGCCCGAGTACGCGGAGTTCACCGGCGTCTGCTTCTCGCCGGACGGGCGGACCCTGTACGCGAACATCCAGGACCCGGGGATCATGCTGGCCATCACCGGGCCGTGGCGGCGCGCACACTGACGCCCCGCCCGGCCGGGATCGCGGGCCTCACTGGGCCGGGGAAACCTCCGCGCGGGAGGCCTCGGCCCACTCGGCGAGCAGGAACTCATACGCCTCGGAAGGCCACTCGCCGTCCACCCGGGTCTCCACGAGGTGCCGTATCGCCTCGTTCGCCTCGGCGGCGGACGGGCGGGCGGGCCCCGCGGGCGTGAGTGTCTCGTGCATGCTTCCAAGGCTACGGGCGGGCACTGACAGCCACCCACGGATTACGCGTGGCATCCATCACCCGCGATCCGCTCCGGTGGCCGCCCGTGCCCGCCCACCTGCTCAGAGTGCCTGGGCGGCGGGCTTGACCATGCCGCGCACTGTGCGCGACTTCACAAACTCACCCATGGCCGTCATCTCCCACTCGCCGGAGAACTGACGGATCAGCTTCGCCATCATCACGCCCGTCTGCGGCTCGGCACCGGTGAGGTCGAAGCGCACCAGCTCCTCGCCGCTCGCCGCGTCGATCAGACGGCAGTAGGCCTTGGCCACCTCGGTGAACTTCTGGCCGGAGAAGGAGTTGACCGTGAAGACCAGGCCGGTGGCGTCGGCGGGAAGCCGGCCGAGGTCGACGACGATCACCTCGTCGTCGCCCGCGCCCTCACCGGTGAGGTTGTCCCCGGAGTGCTTGATGGCGCCGTTCAGGATGGACAGCTTGCCGAAGTAGCAGCTGTCGATGTGGTTGCGCTGCGGGCCGTAGGCGATGACGGACGCGTCGAGGTCGATGTCCCGGCCGGCGAAGGCGGGCTCCCAGCCCAGGCCCATCTTGACCTGGGAGAGCAGCGGGCGGCCGCCCTTGACCAGCGAGACGGTCTGGTTCTTCTGGAGGCTGACCCGGCCCTTGTCCAGGTTGATCTTTCCGGCGGCGGGCGGTGCGGCGGGGGCGGCCGGGGGCGCGGCGGGCGCGGGAGCGGGGGCCGGGGTGACCGGGGCGGGGGCGCCGGCGCCGGCGGTCAGCCAGGGGGAGGGCTGGTGGGTGACCGGCGGGGCGGGCGCAGCGGTGGGCGCCGCGGGGGCCGCGGGGGCGGGCGGGGCGACGGCGGCCGCGGGAGGCGGTTCCTCGTCCACGCTGACCCCGAAATCGGTGGCGATGCCCGCGAGGCCGTTCGCGTACCCCTGGCCGACCGCCCGGACCTTCCACGCGCCGCCGCGCAGATAGATCTCCACGACGACGAGCGCGGTCTCGGTGGCCAGCTGCGGCGGGGTGAACGAGGCGATCACCGTGCCGCCGTCGGCGTCGCGCACGGTGGCGGTGGGCTCGATGCCCTGGAAGGTCTGCCCGGCGGCGTCCGGACTGGCCGTGACCACGATCCGCTCGATGCCCGGGGGCACCGCGGAGGTGTCCACGGTGACCGAGTCCGGCGCCGCGCCCCCACCGGAACGGTAGGTGACACCGGGCCCGCTGGGCTGGTTGAAGAAGATGAAGTCGGCGTCGGAACGCACCTTGCCGTCCGCCGTGAGCAGCAGCGCGGACACGTCGAGCCGCACCGGCGCAGCCACGTCCACCGTCACACGGACGGCATTGAGCGGCAGGTTGGATCCAGGGGTCATAGCGGTCATGCCCGGAGAACGACCGGAGGTGCTTTGCCGTTCCCTTACCCTCGGTCGATATTTCCGCGCCGGGTGCGGATCGGCCGCGCCTTGCCGGGTGTCAAGGGCGGCGGTCGAGACGGAAGACCGCTGCCGCACCCCGGGCCGCCACGCCGATGGTGAACCAGTCGTCCATCATGTCCCACCCCAGGACGAACACGACGAGGCCGAAGACGAAGGCGAGCAGGCCGCACACGCCGAGCGCGATGCCGAGCGCCGTGCGGACGGTGCGCGTGAGCCGGCGGCGCAGGACGCGTCGGCGGGCACGGCGCCGACGGGTGCGCTGGTGGCGGTCGGCACTCCCGCCGCGCCCCATGAGGCAGTGGCCGCCGTCCTGGGTCAGGACGGCGGCCGCTCGGGTCGCGCGGTGGCGTGGGTGCAGGACCGGATGCGGCGGAGTGCTCCGCTCAGTCGCCCGTCACGCGGCGGGGGAGGTTCAGGGGATTGGCCTCGCGGAGTTCGGGCGGGAGGAGGGCGTCCGGGACCGACTGGTAGGCCACCGGACGCAGCCAGCGTTCGATCGCCGTGCCGCCCACCGAGGTGGAGTGCGAGGTCGCGGCCGGATACGGGCCGCCGTGGTGCTGGGCCGGGGCCACCGCGACCCCGGTCGGCCAGCCGTTGACCACGATCCGGCCCGCCAGCCCCGTGACCTGTCCGATCAGTTCGGCGGCCGGGCCCGGCGCACCCTCGGTCTCGGCGGCGGACAGCTGGAGGGTGGCGCTCAGGTTCCCGCCGAGCCGCCCGAGGACCGCGCCCGCCTCGCCCTGGCCGGCGTACCGGACGACGACGGTGACCGGGCCGAAGCACTCCTCCAGGAGGAGGTCGTGTCCCTCGCCCGCGAGGAGGTCCTCGGCCCGCACGGTCAGATAGCCAGCACCCACCGTGTGGTCGCCGCCGGACCCCGGAGTGACGGGGGCCTCGACGCCGGGCAGCGCGGCCCGCTCGCGCACCCCGGCGACGAAGTTCTCCCGCATCCGGTGATCGAGCAGCACCCCGGGCTCGGTCTCGCCGAGCGCCTTGGTCAGCTCGCCGGCGAGCCGGTCGCCGTCCGCGCCGTCAGGCACCAGGACGAGGCCGGGCTTCACGCAGAACTGGCCGACGCCGAGGGTGACCGAGGCCGCGAGGCCGGCGCCGATCTCCTCGGCGCGCTCGGCGGCCGCGGCCGGGGTGACCACGACGGGGTTGAGGGAGCCCAGTTCGCCGTGGAAGGGGATGGGCACGGGCCGAGCGGCGGCGGCGTCGAACAGCGCCCGTCCGCCCCGGATGGAACCGGTGAACCCGGCGGCGGCGACCAGCGGGTGGCGGATCAGCTCCAGGCCGGCTTCGAACCCGTGGACCACGGCCACCACTTCGGGCGGGAGCCCGTTCGCGACGGCCGCCCGGCGCAGCAGCGAGGCGCACAGCTCGGAGGTGGCGGGGTGGTCGGGGTGCGCCTTGACCACCACCGGGCAGCCCGCCGCCAGCGCGCTCGCGGTGTCCCCGCCGGGGACGGAGAAGGCGAGCGGGAAGTTGGAGGCGGCATAGACCGCGACCACGCCGAGCGGGACCTTGTAGCGGCGCAGCTCCGGGCGCGGCGGGCTGAGGGAGGGGTCGGCGCGGTCGATCCGGACGTCGAGGTAGGACCCCTCGTCGACGGCGTCGGCGAAGGCGCGCAGCTGGCCGGTGGTGCGGGCCAGTTCGCCGGTGAGCCGGCCCGGGCCGAGCGCGGTCTCGGCGTCGGCGGCCTCGATGACGTGGGGGGCGGCCTCGTCGAGGAGTGCGGCGGCGGTGCGCAGGAAGGCCGCGCGGACGGCGGCGTCCGCGAGCGGGCCGCGGGCGGCATGGGCGGCCCGTACGGCTTCGTCCACCTCGCGGGACGTGGCCTCCACCGCAACCTGCTCGCGCTGCTTCCCGGTGCGGGGGTCCACACTCCAGACTGGTGTCGTTGTCATGGCCCACTGCCTCCTGGATCGTTCAGTATTCTGAACGCGGTTCCGGTGGATGAATGATCACATCTGCTGCGGACTCTATTTCCGGGGTCCTCCGCGTGACAAGAGGCGACCAGAGGGGAAGCAGCGTATGACGACGACCGAGTCGGGGATCCCTGCCCAGGCGGCGCCGGTCAAATCGGCGGTCCGGACCGTCCTGCTGCTGGAGCACTTCGCGGCCCGGCCGGGGCTGCACAGCCTGGCCGACATCCAAAGCGACCTCTCCCTGCCCAAGTCCAGCCTCTACATGCTGCTGCGCACGCTGGTGAACCTGGGCTGGGTGGAGACGGACGCGACGGGCACGCGGTACGGCATCGGCGTACGGGCCCTGCTGGTCGGCAGTTCGTACATCGACGGGGACGAGGTGGTCGCCGCGGCCCGGCCCACCCTGGACCGGCTCTCCGACGACACGACGGAAACCATCCACCTGGCCCGACTCGACGGGACGAGCGTGGTGTACCTCGCCACCCGGCAGTCCCAGCACTATCTGCGGCCCTTCACCCGGGTCGGGCGGCGGCTGCCGGTGCACTCGACGGCGCTCGGCAAGGCGCTGCTCGCCACCCACTCGGACGCGGAGGTACGGGCGCTGCTGCCGCGGCGGCTGGAGGCGGTCACCGAGCACACCATCACCGACCGGGAGCACCTCATCGAGGAGCTGGAGCTGGTGCGGGAGCAGGGGTACGCGGTGGACCGGGAGGAGAACACCCTCGGGCTGCGCTGCTTCGGGGTGGCCGTGCCGTACCGGACGCCCGCCCGGGACGCGGTGAGCTGCTCGGTGCCGGTGGCGCGGCTGACGCCGGGGCACGAGCAGGTCATCAAGGCCGCGCTGTTCGAGGCGCGCGACCGGCTGTCGGTGGTGACGCGCCGCATGTGACGGTGCGTGGGACGGCGCGCGTGACGCCGTGAGCGGCGGGTGCGTGTGACACCCGGGGCCGGTGGTTCCTCCCCCGCACGGGGGAGGCGGTTCCCCTTTGCGGGGGAGGTGGCGGGCCGTCGTACACGGGACCGTTGGGGCATGACCACACGAGCCGTTCACACGACGCAGGCACCGCAGTCCTCCGCTCCCCCGCCGGGGGCCGGGAGGCACATCCTCGCGGCGGTGGCCCTGGCGGCCACGGTGCCGTACCTGGCGCTGAAAGCCGCCTGGCTGTCCGGCAGCCGGATCGGGATACCGGACGGCAGCGTGCTGCTGGAAGCCGGCCTGTTCCTCACGGTGGCCAATGCCGTCACGCTGGCCATGGACGCGTGCGTGATCCTGCTCGTCCTGGTGCTCACCAGACCCTGGGGGCTGAGAACGCCCGCCTGGACACTGGCCGTTCCGGTGTTCACGGCCACGGGCCTGCTGACCCCGATCCTCCTCGGGTTCCCGGGCCAGCTGCTCGTCCGGGCCCTGGGCTTCGGGACCGCCCCGGAGGCGGCGGCCGCGCAGCAGCCCTTCCTGGACTCCTGGGTCTTCATCGTCGTCTACACGGGATTCACCGTCCAAGGACTCGCGCTGGCAGCACTGTTCGTGCCCTACGCGCGCAAGCGCTGGGGCCGGCGGTGGCAGGGCGTGCTGGGAGAGCGGCTGCCGTCGCCCACGGGGGTGGTGGCGGCAGCCGCGGCCTCGGGCGCCCTGGCCGTGGCCGCGATGTTCGCCTACTGGGCCTTCGGCGGCACCGCCGGGCTGAGCGGCGGGCGGGCCGAGGCGCACTCGGTGGAGAGCGCCGTGGGCCCTGTGGCCCAGGCGGTGTGCGCGCTCGCCGCTGGATCGGGAGCGCTGCTCCTGGCCCGCGGCGGGGCACTGCGGGCACGGTGGCCGCTCGGCCTCACCTGGGTCGGCGCCGCAGCGACCCTGGCCTGGGGGTCTTGGGTGCTGATCGCCTCTCTGGGGCCGCAGTTGGACGGCGGTGAAGGGGCGTCCGGCATCGCCCGGTTGATCTACGCTGGCCAGATGGTCACCGGATCGCTCGCCACCGCCGTCCTGATCCGGTTCCTCATATCCCGACGCGAGAGCTGATGCGCGACGGCCTGGGGCGGCTGCTGGGAGCGCGCGCCCGGCTGCGGTGGGTCCACCAGATCCTCGGCGGGGCTCTGCTGATGCCGTACTTTCTCCTGGCGACGGTGGGGGTCGGCATGGCGGCCGGCGGAGCCAACGCCCTGTCCTCCCTCCCCCTGTCCCTCGCCGCCTACGCCGCGGCGCTGCCGCTGGCCGCCGTCACCGGGGTGTACGGGCTGGTCCGGCCGCTGTCGGTGACCGCCGTGCGGGTCATGTGCGGGGTGCCGGGGGAGCGGCTCGCCGAAGGGCCCGCGCGGTCCTGGGCGGCGCGGGGGCGGGCATCGGCCTGGTGGACCCTGCACCTGGGGGTCGGAGCGCTCGTCAGCGGGATGACCCTGGCGGTGCCGCCCATGGCCCTGGTGCTGCTGGTGCTGCCCTTCGTGAGCGGACTGCGCGAAGTCCGGCTGGGTTTCGGGTGGTTCACCACGGGCGCCGAACCGTACACGGCCCCCCTCCTCGGGATCGGCCTGCTGGCCGCACTCGCCCTGTGCGCGGCCGGGGCCGGGGCGCTGCTGGCCCGGCTGGCGCCCCTACTGCTCGGGCCCACGGCGGCGGACCGGCTCGCGGCGGCCGAGGAGCGGGCCGCCGACCTGGCCGTGCGCAACCGGCTGGCCCGGGAGCTGCACGACGCGGTGGGGCACGCGCTCAGCGCCGTCACCCTCCAGGCGGCCGCCGCCCGGCGGATGCTGGAGCGCGACCCCGACTTCGTACGGGAGGCGCTCACCGCGATCGAGGACACCACCCGGCGGACGGTGGGCGAACTGGACGCAGTACTGGGCCTGCTGCGCGAAGGGGACCCGGCCCGGCCGGACGGCGGGACCGCCCCCGCTCCGACGCTCGCCGTCGACCTCGACGGGCTGCTGGCCCGCACCCGGGCCTCGGGCACCACCATCACCGCGGACCAGGACCCCGGGCCCGCGGGGGACTGGGCCCGGCTCCCGGAGATCACCTCACGCGAGGCCTACCGGATCGTCCAGGAAGGCCTCAGCAACGCCCTGCGCCACGGCACGGGCCCGGTGGACCTGCGCATCCGGGTCCGGGCGGGACACGACACCGCACAGCGAGAACTGGAGATCACCATGACCAATCCGCCCGCCCCATCCGGGGGAGGGGAGCCCCGCACCGGCGGGGGACGCGGGCTGCGCGGCGCCCAGGAGCGGGCCGCACTGCTCGGCGGCGGGGTCGAGGCCGGACCGTACGGGGACCGGTGGCGGCTGCGCGCGGTCCTCCCGCTGGCCGGAGGCGACCGATGACCGGGGCCGCACCGGCGGCCCGGCCGCCGCTGCGCATCGTGCTCTGCGACGACGAGCGGATGGTCCGCACCGCGCTGCGGGTCATCCTGGAGGCCGAGGCCGACCTGGAGGTCGTCGGCGAGGCCGCCACCGGCGCCGAGGCGGTCCCGCTCGTGCGGTCCCTCGCCCCCGACGTGGTGCTGATGGACGTCCGGATGCCCCAGATCGACGGCATCCGGGCCACCGAGCAGATCCTCGCCACCATGGCCGAGCCGCCCCGGATCGTGGTCGTCACCACCTTCGAGAACGACGCCTACGTCTACGACGCGCTGCGCGCCGGAGCCGCCGGCTTCCTCCTCAAGCGCGCCGACCCCGACGAGCTGATCGGTGCGGTCAGGCTCGTCGCCCGCGGCGACTCGCTGCTCTTCCCTGCCGCCGTCCGCTCCCTCGCCGCCGCGCACGCGGCGGCCACCGCACCCGCCACCGCCCCCTGGGTCGCCAGGCTGACCGACCGGGAGGCCGACGTACTGAGCCTGATGGCCACCGGGCTGTCCAACCACGAGATGAGCGAACGCCTCGGGGTGGGACCGCAGACGGTCAAGACGCACGTGGCGTCGGTCCTCACCAAGACCGGCTCCCGCGACCGCACCCAGGCGGTCATCGCGGCCTACGAGGGGGGCTTCGTCATGAAGAAAGGCTGAGAACTCGACCACAATCGGGGCAGAGCGGAACGCCTGGAGCCCTCGGGACGTCCTTCCGGGGGATGAACAAGACGATCAGGCGTGCGTCGGTCTTCTGTCTGCTCCTGGTGCTGGCCCTGCTGGTCCGCGTCACCTGGGTGCAGGCGTACCAAGGCCAGGCCCTCGCAGACGACAAGCACAACCGCCGCAATCTCATCGGGCAGTACGAGAACCCGCTGGGCAACATCATCGTGGGCGGGGAGGCGATCACCGGCTCGGAGAAGACCGGCGGCAAGGACTTCGGCTACAAGCGGACCTACGTCGACGGCCCGCTCTACGCGCCGGTCACCGGCTACAGCTCCCAGGCCTACGGCACCAGCATGCTGGAGGGCATCTACAAGAACGTCCTCAACGGCTCCGACAGCCGGCTGAAGACCGTGATGGACATGCTCACCAACAAGCGGGCCGACCCCGGCAACGTCCTCACCACGATCGACAAGGACGTGCAGAAGGCCGCCTACGACGCGCTCCACGGCAAGCAGGGCGCCGCCGTGGCGTTGGACCCCGTCACCGGCGAGGTCCTCGCCGTCGTGAACAACCCCTCCTTCGACCCGGGCAGCATCGCCGGTGCCACCGACCAGAAGGCCTGGGACCAGCTCTCCGCCGACAAGGGCAAGGCCATGGAGAACGTGGCGCTGCGCAAGCCCCAGGCGCCCGGCTCCACCTTCAAGCTGGTCACCCTGGCCGCGGCCATCGAGAACGGCCTGGTCACCGACATCGACCAGCAGACCGGCATCCCCGATCCCTACACGATCCCCGGCACCCGCACCGCACTGCCCAGCGAGGCCGGCTCCGCGGCCTGCAACAACGTCTCCGTGCGCACCGCCCTGCGGCTGTCCTGCAACAACGTGTTCGCCGAGCTGGCCTCCAAGCTCGGCCAGGACAAGATGCGCGCGACAGCCGAGAAGCTCGGCTTCAACACCCAGATCGACACCCCGGTCCGCACCAACCCGCCGAGCAAGTACCCGTCCAAGAAGATGTCGGTCGACCAGGTCGCACAGACGGGCATCGGCCAGTTCGACGTCCAGGCCACCCCGCTCCAGATGGCGATGGTCACCGCCGCGGTGGAGAACGGCGGCAAGCTCGTCGCCCCGCACATGGTCTCCGAGGTCACCGACGCCAACGGCAACGTGCTGGAGAGCTTCAAGGACCCGAAGTCCCAGCAGGTCATGAAGGAGCGGACGGCCTCGATGATCCGCGACGCCATGCGCACGGTCGCCACCGAGGGCGGCGGCAAGCCGGCCCAGGTGTCGGGCGCCGAGGTGGGCGGCAAGACCGGCACCGCCCAGCGCGGCGTCAACAACAGCCTCGCGCCGCTGGCCTGGTTCACCTCGTACGGCAAGGCGAACGGCAAGCAGATCGCCGTGGCCGTGGTGATCGAGAACTCCGACACCGACCGCTCCGAGATCGGCGGCGGCAAGCTGGCCGCGCCGATCGCGCAGAAGATGATGCAGGCCTGGCTGAAGAAGTAGACACGCGGGGATCCATGCCCGACGCGCCGGGAACCGCCCGGGTTCCCGGCGCGTTCCCCCGCCCCCGTGGTCAGGACCGCGCACCCCGCCGACCTCGACGCCATGGCCGCCCCCCCCGGTGTCCGGGGAATGGGACGGGCGGGCGGATGGTTCGAACCACTGATGGTTGAACAGCAAACCGTCTCGTCATCGACCCCGGAGAGAAGAAGGACCATGCGCGTCGAGATCTGGAGCGACATCGCCTGCCCCTGGTGCTACATCGGGAAGGCCCGCTTCACCAAGGGGCTGGCCGAGTTCGCGCACCGCGACGAGGTGGAGGTCGTCTTCCGGTCCTTCGAGCTCGACCCGAACAGCCCCAAGGGTGTGACCGCCCCCGTCGTGGAGATGCTCGCCAAGAAGTACGGCCGCACCCTCGACGAGGCGCGCGGCATGGAGGAGCACGTCGCCGCCAGTGCCCGCGCCGAGGGGCTGGCGTACCGGACCGACGGGCGCGACCACGGCAACACCTTCGACATCCACCGGCTGCTGCACCTGGCCGACGCCCGCGGCCGGCAGGAGGAGCTGCTCGACCTCGCCTTCCGGGCCAACTTCGGCGAGGAGCGCTCCGTCTTCGACCCCGAGGTGCTGATCGCGCTCGCGGTCGAGGCCGGCCTGGACGAGGCGGAGGCCCGCGCCGTCCTCGCCGACGGCTCCGCCCATGCCGACGAGGTCCGTGCCGACGAGCGCGAGGCCGCCGAGCTGGGTGTGAACGCCGTGCCGTTCTTCGTCCTCGACCGCCGCTACGGGATCTCCGGCGGACAGCCGGCCGAGGTGTTCACCCGTGCCCTGGAGCAGGCCTGGGCCGGGCGCGAGGTGGCGGAGCCGGCGGCCGCGGCCGGCGCGTGCGAGCCCGACGGGGTCTGCGCCGCCACCCAGGTATAAGCATCACTTGGGGTGTACTGGCGAAAATCGACTGTGGACTTTGGGTGGTTCCTGGCGCAGAGTTGACGGCATGGATCTTTCGATCGCCGAAGCGACCCGTGCCGAGTTCGCCCACTCCACCACCTATCTCAACTCCGCCAACTGCGGCGTCGTACCGCGTTCCGCCGTCGCCGCGGTGAGGGAACTGGCCGAGGCGGCGGGGGCCGGGATCCCCGCCGGATTCGGCGACTTCGACCGCGTGAACCGCTCCCGCGCCTCCTTCGCCCGCCTGGTCGGGGTGGACGCCGACCGGGTGGCCGTCGGCGCGGCCGTGTCCACCCATGTCGGCCTCGTCGCGGCTTCGCTGCCCTCCGGCGCAGAAGTGCTCTGCCCGGAGGGGGAGTTCGCTTCCGTGATCAACCCGTTCGTGGTGCGGGACGACCTCAAGGTGCGCTTCGCACCCCTGGAGTCCCTCGCCGAGGCCGTCGGCCCGGACACCGCCCTGGTCTCGCTGAGCGCCGTGCAGTCCGCGGACGGGCGCAAGGCCGACCTGCCGGCGGTGCGCGCGGCGACGGCGGCGCACGGCGCCCGGATGCTCGTGGACGCGTCCCAGGCGGCGGGCTGGCTCCCCTTCGACGCCTCGCCGTACGACTACACGGTCGCCGTCGGCTTCAAGTGGCTGCTCAGCGTCCGCGGGGCCTCGTTCATGACCGTGTCGCGGGAGGCCCAGGAGACCCTCACTCCGCTGCACGCCGGCTGGGTCGCGGCCGAGTCCATGTGGGACGCCGTCTACGGCCCCATGCCGAAACTGGCCGATTCCGCGCGGCGGTTCGACGAGTCCCCGGCCTTCCTCGCCTACCACGCGGCCGAGGTCTCGCTGGCCCTGATCGAGCGGATCGGCATCGATGCCGTGCACGCCCACGACACCGCCCTGGCCGCCCGCTACCGCGCCGGACTCGCGAGCCTCGGCCACGAGCCCGTGCCCGGCGATTCCGCCATCGTCTCCGTGCCGGGCCTGGCGGACCGGCAGCCCGCCCTGCAGGCGGCCGGCATCCTCACGTCGGCCCGTGCGGGCCTCCTGCGGGCCTCGTTCCACCTGTACAACACGGAGGCGGAAGTGGACCGGCTGCTGGATGTCCTCTCCGCCTCCTGACGCGGCGGGGGCCGCGCGTACAGTGCCGCCATGAGCGATGTGAGCGATGTGCTGCACGTGAAGGGGCGGGTGCTGGTCGGGCCCGACGAGGTCCGCGACGAACTCTGGGTCGTCGGCGGCCGCGTCTCCTACGAGCGCCCGCCCGGCGCCCGCGAGGTCACCACGGTGACCGGCTGGGTCCTGCCCGGGCTGGTCGACGCGCACTGCCACGTGGGGCTGGACGCCCACGGCCCGGTCGACTCCGGGACGGCCGAGCGCCAGGCCCTCACCGACCGCGACGCGGGCACCCTCCTGATCCGCGACGCCGGATCGCCCTCCGACACCCGCTGGATCGACGACCGCGAGGACCTGCCGAAGATCATCCGGGCGGGCCGGCACATCGCGCGCACCCGCCGCTACATCCGCAACTACGCGCACGAGATCGAGCCGGCCGACCTCGTCGAGTACGTCGGCCGCGAGGCGCGGCGCGGTGACGGCTGGGTGAAGCTCGTCGGCGACTGGATCGACCGCGACGCCGGCGACCTGACGGCCTGCTGGCCGCGCGCCGAGGTCGAGGCGGCCATCGCCGAGGCGCACCGGCTGGGCGCCCGGGTCACCGCGCACTGCTTCGCCGAGGACTCGCTGCGCGACCTCGTCGAGGCGGGCATCGACTGCATCGAACACGCCACCGGCCTCACCGAGGACACCATCCCGCTGTTCGCGCAGCGCGGGGTCGCGATCGTCCCCACCCTCGTCAACATCGCGACCTTCCCGAAGCTGGCGGCGGGCGGCGACGCGAAGTTCCCCCGCTGGTCGGCTCACATGCGACGGCTCCACGAGCGGCGCTACGACACCGTCCGGGCCGCCTACGACGCGGGCATCCAGGTCTACGTCGGCACCGACGCGGGCGGTTCCCTGCCGCACGGCCTGGTCGCGGCGGAGGTCGCCGAGCTGGTGACGGCCGGGATACCGGCACTGGACGCCCTCTCCGCCACCGCCTGGGCGGCGCGCGAATGGCTCGGCCGGCCGGGGCTCACCGAGGGCGCGCCGGCGGACCTGGTGGTCTACGACGCCGACCCGCGGGCCGACGTACGGGTCCTGGCGCAGCCGCGGCGCGTTGTCGTCGACGGAAGGGTCAGGGCCTGAGCGCGCGCGGTGAGCCGGGCCGCAAATCGAATCCCCGCACGGAAACCACCCTTTGGGGTGAAGTGACGTCGGGTAGCTGCCCCGTCACCCACATTGAGTAAGGATTCCCAGGGTCGAAGCCGTCTGCGCGTGCGATGTCCCCCATTGGCCGCGCGACGGCACCCAACTCCCCGGGGGTTCCACCACCTTGAACAGCAACACCTTCCGCATGCCCGCGGCCGTTCTGCTCGCCACGGGAACGGTCGCCCTGCTCACGGCGCCGCCCGCCTCCGCCACGGGAGGCACCCCCGTAGGCGGAGAGGGCAAGTCCGGCGCCGTCGTCCTGCGCACCGGGCTGGACGTGGGCCTGCTGAACAAGACCGTGCACATCCCGATGAAGGCGACCCTCAACGAGGTCAGCGCCCCCGCGACCGCCGAGAAGACGGCGCTGACCGTCACCCTGGACGGGGTCGAGGGGAACCAGCCGGTCAGCGTCCTGCGCGCGGACGTCGCCACCTCCAAGGCCACCGCGGACAAGACCGGGGCGGAGGCCGAGGCCAACCTGGCCAAGGCCCGCGTGCACGTCCCCGGGCTGCCGCTGCTCTCGCTGATCGAGGTGGAGAAGGTCACCTCCAAGGCGGTCTGCGAAGCCGGCAAGAAGCCCGTGGCCAGCGCTGACGTCCTCGGCACGGTGACCGCGCTCGGCAAGAAGGTCACCCTGTCCGCGGGCGGCCCCACCAAGGTCGAGGTCCCGGGCGTGGGCACGGTCAACCTGGAGCTGTCCGGCACGCAGACCACCTCCACCACGGCCGCCGCGGCAGCGCTCCGCCTGAAGGTGGCCGTGAACCCGCTGAACCTCAACGTGGCCCAGGTGGACGGCGAGATCGTGCTGGCCGAGGCGCACTGCGAGTCCCCGACGGGCCCGGCACCGACGGCGAAGGCGCCCGAGCAGCCCGACATCAAGACCCAGACCGGGACGGGTACCGGCACCACCGCCGGTCCCGCCACCGGCTCGGGCACCACCGCCAACCTGGCCGAGACCGGCGGCGGTTCGCTCACGCCCTTCATCACGGGCGGTGCGCTGACGCTGCTCGCGCTCGGCGGCGGCGCGCTCTTCCTGACCCGGCGGGGCAAGGCCCAGTAGGACCGCCGGGCGACCCGGCCCCGGTCCCCGGTCCCCGGCCCTGGCTCCCGCCCCGACCCCGACCCCGACCCCGACCCCGACCCCAGCCCCGGCCCCGGCCCCGCCCCAGCCCCGGTCCCGCCCCGGTCCCGTCGCGGCCCCGGACCCGTCGTGCGGCCCGGGTCCCGGCGCCGACCGGTCCCGGCGCCGACCGGTCCCGGCGCCGGCCGGGGTTCCGCCGGCGCCACCGCCGCCCGGCGAGCACATCGGAGGGGAGTGCTCAACGGGTGGCGTGGGTCAGCCCCTGCTCGCCCGCGCCGCGTGACATCACGGCGTCGGCGACCTGCCGGTCGATCCGCGCGTACTCGTCGCGTTTGCCGGCCGGGAGCGCGCCGTCCGAGGCCGCGCAGGAGGCGCAGACGACACGGAACGGCGGTCCCATGTCCGAGTACTGCGTGAGGTACTCGGCCTTCACCACCTCCCAGCGGCCCGGACGGTCCGCCGCCGGGGCGAAGGTGAAGCGGGGGACCGAGGACTGGTTGCCGCGCAGCTTGTCGGCCGGCACGAAGCTGGCGACCTGGTCGCCCATGCCGAAGACCACCCAGGTGCCGTTGATCTTCTCGTAGGGCTGCGGGACGTGGTTGTGCGTGCCGATGATCAGGTCGATGTCGGGGAGGCCGTCGGCCGAGCGGGACGCGGTCAGTGCCTGCGCCAGCTCCTGTTGCTGCTCGTCGGGCGCCGTCTGCCACTCGGTGCCCCAGTGGACGCTGAGCACCACGACCCCCGCGCCGCCGGCCCGGGCCGCGCGGGCGTCGGCGATGATCCGGTCCTTGTCGATCAGGTTCACGGCCCACGGCTTGTCCGGGGGGAGCGGGATGCCGTTCGTGCCGTACGTGTACGAAAGCTGCGCGACCTTCGCGCCGCCCGCCGACAGCAGGGCCGGCGCCTTGGCCTCCTCCGCGCTGCGGGCCGAGCCGACGTGCGGGATGCCGACCCGGTCCAGGTGCTCCAGGGTGCGGGCCAGGCCCTCGTAGCCGTCGTCCAGCGTGTGGTTCGAGGCGGTGGAACACCCGTCGTAGCCGGCGTCCTTGAGGGCGTCCGCCAGCTGGTGCGGGGCCTTGAAGGCGGGGTAGCCGGTGTAGGGGCCGCCGGGGCGCCCGTACGGTATCTCGTGGTGGCATATCGCCAGGTCGGCGGCGGAGACCAGGGGCTTGACCCCCGCGAGTATCTTCCGGAAGTCGTACTCCCCGGCCTGGCCGGCGTCGTCCCCGGCCCGCTGGATGATCGACGGGTACGGGATGATGTCCCCGGTCGCCACCAGCGTGAACGGCTGCCCCGCAGGGGCGGCGGGAGCCGCCGGCGGGGACGGCGTCCCCCGGGCCGGCTCGCCCCCCAGCCGCTGCCGTGCGGCGGGCGCGTCATCTGCGTCGAGCAGCTGCGGTACGGCGTACAGCGCGCCGCCCGCGACCGCCAGCCCGGCCAGCGCCGCGACTGCCGCGGTGGATGCCTTCATTCCCGACCCCCGTTGGTTCCTCAACCGATGCGGGGATCCTCGAACGGCCCCGCCCCCGCAGCCATCGTAGGTGGGCCGTTCGAGTGAACCCCATGCCGGAGCCGCCGGAAACGCGCAGGTCAGCCAGGCGGCTGCGGGCTCCGCCCCAGGTCGGCGGCCACTGCGGCGCGAGGTCGGCGGGCGGACAGGGCGAGGTCGGGGCGAGTCGGGCCGAGGTCAGCGCGAGGTCAGCGCGAGGGCGCGGTCCAAGGCCTGCAGCAGTCGGCCCGTCGTCGCCCGGTCGCGCACCGCCAGGCGGAGCCAGGTCCGGTCCAGCCCGGGGAAGGTGTCCCCGCGCCGGACGGCGAAGCCGAGGGCCCGAAGCCGGGTGCGGACCTCCGCGCCGTCCGCCACCTGGATCAGGACGAACGGCCCCTCCGCCACCCCCACGACCCTCACCTCGTCGAACTCCGCCAGCCCGGCCAGCAGGTGCGCCCGGTCCACCGCGATCCGCCGGGCCGCCTCCTCGGCCTCGGCCAGCGCCGCCGGAGCCACACAGGCCTCGGCCGCCACCAGGGCCGGTGTCGACACCGGCCACAGCGGCTGCGCCGCCGCCAGCTTGGCGATCACCCCGGGCTCGGCCAGCACGTAGCCGATCCGCAGCCCCGCCAGGCCCCACGTCTTCGTCAGGCTCCGCAGCACCACCAGCCCCGGCAGGTCCGTCCGGCCCGCGAGGGCCTCCCGTTCGCCCGGGACGGCGTCCATGAACGCCTCGTCCACCACCAGGATCCGGCCCGGCCGGGCCAGCCGCGCCAGGACCGCCGCCGGGTGCAGGACGGACGTCGGGTTGGTCGGATTGCCGATGACCACCAGGTCCGCGTCCTGCGGCACGGCTGCCGGATCCAGCCGGAACCCGTCCTCGGCCCGCAGTACCACCCGCTCGACCCGGTGGCCGGCGTCCCGCAGGGCCGCCTCCGGCTCGGTGAACTGCGGATGCACCACGACCGGCCGTACGGCGCCCAGGGCCCGCGCCACCAGTACGAAGGCCTCCGCCGCCCCCGCCGTCAGCAGCACCCGCTCGACCGGCAGCCCGTGCCGGGCCGCGACTGCCGCGCGGGCCGTGCGCCCGTCGGGGTAGGCGGCGAGGTCCCCGAGGGAGGCGGCGATCCGCTGCCTGAGCCACTGCGGGGGCGTGTGCGCCCGTACGTTGACCGCGAGGTCCTCCAGGTCGGAGCCCGCGTCCACCACCTCGGCGTCCCCGTGGTGGCGCAGGTCGTGCGCCTGCGCCGTGGCGACCGCGCAGGTCGCCGAGAGCGAGCGCCGCTTGGGCACGAGGAGTTCCCCGCCCGCCACGAGGGCGGCGGCCTCCGCCACCGAGGGGGTCCCGGTCGCGGCCCGCGCCGCCTCCGAGGGATGCGGTACGGCGACGTCGGCCAGCCGGTCCGCGGGATAGCCGAGGACAGGTACGCCGAAACGTTCCGCCGCACCGGCGATCCCCGCCTCGCCCACCTTCGAGTCCACCGTGGCCAGCGCCGTCACCGCCTCCGCGGCCAGCCCGGCACCCCGCAACGTCTCCTCGACCAGGGCGCAGACCTCCTCCACGGAGACCCCCGCGCGCCCGCCGACCCCGACCACCAGCCGCGTCGTGTACTCGCCCACCGGGGGGCCTCCCTCCGTAGTCACGGTCACCGGCACATCACCGGACACCGGTCAGTCGTCAACACCGCGACGCCCGGCACCCGCGCGCGGACGTGCGCGCGGGGCGAGGAGTCTGTATTCAGGGGCACATGGCCGTGATCGTGGCGCTGGGCGCGTTCCTGATGACCCTGCTGGGCGGTTGGACGGCGCAACGCGTCACCGACCGCCGCCACCTCGTGCTGGGCCTGGCCGGGGGGCTGATGCTCGGCGTCGTCGGCTTGGACCTGCTCCCCGAAGCCCTGCACGCGGCGGGTGACGAGGTGTTCGGCGTCCCGCTCGCCCTGCTGCTCTTCGTGGGCGGCTTCCTGGTCGCCCACGTCGTCGAGCGGCTCCTGGCCGTGCGCCAGGCCGCGCACGGCGCCGAGAACGGCGCTCGCGTCCCGGAGGTCGGGCTCACCGCGGCTGCCGCGATGGTCGGCCACAGTCTCGCCGACGGGGTGGCGCTGGGCGCGGCCTTCCAGGTCGGCGGCGGGATGGGCGCGGCCGTGGCGCTGGCCGTCATCACCCACGACTTCGCCGACGGGTTCAACACGTACACGCTCACCAGCCTCTACGGCAACGACCGCCGGAAGGCCCTGATGATGCTGTTCGCGGACGCGGTGGCCCCCGTGGCCGGTGCCGCGTCCACTCTGCTGTTCACCCTTCCGGAGGAACCTCTCGGCGCCTACCTGGGCTTCTTCGGCGGCCTCCTGCTCTACCTCGCGGCCGCCGAGATCCTGCCCGAGGCGCACCACAAGCACCCCGCCCTGTCCACGCTGATGTGCACGGTGGGCGGGGTGGCCGGGATCTGGCTCGTGGTGGGCATCGCGGAGTGAGCCGGCAGGGTTCACGGCCGCGCTGCCGCGGCGTCCCGTACGGCCCCCGTCCGCGCGGCCGCGGCCTGCGCGAAGCGGCGGGCGACGGACGGCTCCGCCGCCCAGTGGGTGTGCAGGTAGCTGGCGTGCACACCCTGCCGGACGAAGCCCTCGACCCGGCGCTCCGGGTGCGTGAACCCCCATGCGGGAGCCGCTCCGGCGCCCGGCTCGATCACCGTCCGGTGGAACTCGTGCCCGCGCAGCCGGGTCCCGGCCGCCGCGAGCGAGCTGTCGGACACCGCCACCGCCTCGCGGTAGCCGAGGGTCAGCCGCTCAGACATCCGCCCGTCCGCGTCGAGCACCCCGCACATGGGCTTGCCGTCCAGCGACCGCGCCAGGTACAGCAGCCCGGCGCACTCGGCCGCCACCGGGCCGCCGGCCGCCGCGAAGGCCGAGACGGCCGCCCGCAGCGGTTCGTTGGCGGACAGCTCGGGCGCGTACACCTCGGGGAACCCGCCGCCGATCACCAAACCGCCGGCCCCTTCGGGCAGCGCCTCGTCCCGGAGCGGGTCGAAGGTGACGACCTCCGCCCCGGCGGCCGTGAGCAGCTCCGCATGCTCGGCGTACGAGAAGGTGAACGCCGGCCCGCCGGCGACGGCGACGACCGGCCGTCGGTACGGCGCGGCGCCGTCGCCGGGACCGCCGCACCCGGATCCCCCCGCCTCGAACGCCGGCGGGGCCGGATGCGGCGACCACGGCTCGCAGGACAGCGGCGGTGCCGTCCGCGCCAGCGCCATCAGCGCGTCCAGGTCACAACCCGCCCTGACCTGCTCGGCCAGCGCCGCCACGGCGGCCAGCGCGTCGGCGTGCCGCTCGGCCACCGGCACCAGCCCCAGGTGGCGCGAGGGCGTGGCCACCTGCGGAGCCCGCCGCAGGACGCCGAGCACCGGCATCCCCGCTTCCTCCAGGGCCTCCCGCAGCATCACCTCGTGCCGGTCCGAGCCGACCTTGTTCAGGATCACGCCGCCCAGCCGGACCTGCGGGTCGAAGGACGCGAAGCCGTGCACCAGCGCCGCCACCGACCGCGACTGCGAGGACGCGTCGACCACCAGCACCACCGGCGCCCGCAGCAACTTCGCCACCTGCGCCGTCGACGCCAGCTCGCCCCGGCCCGCGGCCCCGTCGTAGAGCCCCATCACGCCCTCGACCAGGGCGAGGTCGCACCCGGACGCGCCGTGCGCGAACAGCGGAGCGACCAGCTCCGGCCCGCACATGAAGGCGTCGAGGTTGCGCCCCGGCCGGCCGGTGGCCAGCGCGTGGTAGCCGGGGTCGATGTAGTCGGGCCCGGCCTTGTGCGGGGACACGGCGAGGCCGCGCTCCGCGAAGGCCGCCATCAGGCCCGTGGCCACGGTGGTCTTGCCGCTGCCGGACGACGGCGCGGCGACGACCAGCCGGGGCATGTCGAACGCAGTCACCACTCGATGCCCCTCTGGCCCTTCTGGCCGGCGTCCATCGGGTGCTTCACCTTGGTCATCTCGGTGACCAGGTCCGCGAACTCCACCAGCTTCTCCGGCGCGTTGCGGCCGGTGATCACCACGTGCTGCGTGCCGGGGCGGCTGCGCAGCACCTCGATGACCTCGTCGACGTCGATCCAGCCCCAGTGCATCGGGTACGCAAACTCGTCGAGCACGTACAGCTTGTGCGTCTCGGCGGCCAAGTCCCGCTTGACCTGCTCCCAGCCCTCCTTGGCCGCCTGCTCGTTGTCGAGCTGGGCGTCCCGCTGGACCCAGGACCAGCCCTCGCCCATCTTGTGCCAGACGACGCTGCCGCCCTCGCCGGAGGCACCGAGCACCTTGAGCGCGTTCTCCTCGCCGACCTTCCACTTCGCCGACTTGACGAACTGGAACACCCCGATCGGCCAGCCCTGGTTCCATGCGCGCAGCGCCAGCCCGAAGGCCGCCGTGGACTTGCCCTTGCCGGGGCCGGTGTGGACGAAGACGAGCGGGCGGTTGCGGCGCTGGCGCGTGGTGAGTCCGTCGTCCGGAACGACGGACGGCTGTCCCTGAGGCATTAGGCGGCCCTCCTGGTGGTGTGGGAAGCGGGAGTTGTCACTGCGGTACGTACGTCCTTCACGAGCCCGGCCAGTGAGTCGGCCCGCAGCCCGTCGAGGGTGACGGCCGCCCCGCCGAGGTCGGCGGCCAGCGCTCCGGCGAGCCCCAGCCGGACCGGCCCCGACTCGCAGTCGACGACCACCGACGCGATTCCTTCGGCGGCCAGCAGCCGGGCACTGCGCGCCGTCAGCTCGCGCGGGTCGCCGCCGACGGCCCCGGCCGAGGTGGCCCGCCCGTCGGTGACCACGACCAGCAGCGGCCGGCGGCTCGGATCCCGCAGCCGCTCGATCCGCAGCACCTCGTGGGCCTTCAGCAGCCCGGCCCCCAGCGGGGTGCGGCCGCCGGTGGGCAGCTTCTCCAGCCGGGCGGCCGCCGCGTCCACCGAGGAAGTGGGCGGCAGCGCCAGCTCGGCGGCTGCGCCGCGGAAGGTGACCAGGCCGACCTTGTCCCGGCGCTGGTAGGCGTCCAGGAGCAGCGACAGCACGGCGCCCTTGACCGCGCTCATCCGCTGCCGGGCGGCCATGGAGCCGGAGGCGTCGACCACGAAGAGGACGAGGTTGCCCTCGCGGCCCTCCCGGACGGCCTGGCGCAGGTCGTCCTTGCGGATCACCAGGCCGCGCCCGGCGCGGCCGCGCGCCTTCTGGTGCGGGGCGGCCGCGTGGACGGTGGCCGCCAGGTGCAGCTTCGTCAGCTGGCCGCGGGGGCGCTGGGCGCCGGTGGTCCGGCCGTGGGCGGTCCGGGCGCGCGAACGCCGCCCGGCGGCCCCCTCACCCAGTCCGGGGACGCTCAGCATCTTGGTCCGGAACGGCTCGGCCGCCCGTACGGCGGCCTGCTCGGGCCCGCCGGCCTCCTGGGCGGAAGGCTGCCGGGGCGCCTCGGGGGAGTCCGCGGGGGCCTCGGCGGGCTCCCCCGGGCACTGCGCGTCCTGGGGGCCGCTGCCCTGCGGGGGCACTCCGCCGCCACCGTCGGGGCCGCCGTCGCCGTCCGGGCCCTGCGGGTTCTGGGGGCCGCCGTCCGGGTCGGTGCCGGGATCCGGCTCCGGCTCCGGGTCCGGGTCGTTCTCCGGCTCCTCGTCGGGGAACTGGTCGAGGATCTCGTCCAGCTTTCCCTCGTCCAGGCCCGGCGCGTCGAAGGGGTTGCGGCGCCGGCGGTGGGGGAGCGCCAGCAGCGCGGCCTGCCGCACGTCCTCCTTCAGCACCACCGTGCGCCCCGCCCAGGCGGCCAGCGCGGTCGCGGTCCGCGCCATCACGATGTCGGCCCGCATGCCGTCGACCTCGAAGCCGGCGCAGGCCGCGGCGATCCGGAGCAGTGCGGTGTCCCCGAGGCGGACCTGCGGCAGCAGCGCCCGTGCGGCCACGACCCGGGCGCGGACCTCGCTCTCGTCCCCCGACCAGCGGGCGGCGAAGCCCGCGGGGTCGTCCTCGTAGGCGAGCCGGCGGCGGACCACCTCCACCCGCTGGGCGGGCTCGCGGGAGGCGGCGACCTCCACGGTCAGCCCGAAGCGGTCGAGGAGCTGCGGGCGCAGCTCGCCCTCCTCCGGGTTCATGGTGCCGACGAGCAGGAACCGGGCCGCGTGCCGCACGGAGACGCCCTCGCGCTCCACGTACGAGGCGCCCATCGCGGCGGCGTCGAGGAGTACGTCCACCAAGTGGTCATGGAGCAGGTTGACTTCGTCGACGTAGAGGATCCCGCGGTGGGCGTCGGCAAGCAAGCCCGGCTCGAAGGCCTTCACGCCCTCGGCGAGGGCCCGTTCGATGTCGAGGGCGCCGACGAGGCGGTCCTCGGAGGCGCCGACGGGCAGCTCCACCATGCGGGCCGGCCGGGCGCCGCCCGGGCCGGCCTCGTGCGGACCGTCGGGGCAGGCCGGGTCCGGCGCGGCGGGCGCGCACGAGAACCGGCAGCCGGGTACGACGTCGACCTGCGGCAGCAGCGCCGACAGCGCGCGCACGGCGGTGGACTTGGCGGTCCCCTTCTCGCCGCGCACGAGCACACCGCCGACCGCCGGGCTCACGGCGTTCAGCAGGAGCGCCAGCCGCAGGTCGTCCTGTCCGACAACGGCGGAGAACGGGAAGTTGGCGCTGCTCATGAAACGGTCACTCCTTCGAGTGGCTTGCGATGGACGTCGGTGCCGTCGTATCGACGGTTCGCCGGGCTTGGTACCTGCTCCCCGCACCGGCGGGGATGGCCCGCTCCTGCACGAGCACCTGGGCGAGCTGCTCCTGTGGTCCCCGCGACGGCGGGGGTGGCACGCCTTCCGCCGCTCCGGCGCTCGGTGCGCGCAACAGGTTCCCGGCCCGTCACGGCGCGCCCGGCGGGAGGAACGGGAGCCCGGCCGGGGCCCCGGACTCGATCAGCTTCAGCAGCGCATCCGTGTCCGCGTGCTGCTCGATCAAGTCGCCCAGCAGGTCGAGCTGTTCCTCGCGCAGCGTGGCGAACGAGGTGTCCGGGGCCGGCACGAAGCGCCGCCCGGCGGCCGCCGCCACCTCCCGCAGGAACGCCCGGCGGAAGCCGTCCGACTCCAGCGAGCCGTGCCAGTGCGTGCCCCACACGGAGCCCACCCGGCAGCCGTCCAGGAACGGCTCCCCGCCCAGGACCTCGGCCACCCCGTGGTGGATCTCGTACCCGTCCACCGGCTCGCCGAGCGCCGTCCCGGACGGCCGGGCCAAGGTCTTCTCGGGCGCGAAGCGCACCCGTACCGGCAGCAGCCCGAGGCCCTCCACCGAGCCCGCCCGCGATTCGACGTCGTCCTCGATGTGTTCGCCCAGCGCCTGGAAACCGCCGCAGACGCCCAGCACCGGCCGTCCTTCGGCGGCCCGCCGCGCCAGGGCGGCCGCGAGCCCGCGCTCGCGCAGCCACGCCAGTGCCTTCACCGTGCCGCGGGTGCCCGGTACGACGACCAGGTCCGCGTCGGCCAGCTCCTCGGCGCGGTCCACGAAGCGCACCACGACGCCGGGCTCGGCCGCGAGCGCGTCGACGTCCGTGAAGTTCGACATCAGCGGCACCGCGCACACCGCGACCCGCAGCACGTCCTCGCCCACGGGCGGCGCCACCACGGACTCCCGTACGGCGCCCCGCAGGGAGACCCGCAGGCCGTCCTCCTCGTCGATGCCCAGCCCGTGCTGGAACGGCAGCACCCCGTACGTCGCCCGGCCGGTCAGCCCGCGCAGCATCTCCATGCCGGGCTCCAGCAGGGACACGTCGCCGCGGAACTTGTTCACCATGTACCCGGCGATCAGCTCCTGGTCCTGCGGGGAGAGCAGCGCCGTCGTGCCGAAGAAGGACGCGAAGACCCCGCCGCGGTCGATGTCGCCGACCACGACCACCGGGAAGCGCGCGGCCCGTGCGATGCCCATGTTCACGATGTCGGTCCGGCGCAGGTTGATCTCGGCCGGACTCCCCGCCCCCTCGCAGATCACGGCGTCATACGTGCCCCGAAGCTGCTCCAGGCAGTCCGTGACGACGCCGAGCAGCTGCTCCTGGCGCCCGCCCCGCAGCGCCTCGCCGGGGGACGACCCCCGGGACCCCCCGAAGAACCCGCGCGCGCTCATCTCGCCCACCGGCTTGCCCAGCAGCACCACCTGGCTGCTGCGGTCGCTGCCGGGCTTGAGCAGCACCGGGTTCATCAGCGCGGTCGGCTCCACGCGGGCCGCCTGGGCCTGCATCGCCTGGGCGCGGCCGATTTCGGCACCCTCCCGGGTGACGAAGGAGTTCAGCGACATGTTCTGCGCCTTGAAGGGCGCCACCTTCACGCCCTGGCGGGCCAGCCAGCGGCAGATGCCCGCTGTGACCACGCTCTTGCCCGCGTCCGACGTCGTACCCGCCACCAGCAGTCCGCCGCCGCGCTTCACGCCGCTCATGCGCGTCCCCTCCGTACTCGTTCCCCCAGCGTCCGGACGGCCACGCAGGCGCCCAGGGCCAGCCACGTCACCTGCCGTGACAGCCGTACCGCCCGTTCGATGTCCGCGACCTCCACCGGCCGTCCGGCCCCGCCGTTCAGCACGGCCCGGTGCTCGACCCGGCCGCCGTAGGCCAGGGTCCCGCCCAGTCTGACGCCCAGCGCCCCGGCGAAGGAGGCCTCGACGGGCCCCGCGTTCGGGCTCGGGTGCGCGGCGGCGTCCGCGCGCCACGCCCGTACGGCTCCGCGCCGGTCGGGGCCGGCCACCACGGCGGCCAGGGCCGTCAGCCGGGCCCCCGGCCAGCCGGCGAGGTCGTCGAGCCGGGCCGAGGCCCAGCCGTAGCGCAGGTGGCGGGGCGACTTGTGGCCGACCATCGCGTCCAGGGTGTTGACGGCGCGGAACGCCAGCAGTCCGGGGACCCCGGCGACGGCGCCCCACACCAGGGCCCCGACCACCGCGTCGGAGGTGTTCTCGGCGACGGACTCCACGACGGCGCGGGCCATCTGCTGCCCGTCCAGGGAGTGCGGGTCGCGCCCGCACAGGTGCGGCAGCCGCTCGCGGGCCACCTCGACGTCCCCGGCGGCGAGCGCGCCGCCGATGGCCCGGGCCTCCCGGCCCAGCGAGGTGCCGCCCACGACGGCCCACGTGGCGGCGGCGGTCAGGGCGATACGGGCGGCCGCGGGCCCGGAGCGCAACGAGCGGGCGCCCAGTGCGCCGACGGCGGCCGCGCCCCCGGCGCACAGCAGGGTGTGCAGGACGCCCCGGCCGCGGTCGTCACGCCACAGGGAACGCTCGACGGCGGCGGCGGCTCGTCCGAAGGCGGCCACGGGGTGCCCTCGGCGGGGATCACCGAGGATCCGGTCGCCGATCAGGCCCGCCGTGGCGCCGTACGCGAAGACGCGATCGGCACGCATGGTGGCAGGTATGTCCTCACTCAGGGTCCGCGCCCTGGTTCGACGTGTCCGGCGGCGAGAGTTCCTGGCTCCCGGGGCGCACGCGAGGCGTGCGTTCCCCGGTGACAGTGGCGGGACCGCGCCGGAATCGCACCGGACTTCCTCTCCATGCCGCCGTATTGGCTCGGGCAGTCCACCACGCGCCCGGAAGGCCCGTCAACTCGCCGTTGACCAGCGGCGCGGCAGGGCCGGGAGATGCGGAAGCTCCCTCCGGGACGAACCCGGAGGGAGCTTGCACGAGCTTTCACGCCCTACCCGCGCTGTCGCGGCGGATACGGGCGACGATCAGGCGACGATCAGGTAGATCCCGTACGTCACGGCCGCCGCGACGAGCGCGAAGCAGAGGTACGCGCCGCTGCGGGCCAGGGTGGCGCTGCCGCCCTGCTCGGTCGCGGCCTCGTGCTTGGACAGGCCCACCAGACCCAGGGTGAAGAGGGCCACGAGGGCGACGGTGGCGAAGAGGCTGACCCCGAAGACGGAGCCGAGCGCTTCCCAGTCGATCTTCATACTGCCGATTCCTCTTGTGTCTGTGTCTCGGTCAGACCGTGGCGGCCGGAGCCGCCGGGGTCGTCGCGGCCGGGATGGTGGCCTTGAGGTCTGCGTCCGTGACCGCGGCGGTGGTACCGGCCGCGGCGACGGTCGGGGGGACGGTGACGGCCGCGATGGCCGTGGTGACGACACCCGGTGCCTCGGCCTCCGCCCGCTCGGCGTCGTTGACGTCGTTGACGTTGTGGTGGTCGACGACCTGGCGGCGCGAGATGAGCCAGATGGCGAGGCAGGAGCCGACCAGGAAGACGGTGACGGCGGCGATGCCGATGTCACCGGCGCGCATGACCAGCTCGGCACCGGCCGAGACCAGCGCGGCGGCCGGCAGGGTCAGGCCCCAGGCGACGAACATGCGGGTCGCGGTGGACCAGCGGACCACACCGCCCTTGCGGCCCAGGCCCGCACCCATGACCGCACCGGAGCACGAGTGGGTGGTGGAGAGCGAGAAGCCCAGGTTCGAGGAGGCGAGGATGACGGACGCGGCCGAGGTCTGGGCGGCGAAGCCCTGCTGCGGCTGCAGGTCGGTCAGGCCCTTGCCCATGGTGCGGATGATGCGCCAGCCGCCCAGGTAGGTGCCCATGGCGATGGCCAGACCGGCGGAGACGATGACCCAGACCGGCGGGTTCGCGTCGGGCGCGATCGCGCCGCCGGCGATGAGGGCCAGGGTGATGATGCCCATCGTCTTCTGCGCGTCGTTGGTGCCGTGCGCGAGGGAGACCAGGCCGGCCGAGGCGATCTGGCCGGCGCGGTAGCCCTTGGCGGCGGTCTTGCCGCCGACCTTGTCACCCAGCTTGTAGGTGACCTTCGCGGCCAGGTACGCGGCGATGCCGGCCACCAGCGGAGCGGCGATCGCGGGGATGAGCACCTTGGTGACGACGACGCTGCCGTTGACCGCGCCGATGCCGGCGGAGGCGACCGCGGCGCCGATCAGGCCGCCCATCAGGGCGTGGGAGGAGCTGGAGGGGAGTCCGACCAACCAGGTGACGAGGTTCCAGAGGATGGCGCCGACCAGCGCGGCGAAGATCACCTCTGGCTGGATGCCTTCCTCGTTGACCAGGCCCTTGGAGATCGTCTTGGCGACCTCCACGGACATGAAGGCGCCGACGAGGTTGAGGACGGCGGACATCGCCACCGCCGTCTTGGGCTTGAGGGCGCCGGTCGAGATGGTGGTGGCCATCGCGTTGGCCGTGTCGTGAAAACCGTTCGTGAAGTCGAACACGAGAGCGGTGATGATCACGATCCCGAGGAGAAGCGTTATGTGCTCCATTTACCCAGGCTTCTGTTTGGCGTCAGTGGCTCAGCGAACGTAGGCAACCTGGATGAACGGAAGGTGAACTGGCTCCGGCGGAGCGGTGTACGGGCACGGGGCGCGATCGGGACATTCGTCCTGATTCTTGCGCACATTTCAGCATTAATGCACGTCAAAGCCGGGTGAATGAACCCCTCCGCACGTCTCCGTATGTGCACCCGGCCGCCCCTCCCGCCCCTTGAAAGAGACCCAGATCACGCTCCCCGAGTAGACCCGGAATGACCCGCTCCGGTGGCCCGCCCGACTCTGCGCGACGACACTGGAACGGTGCGTACCGTTACAGCGGCGGCAGCTGCCGTCACCACGACCCTCATCGGCGCGGGGGTGGCCGCCGTGGCGGCCGGCCGGTACGCCGCCGACGCCGCCCTGCGACCCCGCCCCGGCGCGCCGCTCCCCGGCGGGGCCCGGCTCAGCGTCCACTCCGCGGCGGACGGCCGGATCGCGCTGACCCGCTCCCTCACCTCTCTGCGTCCCGGCACGTACGGCCTGGTCGCGCCCGGGGTGCACGCCGTCGTCGGGCCCGTGCTCCCGGACGCCGAGCACGACCCGGACACCGTCGTTCGCAGGCTCCTCTCCGTCACCCACGGCAGGCTCGACCCCGGGACCCGGGTCGCCCTCACCCCCCAGGTGCACCTGGGCAACCCGCGCACCGCCCTCGGCCTCGACCACGCCGACGTGGACGTCCCCGGCGAGCTCGGCGCGCTCCCCGCGTGGTTCGTGCCCGCCGCCCGGGACACCTGGGTGATCGCCGTCCACGGACTCGGCGCCGGCCGCGAGCACCCGATGGTGGTCATGCCCTTCCTGCACCGCCACCGGCTGCCCGTCCTCGCCCTCGGCTACCGCGGCGACCTCGGCGCCCCCGCACCCCTCGACGGCCTCGGCCACCTCGGCGAATCCGAGTGGCGGGACCTGGACGCCGCCATCCGCTACGCCCTGCGCTACGGCGCCCGGCGCGTGATCCTGCACGGCTGGTCCACCGGCGCCACCATGGCCCTGCGCGCCGTCGAGCGCTCGGCGCTCGCCGACCGGATCGCCGGCCTGGTGCTGGACTCGCCCGTGCTCGACTGGCGCACCACCCTGCGCGCACTCGCCGCGGCGCGCGGCGCCCCGGCCCCCGTGCTGCCGCTGGCGGTCCGGGCCGCCGAGGGCCGCGCGGGGCTGCGCGCCGACCGCCTGCCGCCGGGCGCCGACCCCGGAGCGCTGCGGGTCCCCGTACTGATCTTCCACGGGCCGGACGACGCGCTCGCCCCCTGGGAGCCCTCCCGCAGGCTCGCCGCCACCCGTCCCGACCTGATCACCCTGCACACGGTGCGGGGGGCCGGGCACGGGGCGATGTGGAACGCCGATCCCGCCCACTACGAGGAAGTCCTGCGCCGCTTCCTCACCCCTCTGATGTGAAGGCCGTGTGACGGACCGGGCCCTGCGGGCGGGTTGTCCCGGTCTGCCCCCGGGCGGGTGGTGGAAGGAGCCGATTCCGTTTGGGCTTTCGGCCAGTGACGGGCGAGACTGCTTCCGTGACGTCCCGAAAGCCTGATGAGCAGTTGGCTCGCGACTCCAGACTCCGACTCGTCTCCCCGCGCTCCGTCGCCGCGGCGCGCAAGGCGGTGACCGACCGCCGGACCCGTCCCGCCCCGAGGCCCCCGGCGGGCACCCCGGCCACCGCCGACCTCGCGAACCGCGCCCGGGCCTCGCTGGCGGACGCCGTACGCCTGACCCGCTGGGCCGAGCGCAACCTCGGCGCGGCGGACGGCGGCCGGCCCGCTCCCACGGGCGCCCTGCCCGCCGCCGACGTCGAACGGGCCGCCGACGAGCTGGGCCTGACGCACGGCCAGATCCGCGTCGGCTGGGACCGCGCCCGCCTCGCCGGCCTGGTCGAGGTGCACGGCGGCCACGCCCGCCCCGGCTGGCGGCTGCGCGCCTGGGACCGCGACGACACCGCCGTCCTGCGCGGCTGGGTCGCCCTCTTCGACGCCTGGTCGCTGGTCCACCCGGCCCCCGCCGACATCGCACCAGCGGCCGTCGCCGAGGTCGTCGAGGCCATGCCCCAGCTCCTCTCCCTGCTGCAGCTGTCCGCAGGTCCCGTGACCGTCCCCGACCTGCTGGACCTGCTCGGGCAGCGCGTCACCGAACTGCGCGACGAACGCTGCGAGATCCCCTACGAGGCGGAGCCCGCGGCGGCGCGGACGCCCGCGCCCACCGCCTCCGCGGAAGCCCGCCCGGTCCCGCTCGCCCGGCTGCTGCGCTGGGCGCTCGGCGGCCTCGCCGCCGTGGACGCCGTCACCCTCGGACCCGCCCGGGCCACCCTCACCCCGCTCGGCAGCTGGGCCGTCTGGGTCAAGCTGGAGCAGATCTGCGTCGCGGCGCAGAGCCCCGCCGGGAACATCGAGCAGTCCGCCGCCGCCATGCTGCACGGATGCGCCCGGCTCACCCCCGGACCGGCCCGCGCCGAGTACCGGGCCTGGCTGGCCGCGCGGCCCGTCGGCCACGCCGTGGCCGAACTCATCCAGGCCGCCCGCGGCGAGGACGCCCTGCTGCGCGGCCTCGCCTTCGAGGCGCTGCGCGTGGTCGGTGCCCCGGCGGAGCCCGAGGTGCGCGCCACCGTGCGCGAGCCCGCGCTGCGCCCGTACGCGCTGCTCTGGCTCGCCGAGCACGACGGCGTCGACCCCGACGAGGCCCAGGACGTGCTCACCGCCGAGGAGTCGACCTGGCTCTGGGTCGACACCGCCGCCGCCATCGCCGACCACGGTGAGGCCGAGCTGCTGGCCCGCCACCTGGACTCGGCCGTCCGCACCACCGTCCCCAGGCTGCTGGACGAGGTCCGCGAGGTCGGCCATCCGCGCACCGTGCAGGTGCTGGTCGCACTGGCCGCGGCCCACCCCGACCCGGCCCTGGCCAAAGCGTTCCGGCGGGCCGCCTTCCAGGTACACACCGGCGGCGCATGACACGGCGCTACGCGCGTCCGCGCCGCGGGTCCGGTCGTGCCGGGCCCGCGGCGCAGGACGCGCCGCCGGTTTCAGACCTGCGGCGCGTACGTGCCGAAGCTCCAGATGTTGCCCTCGCCGTCCCGGGCCATGTAGTCACGGGAGCCGTAGTCCTGATCGGTGGGTCCCATGAGGATCTCCACGCCGTGCTCGACGGCCCGCCCGTGGTGGGCGTCCACGTCGTCGACGACGACGTAGACCCCCGAAGGCCCGGCGCCCTCCATGGCCTTGTCGAAGGCCCCGCCCGTGCCCCTGCTGCCCAGCATCACCACACCGTTTCCGTACGCCAGCTCCGCGTGCACCACCGAGCCGTCGTCCCCCTCGTACACCGCGACCTGGCTGAAGCCGAAGGCCTCGGTCAGCAGCTTGATCGCCGCCTTAGCGTCGCGGTAGACCAGCGTGGGACAGATGGACGGAACGCCTGCCATGACGATCACTCCCTCTCGTGACGGTGACCCGCGTCACACAGCATGGCAGGCGCCGCCGACGGTCAGCGGAAGGTGTTGCACCGGGCCATGTCGCCGGTCCGGTAGCCCTGGTGGAACCACTGCCGGCGCTGCTCGGCCGAGCCGTGCGTCCAGGACTCCGGCGTCACCCGGCCCTGTTCTCCTGGACGCGGTCGTCGCCGACCGCGGCCGCCGCCCCGGAAACCAGTTGCACACCCCCGGTAGAATGAATCCCATGGCGAATCTCCTCGCGGATTAGCGGCGTCGAAGCCTCGCGTCCCGCCCCCTTCCGCCGTCCCCACCCGCCCTGGAGTATTTCCGTGATCACCGCCACCGGCGTCGAGCTGCGCGCCGGCGCCCGCGTCCTCATCGAGTCCGCCTCTTTCCGCATCGCCAAGGGCGACCGCATCGGCCTCGTCGGCCGCAACGGCGCCGGCAAGACCACTCTCACCAAGTGCCTCGCGGGGGAGGGCCAGCCCGCGGGCGGCTCCATCACCCGTTCGGGCGAGGTGGGCTACCTGCCGCAGGACCCGCGCACCGGCGACCTCGACGTCCTGGCGCGCGACCGGATCCTCTCCGCCCGCGGCCTGGACGTCCTCATCAAGAAGATGCGGATGAACGAGGAGCGCATCGCCACCGGCTCCGGCGCCACCCGCGAGAAGGCGCTCAAGCAGTACGAGCGCCAGGAGACCGAGTTCCTCACCAAGGGCGGGTACGCCGCCGAGTCCGAGGCCGCGACGATCTCGGCCGCGCTCAGCCTGCCCGAGCGGGTCCTCGGCCAGCCGCTGCACACCCTCTCCGGTGGTCAGCGCCGCCGTGTCGAGCTGGCCCGGATCCTCTTCTCGGACGCCGACACCCTGCTCCTCGACGAGCCCACCAACCACCTCGACGCCGACTCGATCGTCTGGCTGCGGGACTACCTCAAGAACTACCGCGGCGGCTTCGTCGTGATCTCCCACGACGTCGACCTCGTCGAGACCGTCGTGAACAAGGTGTTCTACCTGGACGCCAACCGCGCCCAGATCGACGTCTACAACATGGGCTGGAAGCTCTACCAGCAGCAGCGCGAGGCCGACGAGAAGCGCCGCAAGCGCGAGCGCCAGAACGCCGAGAAGAAGGCCGCGGCCCTGAACTCGCAGGCCGACAAGATGCGCGCCAAGGCCACCAAGACGGTCGCCGCGCAGAACATGGCCAAGCGGGCCGAGCGGCTGCTGTCCGGTCTGGAGGCCGTCCGCGTCTCCGACAAGGTCGCCAAGCTGCGCTTCCCGGACCCTGCGCCCTGCGGCAAGACCCCGCTGACCGCCGAGGGCCTGTCGAAGTCGTACGGCTCCCTGGAGATCTTCACCGACGTCGACCTGGCCATCGACAAGGGCTCCCGCGTCGTCATCCTCGGCCTCAACGGCGCCGGCAAGACGACCCTGCTCCGCCTGCTGTCGGGCACCGAGAAGCCCGACACCGGCACGGTCGTGCCCGGCCACGGCCTCAAGCTCGGCTACTACGCCCAGGAGCACGAGACCCTGGACCCGGAGCGCACGGTCCTGGAGAACATGCGCTCCTCCGCGCCCGACCTGGACCTGGTCGCCGTGCGCAAGACGCTCGGCTCCTTCCTCTTCTCCGGCGACGACGTCGACAAGCCCGCGGGCGTGCTCTCCGGTGGTGAGAAGACCCGGCTGGCCCTGGCCACGCTGGTCGTCTCCTCGGCGAACGTGCTGCTCCTCGACGAGCCCACGAACAACCTCGACCCGGCCAGCCGCGAGGAGATCCTGGGCGCGCTGCGCACCTACAAGGGCGCCGTCATCCTCGTCACGCACGACGAGGGCGCCGTCGAGGCCCTCGAACCGGAGCGGATCATCCTGCTGCCGGACGGTGTCGAGGACCTGTGGGGACCGGACTACCGGGACCTGGTGGCCCTCGCCTGACGGCCCGCCCAGGCCGTGCCGGGGCGGGCCGGGATGCCGTCCCCGCACTGATCCAGTTCCTTCTGGATCATTCGGCTCAGGGGTGATCCATCATCTGAGTGAGGCGGTCTCGTACCGTTGCGCGTCGTACGACGGCCCTGGCCGCACCCGCGAAGGTGCGCGACCGGGGCCGTCGGTTTTCCGCGGACCGGCCCCTGACCTGGGCATTCCTGGGCCGAGCGGCGAAGTGTGACGGAAGTCATGCGGCGGAAGAGGAGATTCCGTTCTGCTCGGGTGTCCACGGCTCGGGGAAGGCCGTCGTACCGACCTTGCTGAATGGGTGGCCAGGAAGCCGGGGAGGGGTGATCATGAGAAGTCCAGAGCGCACTTCCCACGAGGAGGCACGGGTGGCCGAGACTCTGAAGAAGGGCAGCCGGGTGACCGGCGCCGCGCGCGACAAGCTCGCGGCAGACCTGAAGAAGAAGTACGACTCCGGTGCGAGTATCCGGGCGCTGGCCGAAGAGACCGGCCGGTCCTACGGATTCGTCCACCGGATGCTCAGTGAGTCCGGGGTTTCGCTGCGCGGCCGCGGTGGCGCGACGCGTGGCAAGAAGGCGGCTACGGCCTGACCCCGGGTCCATCGGTTCCAACGCTCCAACGGCTCCAAGGCTCACATGATCCGACGTTCCCTCCGGTGACCCCCGGTCGGCCTCCCGGTCGACTGGGTGGTTACTGTGCAGTCACTTAGGCCGAGCTTGCGGCCGACTGCACACCGGAGGCATACAGATGGCTCTGCTCGACAAGGACGGCGTACGACTCACCGTCGACGACACGGTCGCCACGGTGACACTGACCAATCCGGCCAAGCGAAATGCCCAATCCCCCGCGCTCTGGCGGGCTTTGGCCGAGGCGGGAAGGTCGTTGCCGGGCACCGTCCGGGTCGTCGTGCTGCGCGGCGAGGGCAAGTCCTTCTCCGCCGGGCTCGACCGGCAGGCGTTCACCCCCGAAGGCTTCGAGGGCGAGCCGTCCTTCCTCGATCTGGCGCGCGGTTCGGACGAACTCCTCGACGCCACGATCTCCGAGTACCAGGAGGCGTTCACCTGGTGGAGGCGTAGCGACATCGTCTCCGTCGCCGCCGTGCAGGGGCACGCGATCGGCGCCGGCTTCCAGCTCGCACTCGCGTGCGACCTGCGCGTTGTCGCCGACGACGTGCAGTTCGCCATGCGCGAGACGAGCCTGGGACTGGTCCCCGACCTGGCCGGCACCCAGCCGCTGGCCTCCCTGGTCGGCTACGCCCGCGCGCTGGAGATCTGCGCGACGGGCCGCTTCGTGCACGCGGAGGAGGCGGAGCGGGTCGGCCTCGCCAACCTGGTCGTTCCGGCGGACGAGCTCGACGCCGCCGTCCAGGACCTGACCACCGCCCTGCTGGCCCCGCCGCGGGACGCCGTGATCGAGACGAAGACCCTGCTGCGCTCCGCGCTGACCCGCCCCTACGACGACCAGCGCGCCGCCGAGCGCGCGGCCCAGGCCCGTCGCCTGCGGGACCTGGCGGGCCTCTCGGACTGATCCCCCGCCCCACCGCGGAGGCGAGAAGGCGCCCCGGGACCACGCCGAGCGGCGTAGCCCCGGGGCGCCTTCTCGCCTCCGCGCGCCTAACGTGGTGCGCAGTGAGTCCGTATACGTGAAGGGACACGCGATGACCGACACCGCATCAGGGGGCTCCCAGAAGGCACCCGGCGACCGGGGGCGCACGACCGTCGCGGACGGGGTGGTCGAGAAGATCGCCGGCCTCGCCGCCCGTGAAGTGGTCGGCGTGCACGCCCTGGGCAGCGGCCTGTCCCGTACGTTCGGCGCCGTCCGGGACCGGGTTCCCGGCGGCGGGAAAGCCGCGGTCAGCCGCGGGGTCAAGGCCGAGGTCGGCGAGGTCCAGACCGCCCTCGACCTGGAGATCGTCGTCGACTACGGCGTGTCGATCCGTGACGTCGCACGGGCGGTACGCGAGAACGTCGTCTCCGCCGTCGAGCGCATGACCGGCCTGGAGGTCGTCGAGGTCAACATCGCCGTGAGCGACGTCAAGCTGCCCGACGAGCGCGAGGAGCCCGACGAGGAGCCGGAGTCCCGACTCCAGTAGCGAAAGGGAACTGGCACATGAGCATGGCGGTCGCCGGCATGTTGGCCGGCATGGCCCTGGGGTTCGCCGGCTATTTCGGCGGTTTCGGTGCCTTCCTGCTGGTCGCCGCCCTCGGAGCCGTCGGCTTCGTCGCCGGTCGCTTCCTCGACGGAGATCTGGATCCCGGAGACCTGTTCCGCCGCCGCGACGACCGGCGGCGGGGTGAGCCGCGGTGAGCACCCTCCCGCAGGCCACCCCGTCCGGCCCCACCCCGCCGGGCCCCGCCGCGCCGCACACGGGCGTACGGGCCACTCCGGCCGCGGTGGCCGCCGGCGACCGGGGGGCCACCCGGATCGCCGACCGGGTCGTCGCCAAGATCGCCGTGCAGGCCGCCCGGGAGGCGCTCGCCCGACCCTCCGGCGCGCACCCGCACGCCACCGTCACCGTGCACCACGACATCGCACGGGTCCGGGTGAGCCTGGAGCTCGACTACCCCTCCGACCTCGCCGCCCAGTGCGCCGCCGTACGCACCAGCGTGGTCCGCCGCGTCGAGGAGTGCGCGAACATGGCCGTACCCGAGGTGGACGTCGACATCGAGCACCTGCACTCCACCCTCGCCCGGACCGGTGCCGGCCGGGACCGGCGGCTGCGGTGACGGCACACCGCTTCCGCTCCGACCGCCGCATCCCCGCGGCCCTCGTCGCCCTGCTCGTACTCGGCGTGGCCGGCCTGTTCCTCTACGACCTGGCCGCCGTACGGGCCGGCCGCCCCGCCCTGGCCTGGCGCCGCGAACTCGCCCACCGGCTGGCGGTCCACACCCCGGCCGACCCGGGCGTGCAACTGGTCGGCTGGGCCCTGGCCCTGGCCGGGGCGGTGCTCCTGCTGCTGGCCCTCACCCCCGGGATCCGCAGGATCCTGATGATGAGGAGCCCCGACCAGGACGGCGGCTTGGGCGGCGCCCAGGACGCCCGCCCCCGGCTGCGGGCCGGGATCGGCCGCAAGGACGCCGCCCAGGTGCTGCGCGACCGGGCCGTGGAAGTGCCCGGCGTACGGTCCGCCCGGGTCCGGATGGGCCGCTCCCGCGTCCGGGTGCGGGCCACGTCGCACTTCCGCGAACTGGACGAGGTACGGGCCGACCTGGACGCGGTGATCGCGGTCGGCATCGAGGAACTGGGCCTCGCGCACCCGCCGCGGCCCCGCCTGCGGGTCAGGAGGCGAGCGGATTGATCGGGACCGTCAACCGGATCCTGCTGGCGGTGGCCGGCGCGGTGCTGCTGGCGGCCGGGGTCGTACTGCTGACGGCCGTGCGGCCGCTGGGCGGCCCCGCCGCGCCCCTGCTGAGCGCCGCCGACCGGCGCCGGTACCTGCACGCCGAAGGCTGGTGGTGGTGGGCGCTGATCGCCGCGCTCGTCGTGTGCGTGCTGTTGGCCCTGTGGTGGCTGCTGTCCCAGCTCAAGAGCGCGCGACTGCGGACGGTCGCCGTGGACACCGGGGACGGAGGCTTCGCGGTGCTGCGCGGCCACGCCCTGGCGGACGCCGTCGCCGCCGAGGCCGGCGCCCTGGACGGGGTCGCCGGCTGTCGGGTCGTACTGCGCGGCCGGCGGGGCTCTCCCGCCCTGCGGGTGGCGCTGGAGCTGGAGCCCCATGCCGTCCCGGCCGACACGCTGGCCGGCCTGGCGGGGCCGGTCCTGACCCACGCCCGGACCTCCGCGCGCCTCCCGGACCTGCCGGCGGAGGCCCGTTTCAAGGTCGCGTCCCACCGCGCCCGCCGCGTCAGCTGACGGCCGCCGGGCGGCGCCGGGCGGGCGCGCGCCGCGACGCGGGGTCAGAAGCCGTGCCGGGAGCCGCCGTCGACCGGGAGCATCACGCCCGTCAGGTACGAGGCGGCCGGCGAGAGCAGGAACGCCGCCGTGCGGCCGAACTCCTCCGGGGAGCCGTACCGGCGCAGCGGGATGCGGGACTCGTTGCCCGCGCGGGCCGCCCCGGCGTCGCCCGACAGCGCGTCCAGCTCCCGTACCCGGTCGGTGTCGATACGGGCCGGAAGCAGGCCGACGACGCGGATCCCGCGCGGACCGAGCTCCACCGAGAGGGACTTCGCGAAGCCGGCCAGGCCCGGGCGCAGGCCGTTGGAGATGGTCAGGCCGGGGATCGGCTCGTGGACCGAGCCCGACAGGACGAAGCCGATGACCCCGCCCTCGCCCAGCACCGCGGCGGCCGCCCGGGCGAGGCGCACCGCGCCGAGGAAGACCGACTCGAAGGCGGCCGACCACTGCTCGTCGGTGCTGTCGACGGCGAAGCCCGGAACGGGGCCGCCGACGCTGATGAGGATGCCGTCGAGGCGGCCGAAGCGCTCGTGTGCGGTGGCGATGAGCCGGCCGGCCGCCGCCGGGTCCGCGTTGTCCGCCGCCGCCCCCACGGCGCTCGGGCCGAGTGCGGCGGCCGCGTCGGCCGTCCGCTTCTCGTCGCGGCCCGTCACGAGGACCTTCGCGCCGTCGGCGACCAGTTCCCGGGCGGAGGCGAAGCCGAGGCCTCGGCTGGCCCCGGTGACGATGTAGACACGGTCTTTCAGTCCAAGATCCATGCCCGACACGCTACGCCGTCGCGGGCTCCTGTTCGGCGGCTTCGGCCCGGGCCGCCGCCTCCTCGCGGTCGCGCTTCTCGCGCCGGACGAGGACCAGCCAGCCCACCGGCACAGCGGAGGCGAACAGCCACCACTGGACCGCGTAGGCCATGTGCGCGCCGATCGAGTCGTGGTCGGGGTCGGCGACGGTCTCGGGGCCGGCGTCGCCCGGATCCGGATCGGTCAGCTCCAGGTAACCGCCGAGGACCGGCCGGCCCAGGTACTCCGCCTGCCGGCCGCTGTTGATCAGCATCACCTGACGGTCGGGCAGGCCCTTGCGGTCCTTGATGCCGCTGCCGCCGCTCGTCTCGTCGGCCTTCAGCCGCCCGGTGACGGTGACCTCGCCCGAGGGCGCGGCCGGCACCGGCGGGTAGGCGCGCGGGTCGTCGCCGCCCGGCACCCAGCCGCGGTCGACCAACACCACCCGGCCGTCACCGAGGACGAGCGGGGTCACGACGTGGAAGCCGACCTTGTCACCGTTCGAGGTGCGCATCCGTACGACCACCTCGTGTGCGGAGTCGTACGTGCCGGTCGCGGTGACCGCGCGCCAGAAGTCGGCGCGGGGGACCTGGTGGCCGGGGGAGGTGACCTCGGTCATGGGGACGGGCTTCGCCCGCAGGTTCGCCTCGATCAGCTGGTTCTGCGCGACCCGGTGCACATGGCGGTGGTACTGCCAGAACCCCAGCTTGATCATCACGGGGATGAGGACGAGGGCGACGAGGGTGAGGCACACCCACTGCCGGGTCAGTACAAAGCGGTACACGCCCACGACGGTACCCCGGCCGACGAGGACCCCGGCGGCCGGGTGGCCCTCCGGGGTCGCGGGAAGGAGCGGGAAGGAGAAGGAGCGGCGGTCAGACGTGGTCGACGATGCCCACCTTCCCTTCCGCGCGGGCGCAGTGCCCGCCGCAGAACCACTGGCCCTCGACCTCGACGCCCTGTCCGATGATCTGGACCCGGCAGTGCTCGCAGATGGGCGCCATGCGGTGGATGGCGCACGAGAAGCAGTCGAAGACGTGCACCGCGCCCTGCGCGTGCACCTCGAAGGACATGCCGTAGTCGTTTCCGCAGACCTCACAACGTGCCATGCGCCGCATGCTGCGCACGGCGGAGCGGCGGAACAAGATCCACCCTGGTGAGTCGCCGCGCGGACACCCGGCCGGCCCAACAAGCGGTGGCCGGTCCGCTCAGTCCCCGGCCGGGGCCACGTCCCGCAGCAGCTGCGTGAAGGCCGCCTCGTCGACGACGGGGGTGCCGAAGGACTTCGCCCTGACCGTCTTGGAGGTCGCCGAGTCGGGGTCGTTCGTCACCAGCAGGCTGGTGAGCCGCGACACACTCGTCGCGACGTGCAGGCCCGCCTCGACCGCCCGGTCCTCCAGCAGCTCCCGCTCCACCGAGGTGTCGCCGGAGAACGCGATCCGCATCCCCTGCTTCAGCGGCTTGCCGTCCTCGAACCGCCCCGGATTGGGGTGCGGGCACGGTGGCCGCTTGCGCGAGGGCCGCCAGCTGCCGCCCCGGTACGAAGCCTGGTGCCCCACGCGCGGGGTGGCGGCTGAGTCCGACCACTCCGTCAGCGGCCGGCATTCCAGCAGGGGCAGCCGTACGCCGCCCTGCGCCGCCGCGTGGAGCGACGGACGGAAGGCCTCCGCGAGCACACGGGCGTCGTCGAGGGCGTGGTGGGCGCGCTGCTGGACCACGCCGAAGTGCGCGGCGAGCGACTCCAGCTTGTGGTTGGGCAGCGGGAGGTTCAGCTCCTTCGACAGGGCGATGGTGCACAGCCGCTGACGGACCGGCGCGGCCGTCTCGGCGCGCGCGTACTCCCGGGCGATCATCTGCCAGTCGAATATGGCGTTGTGCGCGACCAGCACGCGCTCCGCGAGCCGGCCGGCGAACTCCTCGGCGATGTCCTTGAAGAGCGGCGCGCCGGCGAGCACGTCACTCGTCAGACCGTGGATCCACACCGGTCCCGGGTCCCGCTGCGGGTTGACCAGCGTGTACCAGTGGTCCTCCACGTTGCCCTGTGCGTCGAGCCGGTAGACGGCGGCGGAGACTATCCGGTCGTCGCGAGCGAGCCCGGTGGTCTCCACGTCGACGACCGCGTACCCCTGTGGGTACGCGGTCGGCCACGTCGTCTCTGCGGTCGTACGGTCGTCGAGCATGGTCACAGAGGATATCGGCACGGACTGACACCGCCGCCCCACCCTCGGTCAGCCCGGGGCCGGCGGCGCCGTCGCGAGGAGGGCCGCCACCAGCGCGCGTACGGACAGCAGGAAGAGCCGCTCCGGGTCGGCCGGCCGGGCCAGCGCGCGGGCGAGCCCCGGGTCGTCGGGGGCCGCGGCCGGGTCCCAGAGCTCGCTCTCGGCCGGGCACTGGGCGGGGGAGCGCTCGCGGTTGCGCTCGACGAGCAGGAAGCCGACGATCTGGAACTGCACCGCGCGCACCGCGTCGGCGGCCCGGGCGCCGCGCAGGCCGGCGGCGTGCACCTCGTGGACGAGCGCCTGCTGCGCCGGCAGGAACATCCGCTCCGTGAGGCCGCGTTCGTGGACCATCGCGATCAGGTGCGGGCGTTCGCGCAGCTCGCGGCGCAGGATCCGGGCGACCGACAAGATCCGTTCGGCCGGGGTGCGGCCGGCGGGGCGGATCGCGCCCATCTCCTGCACGGTCCGCTCCACGAGGGCGTCGAGCAGCGATTCGCGGTTGCCGACGTGCCAGTAGATGGACGTCACCGCGGTCCCCAGCTCGGCGGCGAGCCCCCGCATGGTGAGGGCGCCCGGGCCGCGCTGCTTGACCAGGGACGCGGCGGCGTCCAGTACCTCGTCGCGGGTCAGCGAGGATCTGGCCATGTCAGCGGTCCGCCGATCTGTCGATGTCACCTGTTGATGCGTCAGTTTCCTTGTCCGCAAGGGTCTTTACCCTTCATCGGCAGCGGTGTAACTGTGTTACAGAACCGACTCCGCCCTAGACGAGAGATGGTGCGAGACATGGCACGCGTACGGTACGGAGCGCGGACCGAGGCCGAGATCGCCGCGTCGCGCGAGAAGAGTTCCAAGCTCCCCGACATCTGGTCCACCGGCGTGGTGGCCCTCTGGGAGACCGATCCGGACGTGGTCGCCGCGGTCCTCCCGCCGCCGCTGAAGCCGGCCGACCGGCCCCTCGTACGGGCGAACATCAGCAAGGTCGACCTGCCCGGCTACCCGCTCGGCGCCGGCTCGGTGGCCGTCGCCGCCCAACACGACGGCGTGCAGGGCTGGTACCCGCTGGTCATGCCGATGACCCACGAACGCGCCCTGACCGGCGGCCGCGAGGTCTTCGGCGAACCGAAGAAGCTGGGCGAGGTCACCGTCGAGCGCGACGGCCTCGTCGTCCGGGCCCTCCTCGCCCGCCACGGCATCGCCTTCGTCGAGGTGCGCGGCGCCGTGGACCGCCCGCTCCCGCTGCCCGAGCCCACCCGCAAGACCGACTTCTACTTCAAGTTCCTGCCCGCCGTGGACGGTTCGGACTTCGACGCGGAGCCGGTCCTGGTGCACTGCGTCCGCAACGAGATGGTCCGCAAGCTGGAGCACATCACCGGCGACGTCGTCCTGCGCGAGTCGATGTTCGACCCGGTCGCCGACCTCCCCGTACGCCGGATCGTGGAGATCACCATCGGCGAGAAGACCACCGACCAGAAGGGCCGCGTTGTCGAACGGGTCAGCGCCCGGGCCCTCCTCCCGTACGTCCACCAGCGCTACGACGACCCGATGCAGATCCTCGACGGACCACCCGAAGGGAGCCTGTGATGCGGCTGGAACCCGGACAGGTGGCCGTCGTCACCGGAGCGGCAAGCGGCATCGGCCTCGCCATGGCCCGCCGCTTCGCCGCCGAGGGACTGAGCGTGGTCCTCGCCGACGTCGAGGAGGCCGCCCTGCGCAAGGCCGCCGACGAACTCGCCGCGGACGGGGCCCGGGTCCTCGCGCGGACCGTCGACGTCAGCGACCGCGACTGCGTGCTCGCCCTCGCCGATGCCGCGTACGACGCCTTCGGCGCCGTCCACGTGCTCTGCAACAACGCGGGCGTCGGCTCCGGCGCCGAGGGACGGATGTGGGAGCACGAGCCCAACGACTGGAAGTGGGCCTTCTCCGTCAACGTGTGGGGCGTCTTCCACGGCATCCAGGCCTTCGTCCCCCGCATGATCGCCGGCGGGGCCCCCGGACACGTCGTCAACACCTCCTCCGGCGACGGCGGCATCGCCCCGCTGCCCACAGCCTCGGTGTACGCCGTCACCAAGGCCGCCGTGGTCACCATGACCGAGTCCCTCTACGCCCACCTCAAGGCGGAGGGAGCCGCAGTCGGAGCCTCCGTGCTCTTCCCCGGCCCGCACATGCTGCGCACCGGACTGTGGGAGTCCCACCGCAACCGGCCCGAGCGGTACGCGAAGCAGCGCCCGCGCAGGACCCCGTACCGCAGCCTCGACCAGTACGAGGCCGCCATGAGGCAGGCCGGCCACGAGGTGGACTTCACCCCGGTCGAGGAGGTCGCCGAGCACGTCGTCGACGGCATCCGCGCCGACCGCTTCTGGATGCTGCCCCCGAGCGAGCACAGCGACCGGCAGATCCGCGCCCGGTCGCAGTCGATGCTCGACCGCGCCAACCCCGCCTACCTGGAGAGCTTCATCCTCGACTGAGGAGCGTCCGCCATGAGTGACACACCGTACGAAGACCCGTACCTGATCATCTCCTCCGACTGCCACGCGGGCCTGCCCACCGAGCTGTACCGCCCCTACCTCGACTCCCGCTTCCACCCGCAGTTCGACGAGTTCCTCGGTCAGCGCGACGCCCGCCGCGCGGAGGCCACCCGCCTGGGCGTCCGCAACGAGGCCTTCGCCGAGAAGTGGTTCCACGATCACGAGGAGGGCCTGCGGGGAGGATGGGACACGGGGCAGCGGCTGAAGGAGCTCGACGGCGACGGCGTCGCCGCCGAGGTCGTCTTCCCCGACGCGGACGCCGTCGACAGCCAGACCGCGGCCCCCTTCGGGGTGGGGCTCGGGCTCTCCGGCGACCAGGACCCCGAGCTCGGCATGGCGGGCGCGCAGGCGCACAACCGCTGGCTGGCCGAGTTCGTCTCGCAGAACCCCGAGCGCCACTGCGGCGTCGCCCTGCTGCCCATCACGGGCGAGCCGGACAAGGTCGTCGCCGAGATCCACCGGGCCAAGGAGTCCGGGCTGGGCGCGCTGATGATCCCCGCCATGTGGGTGGACAAGGCGCCCTACCACGACCGCCGCTACGACCCCGTCTGGGCGGCGGCGGCCGAGACGCGGATGCCGGTCGTCACCCACTCCGGGTCCTCACCGCGCCACGAGTACGGCGACCACCTGGGCATCTTCGTCTCCGAGGTCACCTGGTGGCCGGCCCGCCCGCTGTGGTTCCTGCTCTGGTCGGGGGTGTTCGAGCGGCACCCGGGCCTGCGGTTCGGGGTCGCCGAGTCGGGCTGCTGGTGGCTGGCGAACCAGCTGTGGTTCATGGACCGGCTCTACCTCGGCGCGCACGGCGGCAAGAAGCTCTCGCCCTTCGAGGAGCTGAAGCGGCCGCCGAGCGAGTACCTGGACCGGCAGGTCTTCGTCTGCGCGACGAACACCAAGCGGCGCGAACTGGCCCAGCGCTACGAGATCGGCGTGGACAACATCCTGTGGGGGTCGGACTTCCCGCACCCCGAGGGCACCTGGCCCGACACCCGCAACTGGCTGCGGAAGACCTTCCACGACATCCCGGTCGACGAGACCCGGCGGATGCTCGGGCTCGCCGCGGCTGAGGTCTTCGGCTTCGACACGGAGAAGCTGGCCCCGGTCGCCCGCCGGATCGGCCCCACCCCGGCCGAGCTGGGCCAGTCCCCGGACCAGGCGGCGGTGGCGGCCTCCTGGGCGCGCTCGCGCGAGGTGGGCCGCCACTGGCTGACGGACCACGACTTCCCCGTCCTGGGGGTGGCGCGGTGACCGGTGACGACCGCTACACGGTGATCTCGGCGGACTGCCACGCGGGCGCCGACCTCCTGGACTACAAGCCGTACCTGGAGAGGCGGTACCACGACGAGTTCGACGCCTGGGCCGCCACGTACGTGAACCCGTACGAGGACCTCCTCGCGGACACCGCGGACCGCAACTGGAACTCGGCGCGGCGCCTGGCGGAACTGGAGGCGGACGGCATCCTCGCCGAGGTCGTCTTCCCCAACACCATCCCGCCGTTCTTCCCAGAGGCCTCCCTGATGGCGCAGCCGCCGACGGCCGAGGAGTACACGATGCGCTGGGCGGGCCTCCAGGCCCACAACCGCTGGCTGGCGGACTTCTGCGCCGACGCCCCGGGCCGGCGGGCGGGCGTCGCGCAGATCCTGCTGAACGACGTGGACGCGGCGGTGGAGGAGATCCGCCGCGTCCGGGAGGCCGGCCTGACGGGCGGCATCCTCCTGCCCGGCGTACCGCCAGGCTCGACGGTCCCCGAGCTGTACTCGGCCGCCTACGACCCCGTCTGGGCGGTGTGCGCCGAGCTCGGCGTCCCGGTCAACCACCACGGCGGCTCGGCGTCGCCGCCGCTCGGCGACGAGCCGGCGGCCCGGGCCGTATTCATGGTGGAGACCACCTGGTTCTCGCACCGCGCCCTGTGGCACCTGGTGTTCGGCGGGGCGTTCCGGCGCCACCCGGGCCTCAGGCTGGTCCTGACGGAACAGGGCTCAGGCTGGATCCCGGGCGTGCTGGAGATGCTGGACTACTACCACGGCCGCCTGGTCGCGGCGTCGGCCACGGCCGAGTCCAAGTTCGGGGCGGGCCTCGCCGAGGCGATGGGCAAGGGCCCGAGCGAGGTCTGGCGGGACAACTGCTTCGTGGGAGCGAGCTTCATGCGCCCCCACGAAGTGCCGCTGCGGGACCGGATCGGCCTCGACAAGATCATGTGGGGCAGCGACTACCCTCACGACGAGGGCACCACCCCGTACTCCCGCGAAGGCCTGCGCATCGCCTACGCGGGCCTCCCGCGGGACGAGGTCGCGGCGATGGTCGGCGGCAACGCGGCCCGCGTCTACGGCTTCGACCTGCCGCTGCTCGACGCGCTGGCCGCGAAACACGGCCCCCGGGTCTCGGAGGTCGCCGAACCCCTGACGCAGATCCCACCCGGTGCCACCAGTCCGGCCTTCGCCAAGGGCGGCTCGGTCCGGGTCTGGTGACGGACGGCCCCCGCCGGGGCGGCTCAGGCCATGGAGCGGAGCCGCTCCGGCGGGAACAGTTCGGTGCCGTGCCCGCCACCCGGAACGGAACCGTCTCGAATCCCGTCAATCCCCGCCCTCCCCGAACCGTCGGTAACCGCGATGGGTACCGATCGGTAACAACCTCTAGCGGCACCCCCGAAGGCGCCTCTATGGTGCGGACATGCCGAACCTGCCCGATGTCGTGCTGTGGTCCATACCCGCCTTCGTGCTGCTCACCGTCATCGAGCTGGTGAGCTACCGCCTCCATCCCGACGAGGACGCGGAGGGCTACGACACCAAGGACGCCGTCACCAGCATCAGCATGGGGCTCGGCAGCATCGGCTTCGACCTCCTCTGGAAGATCCCGGTGGTCGCGGTCTTCACCGCCGTCTACGAACTCACCCCGCTGCGGGTGCCGTTGCTGTGGTGGACCATTCCGCTGATGCTGCTCGCCCAGGACTTCCTCTACTACTGGCAGCACCGCGGCCACCATGTCATCCGCATCCTGTGGGCCTGCCACGTGGTCCACCACAGCAGCCGGAAGTTCAACCTCACCACCGCCCTGCGCCAGCCCTGGACCAGTGCCACGACCTACTGGTTCTACCTGCCGATGGTGGCCGTCGGGGTGCACCCGGCCGTGATCCCCTTCTGCTACGGCATCAACCTGCTGTACCAGTTCTGGGTCCACACCGAGCGCATCGGGAAGCTGCCCCGGGCCTACGAGTACGTCTTCAACACCCCGTCCCACCACCGCGTGCACCACGCGTCCCAGGGCGGCTACCTGGACCGCAACTACGGCGGCATCCTGATCGTCTGGGACCGGATGTTCGGCTCTTGGGTGGGGGAGACCGACAGGCCCGTCTACGGGCTCACCAAGAACATCGGCACCTACAACCCGCTGCGCGTCGCCACCCACGAGTACGCCGCCATCGCCCGGGACGTCCGCGCCGCCCGAAGCTGGAGCGAGCGGGCCGGCCGGGTCTTCCGCGGCCCCGGCTGGCAGCCCGCGCCCGCTCCCGAGCCCGCGCCGGCCCCCGCTCCCGAGCCGGCCCCCGCCCCCGCCGCCCCCGCCACCTCCGCCCCTGCCCCCGCCCCCGCTCCCGCCTCCGACCCGGCCGTACAGGAGACCAACGCGTGAGCACCGACTCCCCCGGCCGCCCCGCACCCTCCTGGGCCGCCCCGCGGGCGGCGGCCGACCGGGCGCGCCTCGGCCGCCTCGCCCTCTACGGCTTCGCCGCCGCCACCGCCGTCGACCTCGGATCGCTGCTGGCCGGCTGGCACCTCGGGCACGTCATCGCCAAGCCACTGCTGATGCCGCTGCTCGTCGCCTACGTGATCACGCGCGGCGCGCCCCGCCTGCTGGTCGCCGCCCTGCTGTTCGGCTGGGGCGGGGACCTGGCCCTGCTCTTCGACGCCGAGGCCGCGTTCCTGGTCGGCATGGGCTCCTTCGCCCTCGGACACGTCTGCTACCTCGTGCTCTTCGGCAAGCGCCCCGCGAACCCCCTGCTCGGGGGCGCCTACACCCTGGCCCTCCTGGGGACCGTCGCCCTGCTGTGGGCGGATCTGCCCGCGGACCTGCGGATCCCCGTGGCCGGCTACAGCCTGCTGCTCACCGCCATGGCCTTCCGCTCCAGCGCCCTCGGCCTGCGGGCCGGCATCGGCGGCGCGCTGTTCCTGCTGTCCGACACCCTCATCGCCACCGGCGTCGCCGAATGGCCGCAGCTGCCCCGCCCGGACTTCTGGATCATGGCCACCTATCTGGCCGCCCAGTACCTGCTGGCCACTGGCGCGACCTCCCGGGAAGCGGGCGTACGGTAGGACGGTTCCACAGTCGTACAAGACTGAACGATCTCGAACCGGAGGACTGCACCACCATGCGCGCCACCGTCATCCACGCCCCGCACGACATACGCGTGGAGGAGGTGCCCGACGCTGCGATCCAGCGCCCCGAGGACGCCGTCGTCCGCGTCCTGCGTGCCTGCATCTGCGGCAGCGACCTGTGGGCCTACCGCGGCGAAGCCGCGCGCCGGCCCGGCCAGCGCATCGGCCACGAGTTCCTGGGCGTCGTCGAGGAGACCGGCTCCGCGGTGTCCGGACTGCGCGCCGGCGACCTCGTCGTCGCGCCCTTCATGTGGTCGGACGGCACCTGCGAGTACTGCACCGAGGGCCTGTACACCTCCTGCGACCACGGCGGCTTCTGGGGCTCGGTCGGCCACGACGGCGGCCAGGGCGAGGCCGTGCGCGTCCCGCACGCCGACGGAACGCTGGTGAAGCTGCCGGCCGAGGCCGTCTCCGACGACCACCTGCTGACCGGCCTGCTCGCCCTCTCCGACGTCATGGGCACCGGGCACCACGCCGCGCTGGGCGCGGGCGTGCGCGAGGGCTCCACGGTCGCCGTGGTCGGTGACGGCGCGGTCGGCCTGTGCGGGGTCCTCGCCGCCAAGCGTCTCGGCGCCGAGCGGATCATCGCGCTGGGCCGCCACACCGTCCGTACCGACATCGCCAGGCTCTTCGGGGCCACCGACGTCGTCGCCGAGCGCGGCGAGGCCGCCGAGGCGGCCGTGCGCGAGCTCACCGGCGGCCGCGGCGCGCACTGCGTCATCGAAGCGGTCGGCAGCGAGATGTCCATGCGCACGGCCGTGAACATCACCCGTGACGGCGGGGCCATCGGCTACGTCGGCGTCCCGCACGGCAGCGGCACCGGCCTCGACCTCGGCGTCATGTTCGACCGCAACATCACCCTGCGCGGCGGGGTGGCCCCGGTCCGCGCCTACATCCCGGAGCTGCTGCAGGACGTGCTCGGCGGCGTGATCGACCCGGCGCCCGTCTTCGACCGCGCCGTGTCCCTGGACGAGGTGCCGGACGGCTACCGCGCGATGGACGACCGCAGCGCGCTCAAGGTGCTGATCAAGCCCTGACCAGGGCCGCCGGAGTGACGGACGGGCCGGGCGGGGAGCGCCCCGGCCGGCCCGTCCGTACGGGGTTCCGTACTACTTCACGGCCTTGAGGGCGTCCACGACGCCGTAGCCGTAGTAGCCGGTCTGGCCCCACTTGGCCTGGCAGGTGGTGGCGTTTATCAGCGTGCCCGTGGCGTCGTAGATCTGGGCCGGGCAGGCCGCCTTGGTGGACTGCGCCTTCAGCATCGCCTGGAGCTGGGACGGCGTGGCCGAGGGGTGGGCGCTCTTGAGCAGCGCCGCGACGCCCGCGACGTGCGGGGCGGCCATCGAGGTGCCCTGCTTGTATCCGTAGCCTCCGCCCGGGACGGTCGACAGCACGCGCCCGTTGGCGTCCGGCGTGGCCGGGACCTGCCACTTGTCGCCGCCGGGGGCCGCGACGTCCACGACCCCGAGGCCGTAGCTGGAGTAGTACGAGCGCAGGCCCTTGTCGCCGGTCGCGGAGACGGTGACCACGCCCGGCAGCTGCGTCGGCAGGTCCAGGCAGACCTTAGGGTCGATGGTGCGCGTCACCGGGGTGGTGTCGTTCGGGCTGGTGGTGTCCTCCAGGGAGTCGGCCGCCAGGTCCTGGTTGGAGTTGCCGGCGGACGCCACGTGCAGGGTGCCCTTGCGCTCCGCGTACTTGGTGGCCCGGCCGATGGCCTCCACCAGCGCCTTCTGGTCGTCGTCGGTCTTGCAGTTGAAGAGCCACGGGTCGACGTAGTAGCTGTTGTTGGTCACCTCGATCCCCTTCTCGGCGGCGAACATGAAGCCGCAGACGACCGCCTCGGTGTAGAAGAGGCTGGTCCCGGGCTCGCTCACCTTGATCGCGGCGATCTTCACGCCGGGCGCCACACCGCTGATGCCGACGCCGTTGCGCGGGGCGCCGATGGTGCCGGCGACGTGCGTGCCGTGGTCGCTGCCGTCGGGGTACGGGCGCCAGGCGCCGTCGGTGGTGTCGGCGACCCCGCCGACGCAGTTGGCCGACTGGCCCTTGGAGAAGTTCGGGGCGAGATCGGGGTGGGTGTCGTCCACACCCGTGTCGATGATGCCCACCGTGACGTCCTGGCTGCCATCGTTGATCTTGTGAGCCTCGTCGGCCTTGATCGTCCGCAGGTCCCACTGGTTGGGTTCGAGCGGCTCCTGACCCTCCTGTGCCCGCGCCGCCGCCTTGGCGGCGTCCGCCTCGCCCAGCAGCTGGGTCGCGCCCTCGTCGGTGGTCTGCACCGCCTGCATCGGGGCCGTCCGGGTGGCGCCCACCGACACGAACAGCCCACGCTGGGCGCGCAGCTGCTGGGCGAAGTCCGGGTTCTGGGAATGTGCGACGACGACCCCGATCTGCTCATAGGCCGTCACCACCGTTCCGCCGGCCCGCTCGACGGCCTTCTTCGCCGCCTTCATCGTGGCGTAGGTGTTCAGGTTCGCCACGTACGACAGCTTGGGGCCGGTGGTCGCGGCCTTCCCGGCCGTCGCCGCGTCCGCGGTGGTGCCCAGCGGGGCGGCGGAGGCCGACACCGAGGGCAGCAGGGCGAGCGAGGCGGTGAGCGCCAGGCCGACCGGCACGGCCAGGGCGCGCCGGCGGACGGATCCCAGATGAGCCATGGGTTCTCCAGATCATCGTCAAAAAGCCGTCCGCACGCGGTCACGTCGGACGGGTCCATGACAAGCGAACCTAGTGCCGCCGTTCCCCTCTCCGCCATCTGTTCGAGAAATCAGTTCCTCAAGAATCCACGGGTGTTGAACCGTCCCGACACGCCGGCCGTGCCGTTGACAGAGGGGGGTCAGCGCCATCGACCCGCCACACGGAGGTTGTTTTGTCCGTCGTCCCCACCGCACCTGCGTCACAAGGAGATTCCCCCGTGACCACCGAAGCAGCGCCGCCTCCGGGCAGCACGGGAACGCCCCTGGCGGGCCCCACGGCCGAAGAGTTCGTGAGCGTCCAGCAGAGCCCCGAGTTCGCCGAACTCCGCCGCTCCTACCGCTCCTTCGCCTTCCCGCTCACCGTGGCCTTCATCGCCTGGTACCTGCTCTACGTCCTGCTGTCCAACTACGCGGGCGGCTTCATGGGGACCAAGGTCTTCGGCAACATCAACGTCGCCCTCGTGCTCGGCCTCGCCCAGTTCGCGACGACCTTCCTCATCGCCTGGCTGTACGCGCGCCACGCCGCCGCCAGGCTCGACCCCAGGGCGGCGGCCATCAAGGCGCGGATGGAGGCCTCCGAATGAGCGGCACGCACCACGTGGCGACGCTCGCCGCAGGCGCCTCCGAGCACCGGCCGCTCATCATCACGCTCTTCGGGCTGTTCGTCGTCGCCACCCTGATCATCACGGTCTGGGCCGGCCGCCAGACCAAGGACGCCGCGGACTTCTACGCGGGCGGCCGCCAGTTCACCGGCTTCCAGAACGGCCTCGCCATCTCCGGCGACTACATGTCCGCCGCGTCCTTCCTCGGCATCGCCGGAGCCATCGCCCTCTTCGGCTACGACGGCTTCCTCTACTCCATCGGCTTCCTCGTGGCCTGGCTGGTCGCCCTGCTGCTCGTCGCCGAGCCGCTGCGCAACGCCGGCCGCTACACGATGGGCGACGTCCTCGCGTACCGGATGCGCCAGCGCCCCGTCCGCACCGCCGCCGGCACCTCCACCATCGTGGTCTCGATCTTCTACCTGCTCGCCCAGATGGCCGGGGCCGGCGTGCTGGTCTCGCTGCTCCTGGGCATCACCAGCGACGGCGGCAAGGTGGCGGTCGTCGCGCTCGTCGGCGTGCTGATGATCGTCTACGTGACCATCGGCGGGATGAAGGGCACCACCTGGGTCCAGATGATCAAGGCGGTCCTGCTGATCGCGGGCGCCCTGCTGATCACCTTCCTGGTGCTGGTGAAGTTCGACTTCAACGTCTCCGACCTGCTGGGCAAGGCCGCCGAGAACAGCGGACAGGGAGCCAAGTTCCTCGAACCGGGCCTGAAGTACGGCAAGGACTCCACCTCGAAGCTGGACTTCCTCTCCCTCGGCCTCGCCCTGGTCCTCGGCACCGCCGGACTCCCGCACATCCTGATCCGCTTCTACACGGTGCCCACCGCGCAGGCCGCCCGTAAGTCCGTGAACTGGGCCATCGGCATCATCGGCGCCTTCTACCTGATGACCATCGCCCTGGGCTTCGGGGCCGCGGCCCTGCTGGAGCGCGCGGACATCCTGGCCTCGAACAAGGCGGGCAACACCGCCGCGCCCCTGCTCGCCCAGGCGGTCGGCGGCGGCGCGGACTCCACCGGCGGCGCCGTCCTGCTCGCCGTGATCTCCGCGGTCGCCTTCGCCACCATCCTCGCCGTCGTGGCGGGCCTCACCCTCGCCTCCTCCTCGTCCTTCGCCCACGACCTGTACGTGAACGTGATCCGCAGGGGCAAGGCCACCGAGCAGGAGGAGGTGCGCGCCGCACGCTGGTCCACGGTGGTCATCGGCGCCGTCGCCATCGGCCTGGGCGCGCTGGCCCGCGACCTGAACGTGGCCGGACTCGTCGCGCTCGCCTTCGCGGTCGCCGCATCCGCCAACCTGCCGACGATCCTCTACAGCCTCTTCTGGAAGCGCTTCAACACCCAGGGGGCGCTCTGGTCCATCTACGGCGGACTCATCTCGGCGGTCGGCCTGGTGCTGTTCTCCCCGGTCGTGTCCGGCAAGCCGACCTCGATGTTCAAGGACGCCGACTTCTTCTGGTTCCCGCTGGAGAACCCGGGCATCATCTCGATCCCCCTCGGCTTCCTCCTGGGATGGCTGGGTACCGTCCTCACCAAGGAGGAGGCGGACCCGGAGAAGTTCGCCGAGCTGGAGGTGCGCTCCCTCACCGGAACAGGGGCGCACTGACATCGTCCGAACACCCAGCGTGGCCGCGTCGTAGGTCCCTACGACGCGGCCACGTCACGTCTCGTTCATTCGGGCATCACACAACGGCACACGCGTCCCGTAGTCTCGAAATAGAACGCGTGAAGTAGATCCAATGTCGCGCGTATGTCTACTTCCGGACAGGGGAGGGGGCCCACAGTGCTTCTCGACACCTATGGCCGCGTGGCCACTGACCTGCGCGTCTCGCTCACCGACCGGTGCAATCTGCGCTGCACGTACTGCATGCCCGAAGAGGGCCTGCAATGGCTCGGCAAGTCCGACCTGCTGACCGACGAGGAGATCGTCCGGCTGATCCGCATCGCGGTCACGCAGCTCGGCATCACCGAGGTCCGCTTCACCGGCGGCGAACCGCTGCTCCGCCCCGGCCTGGTCGGGATCGTCGAGCAGTGCGCGGCGCTGGAACCCCGCCCCAAGATGTCGCTCACCACCAACGGCATCGGCCTCAAGCGCACCGCCCAGGCCCTGAAGGCCGCCGGCCTGGACCGGGTGAACGTCTCCCTGGACACCCTGCGCCCCGAGGTCTTCAAGACCCTCACCCGCCGCGACCGGCACAAGGACGTCATCGAGGGCATGGCCGCGGCCCGCGACGCCGGCCTGACCCCCGTCAAGGTCAACGCCGTTCTCATGCCGGGACTCAACGACGACGAGGCCCCCGACCTGCTGGCCTGGGCCGTCGAGAACGAGTACGAGCTCCGCTTCATCGAGCAGATGCCGCTCGACGCCCAGCACGGCTGGAAGCGCGAGGGCATGATCACCGCAGGCGACATCCTTGCATCGCTGCGCACGCGCTTCACGCTCACCGAGGAGGGCGCCGACGAGCGCGGCTCCGCCCCGGCCGAGCGCTGGGTCGTCGACGGCGGTCCCGCCACCGTCGGCGTCATCGCCTCCGTCACCCGCCCGTTCTGCGGCGCCTGCGACCGTACCCGGCTGACGGCCGACGGCCAGATCCGTACGTGCCTGTTCGCCACCGAGGAGTCGGACCTGCGCTCCGCCCTGCGCTCGGGCGCCCCGGACGAGGAGATCGCCCGCCTGTGGAAGGTGGCGATGTGGGGCAAGAAGGCCGGCTCCGGCCTCGACGACCCCTCGTTCCTGCAGCCCGACCGCCCCATGTCCGCGATCGGAGGCTGACCCGCGCCGGCCGGTCCGCGCCCGCGGACCGGCCACAGCGCCGAATCAGTGCCGGATGAGCGCCGGATCAGCGCGGGCGCTCCGAGCCTTCGGGCTGCACCCACTCGTCGAGCTTCACCACGTCTTTGAGGAAACCGCGGACCCCCAGGAACTGGGAGAGGTGCTCGCGGTGCTCCTCGCACGCCAGCCACGTCTTGCGCCGCTCCGGCGTGTGCAGCGTCGGGTTGTTCCACGCGAGGACCCAGACGGCCGCGTCACGGCAGCCCTTGGCCGAGCAGGTGGGGATTTCGTCGGGAGTGGGGGAGTCGGAGGAAGTCACGACCTCACCCTAGGGGTGTCCCGAACGGAAAGGCGACGCCGAGCAGCCACGGGGGGAGCTGCCCGGCGTCGGTCCGTCGCTCCGACGGGGGATGCGGAGCGCGTGAGCAGTATGTCACGCAGGACCCGGTGCAGTGCACCGGAACTTCATGATTGATCTGAGCTTTTCTTGAGGTTTCCCGCGTCCAGCGCCGGACGGACCGGAGTCGGGACGAAATGCGAGGGCAGCGACGGCGTCGACTCGCGCCCCGCGTTGGCGATGACCACGGCCACGTAGGGCAGCAGGGCGCCCGCGACGAGCGTCACGACGGCCACGGGGCGGGACACGTTCCACAAGAGCACGGTTGCGATGACCGACAGCGTCCTGACCGCCATGGAGATCACGTAGCGGCGCTGACGACCCCGCACGTCCTCGGCGAGCCCCATCCGGGCGCCCGTGATCCGGAAGACCTCGGTCCCGTTCCGCTTCTGTCGCTTCACCCGTTCCACGTCCTACCACCCGATCGCACGGCCGGGCGCTCCCCGGCCCGGACCCCTCCACGGTACGCGCCCCCCGCCGCCACCGGTACGGGGGGATCCCAACGGAACCGCCCGAAATGCGCGCTACGCCGGACCGGCCGACACTGGGCGCACGTGCGCACACCGCGCCAGGAGGAGGCTGGACATGAGCTGGTTGTGGGCGATCATCGTCGGTTTCGTGCTGGGGCTGATAGCCAAGGCCATCCTGCCGGGCAAACAGCATCAGCCCCTGTGGCTGACCACGCTGATGGGCATCATCGGCAGCGTCCTCGGCAACGCCGTCGCCGGCTGGATCGGGGTCGCCGAAACCCGCGGCATCGACTGGACCCGTCACCTGCTGCAGCTCGCGGGAGCGGTCCTCTTCGTCTTCCTCGGCGAGATGGCCTACAAGGCGATGCGCGGAGGCAGCCGCCAGATGACCTAGGGCCGTCCGCGTCACCCCCGGCGCACGGCGGAGGGGCCGGCCGGACCGTGAAGTCCGAACCGGCCCCTCGGCCATGCCGTACGGGTCCGACGCGTCCCGGGACGCGTCAGGCGCCGGTGACCTCGACCGCCGCCAGGTTCTTCTTGCCCCGGCGCAGGACCAGCCAGCGCCCGTGCAGCAGGTCCTCCGCGGCGGGGACCGCGTCCTCGGCGGTGACCTTCGCGTTGTTCACGTAGGCACCGCCCTCCTTCACCGTCCGGCGCCCGGCCGACTTGCTCGCGACCAGGCCGGTCTCCGCGAAGAGGTCCACCACCAGGGCCAGCTCCGACACCTTGGCGTGCGGCAGCTCCGACAGGGCCGCGGCCAGCGTGGCCTCGTCCAGCTCCGCCAGGTCGCCCTGGCCGAACAGCGCCCGCGACGCGGCGATCACGGCGGCGCACTGGTCGGCGCCGTGCACCAGCGTGGTCAGCTCCTCCGCCAGCGCCCGCTGGGCGGCGCGCGCCTGCGGCCGCTCGGCGGTCTGCGCCTCCAGCTCCTCCAGCTCCTCGCGGGACTTGAAGGAGAGGATCCGCATGTAGGTGGAGATGTCCCGGTCGTCCACGTTCAGCCAGAACTGGTAGAACGCGTACGGAGTGGTCATCTCCGGGTCCAGCCAGACGGCCCCGCCCTCGGTCTTGCCGAACTTGGTGCCGTCCGCCTTGACCATCAGCGGGGTCGCCATCGCGTGGACGTGCGCGTCCGGCTCGACCCGGTGGATCAGGTCGAGGCCGGCCGTCAGGTTGCCCCACTGGTCCGAGCCGCCCTGCTGGAGGGTGCAGCCGTGGCGCCGGTACAGCTCCAGGAAGTCCATGCCCTGGAGCAGCTGGTAGCTGAACTCCGTGTAGCTGATGCCCTGGTCCGACTCCAGCCGCTTGGCGACCGAGTCCTTCGTCAGCATCTTGTTGACGCGGAAGTGCTTGCCGATGTCCCGCAGGAACTCGATGGCGGACATGCCCGCCGTCCAGTCCAGGTTGTTGACCAGGACCGCGGCGTTCTCGCCCTCGAAGGACAGGAACGGCTCGATCTGCGAGCGCAGCCGGTCCACCCACTCCGCGATGACCGCGGGATCGTTCAGGGTGCGCTCGGCGGTCGGACGGGGGTCACCGATCTGACCGGTGGCCCCGCCGACCAGCGCGAGCGGCCGGTTGCCCGCCAGCTGCAGCCGCCGCATCGTGAGCACCTGCACCAGGTGGCCGACGTGCAGCGAGGCGGCGGTCGGGTCATAGCCGCAATAGAACGTGACCGGACCGTCCGCGAAGGCCTTGCGCAGCGCTTCTTCGTCGGTGGACTGGGCGAAGAGCCCGCGCCACTTCAGTTCGTCGACGATGTCCGTCACGGTCTCTCGACTCCTTACGTTTTGTGGAAATGCCGTGCTCAGTCTAGGTGGGTCAGACGCCCTTGCTCACCGAACTCATGTTGAAGTCCGGGATGCGGACAGCCGGCATCGCAGCCCGCGTGAACCAGTCGCTCCACTCGCGCGGCAGGGTCTTCTCCGTGCGGCCCGCCTCCGAGGCCCGCGACAGCAGGTCCACGGGGGACTCGTTGAAGCGGAAGTTGTTCACCTCGCCCACGACCTGCCCGTTCTCCACCAGGTAGACCCCGTCGCGGGTCAGGCCCGTCAGCAGCAGCGTGGCCGGGTCCACCTCGCGGATGTACCAGAGGCAGGTCAGCAGCAGGCCCCGCTCGGTGTCCGCGACCATCTCGTCGAGGGACTTCTCGCAGCCGCCGTCCAGGATCAGGTTCCCGAAGCCGGGGGAGACCGGCAGGCCGGTCAGGCCGGCCGTGTGCCGGGTCGTCGACAGCCGGGCCAGCTCGCCGTCCCGGATCCACTCGGTCACCGGGACCGGCAGACCGTTGTCGAAGGCCGAGACGTCGTCGCCGGAGCTGTGCGCGATGACGAACGGCGCGGACTCCAGGCCCGGCGCGTTCGGGTCGCTGCGCAGCGTCAGCGGCAGGTCGGTCAGCTTCTCGCCGAGCCGGGTGCCGCCGCCGGGCTTGGAGAAGACCGTACGGCCCTCCACCGCGTCCCGGGCCGACGCCGACCACATCTGGTAGATCAGCAGGTCCGCCACGGCCGTCGGCGGCAGCAGCGTCTCGTACCGACCGGCGGGCAGCTCGATCTTCCGCTCCGCCCAGCCCAGCCGTACGGCGAGCTCCGCATCCAGCACGGTCGGGTCCACGTCCTTGAAGTCCCGGGTGGAGCGGCCGGCCCAGGCCGAACGCCGGCGGTCCGGGGACTTCGCGTTGAGCTCCAGGGTGCCGTTGGGCTGGTCGTGGCGCAGCCGAAGGCCCGTCGAGGTGCCGACGTACGTGGAGACCAGCTCGTGGTGGGCGAAGCCGTACAGCTCCCGGCCGCCCGCCCGGGCCCGGGCGAAGGCCTCCCCGAGGGCCGGGGCGAAGTCCGCGAACACGGCGGAGGTGGTCTCGGCCGGGGCGTCGGTGAAGTCCGGCGACACCGGGGTCCCGGTGACCAGCGGCTGGGCGTCCTCGGCGGGTCCGGCGCCCCGCGCGGCCGCCTCGGCGGCCCGTACGAGGGGCTCCAGGTCCTCGGCGGTGACGGCGGAGCGCGACACGACCCCCGAGGCCGTGCCCTCCTTGCCGTCGACCGTGGCGATGACCGTCAGGGTCCGGCCGCGGGTGACCCCGTTGGTCGTCAGGGCGTTGCCGGCCCAGCGCAGGTTGGCGCTCGACTCCTCGTCGGCGATGACGACGCATCCGTCGGCGGTGGACAGCTCCAGGGCCCGCTCGACGATCTCGTGCGGCTTGGTCGATCGGCTCATCGGCCTGCCTCCTGCGTGGTGTTCGGACTGTGCTGTCCCGGGGGGCGACCCCCGGACCCCCGGCAGATCTCGTGGTGATCGTGCGTGGTCATCGGCCGCCCTCCTGCGTGGTGTTCAGGATGTTCACGTCGCGGAACAGCGCGGACGGGCAGCCGTGCGAGACCGCCGCGACCTGGCCCGGCTGGGCCTTGCCGCAGTTGAAGGCGCCGCCCAGGACATAGGTCTGCGGGCCGCCGACCTTCTCCATCGAGCCCCAGAAGTCGGTGGTGGTGGCCTGGTAGGCGACGTCGCGCAGCTGCCCGGCCAGCCGGCCGTTCTCGATCCGGAAGAACCGCTGCCCGGTGAACTGGAAGTTGTAGCGCTGCATGTCGATCGACCAGGAGCGGTCGCCGACCACGAAGATGCCGCGCTCCACCCCGCCGATCAGGTCCTCGGTCGACAGTCCGCCGGGATCCGGCTGGAGGGACACGTTCGCCATCCGCTGGACCGGCACGTGCCCGGGGGAGTCGGCGAAGGCGCAGCCGTTGGACCGCCCGAGGCCGGTCAGCTTCGCGATCCGCCGGTCCAGCTGGTAGCCGACCAGGGTGCCGTCCTTGACGAGGTCCCAGCTCTGCGCCTGGACGCCCTCGTCGTCGAAACCGACGGTGGCCAGCCCGTGCTCGGCGGTCCGGTCGCCCGTCACGTTCATGATCGGGGAGCCGTACCGGAGCTTGCCCAGCTGGTCGAAGGTGGCGAAGGAGGTCCCCGCGTACGCCGCCTCGTAGCCCAGCGCCCGGTCGAGCTCGGTGGCGTGGCCGATGGACTCGTGGATGGTGAGCCACAGGTTGGACGGGTCCACCACTAGGTCGTAGCGCCCGGCCTGCACGCTCGGCGCCCGCATCTTCTCGGCGAGCAGGCCGGGGATCTCCTCCAGCTCGGCGTTCCAGTCCCAGCCGGTGCCGGTCAGGTACTCCCAGCCGCGGCCGGTGGGCGGGGCGATGGTGCGCATCGAGTCGAACTCGCCGGTGGTGCCGTTGACGGCGACCGCCGTGAGCTGCGGGTGGATCCGGACCCGCTGCTGCGTGGTCGTGGTGCCCGCGGTGTCGGCGTAGAACTTGTTCTCGTGCACCGCGAGCAGCGAGGCGTCCACGTGCGCGACGCCGTCGGCCGCCAGCAGCCGGGAGCTCCAGTCGGCGAGCAGCGCCGCCTTCTCCGCGTCCGGCACCTCGAAGGGGTTCACCTCGTAGGAGGAGATCCACGTCTTGTCCGCGTGCACCGGCTCGTCGGCGAGCTCCACGCGCTCGTCCGAACCGGCGGCCTTGATCACCTGGGCGGACAGCTTCGCCATGGCCACGGCCTGCGAGGCCACCTTGGCGGCGCCGTCCATGGTGAGGTCCACGCCGGAGGCGAACCCCCAGCTGCCCCCGTGCACGACCCGGACCGCGTAGCCGAGGTCGGTGGTGTCGGACCCGCCGGAGGGCTTGGCGTCGCGCAGCCGCCACGAGGCGCTGCGGATCCGCTCCAGCCGGAAGTCGGCATGGTCGGCGCCCAGCGCGCGGGCCCGGGCGAGCGCCGCGTCGGCGAGCGCCCGCAGGGGCAGCGCGGTGAAGGCCGCGTCGATGGAATGGGGCACGGAAGTCCTCCCGGGGTCGGGGACGGTCGCCCCGATCATGTCGCGATCGGGGCCCTTGTGCCTACATCTTTCTGTAGGGACTCGACAGAGCCCGCTGCGAGGCCCTGTCGGGGCTCGATTCTCCGTACGAGCGATGCGACCTATAGGTTTTCGGTATTCAGACCGCTAGCGAAAGGGTGATCCGTTGAGCCGCTCGGTTCTCGTCACCGGAGGAAACCGGGGCATCGGCCTCGCCATCGCCCGAGCCTTCGCGGAGGCCGGCGACAAGGTCGCGATCACGTACCGGTCGGGTGAGCCGCCGCAGGCCCTCACCGAGCTCGGTGTCCTGGCGGTGCGGTGCGACATCACCGACTCCGAGCAGGTGGAGCAGGCCTACAAGGAGATCGAGGACGCGCACGGCGCGGTCGAGGTGCTCGTGGCCAACGCCGGCATCACCAAGGACACGCTGCTGATGCGCATGTCCGAGGAGGACTTCTCCTCGGTCCTCGACACCAACCTCACGGGCACCTTCCGGGTGGTCAAGCGCGCGAACCGCGGCATGCTCCGTGCCAAGAAGGGCCGCGTCGTCCTGATCTCCTCGGTCGTCGGGCTCATGGGGTCGGCGGGGCAGGCCAACTACGCGGCCTCCAAGGCCGCGCTGGTCGGCTTCGCCCGCTCGCTCGCTCGCGAGCTGGGCTCCCGCAACATCACCTTCAACGTCGTCGCGCCCGGTTTCGTGGACACCGACATGACGAAGGTCCTCACCGACGAGCAGCGCGCGGGCATCGTGGCGCAGGTGCCGCTGGCCCGCTACGCGCAGCCCGAGGAGATCGCGGCAGCCGTCCGCTTCCTGGCGTCCGACGACGCCGCGTACATCACCGGAGCCGTCATTCCCGTTGACGGCGGATTGGGCATGGGTCACTGATCACCATGAGCGGAATTCTCGAGGGCAAGCGCATCCTCATCACGGGTGTGCTGATGGAGTCCTCCATCGCCTTCCACGCGGCCAAGCTGGCCCAGGAGCAGGGCGCCGAGGTCATCCTCACCGCGTGGCCGCGTCCGTCGCTGACGGAGCGCGTCGCGAAGAAGCTGCCCAAGCCGGTCAAGGTGATCGAGCTCGACGTCAGCAACGACGAGCACCTGGCCCGCCTGGAGGGCCTCGTCCGTGACGAGCTCGGCGGCCTCGACGGTGTCGTGCACTCCATCGGCTTCGCGCCGCAGGACGCCCTCGGCGGCAACTTCCTGAACACGCCGTTCGAGTCGGTCGCCACCGCCATGCACGTCTCGGCGTTCTCGCTGAAGTCGCTGACGATGGCCTGCAAGCCGCTCTTCCCGGCGCAGGGCGCGGCCGTCGTCGGCCTCACCTTCGACGCGCAGTTCGCCTGGCCGCAGTACGACTGGATGGGCCCGGCCAAGGCCGCGCTGGAGGCCACCAGCCGCTACCTCGCCCGCGACCTGGGCAAGGAGAACATCCGCTGCAACCTGGTCTCGGCCGGTCCGATCGGCTCCATGGCCGCGAAGTCCATCCCGGGCTTCGGCGAGCTGGCCGAGGTCTGGAACACGCGCTCCATGCTGGAGTGGGACATGAGCGATCCGGAGCCGACGGGCAAGGGCGTCGTCGCCCTGCTGTCGGACTGGTTCCCGAAGACCACCGGCGAGATCGTCCACGTGGACGGCGGCGTGCACGCGATGGGCGCCTGACCCCCGGTCAGGACCCCGTGTCCGTACGGCGGCGGCCGCGCTTCACCCCCGGGGGAGGCGCGGCCGCCGCCGTTCTCGTGTCCGCCCACGGGGGGCCGGGGCGGACGCGGGGGCCGGGGCCCGGAGGGCCGGCTTCGCTCGCATGTTCACCGGCTGACCGGATCTTCCCGAGTCGAAAACCGGCGCAGATGCCTGCAAACTGGCCAGGTCGGGATCTTCCCGGCTCCGGCGGGGAGGAGGCAGGAGTGCGCACCAGGCCGAGCCGAGCGGTATCGATGCTGGTCACGTCGGTGATCGTGACCGGACTCCTGATCCCGGCCGTCGCCGCGCAGCCCTCCGGAGACGAGGCCGCCCCCGGCCCCGAGGTGGCGGGCCCGGCCGTCGTGGAGTTCTCCGACATCCCCGCCGAGCCCCCCGTGCAGCCCTCGCCGCCCGCCGCCCGTGAACTCTTCGGCGCCGACTGCGCCACCTCGATCGAGGGCTCCCAGGTGACCGCGCACTGCCACAACGCCTACCCGGAGACCGACCTGGTGAGCCTGCACGTGGAGTGCGACCGCTGGTGGGACCTGGACGGCGACGGCGCGGCCGTCGCCGTCGGCCCGACCGGCCGGGCCGAGCTCACCGGCCGCTGCTGGAAGGAAGTCCGCGCGGCCTGGGTCAGCCACCGACGGGCGTGACCGGAGCCCCCTGGGCGTCCGTGCGGTCCTTGCCGTCCTTGCCGAGGCAGACGAAGGGGTAGCCCGCGGCCTCCGAGGCCGCCGCGTCCCCGTCACCGCGCCGGATCGCCTCGATCAGGCGGGCGTGGTCGAGATGGGCGGCGGGATCCAGCACGGTGCCCACGTCGGCCCGCAGCCAGTCGGCCACCAGCTCGCCCAGGTCCGCGTACAGCTCGATCAGTACGTCGTTGTGCGAGGCCGTCACCACCGCCATGTGCAGACTCACGTCCGCCGCGACGAAGACCTCCGCGTCCCCGCCCGCCCAGGCCTCCTCGCGGCGCGCCAGCAGGGCGTCCAGCTGGCCCAGGTCCCGCTCGGTACGCCGCTCGGCCGCCAGTCGGGCCGCCGAGGACTCCAGCGTGGAGCGCAGCTCGGCGATGTGCCTCGGCTCGGCCCCGGCGAAGCGCCTGTGCATGACGCCGGCCAGCTCGCTGGTCGCGATGACGTACGTGCCCGAACCCTGCCGGATGTCGAGGAGGCCGTTGTGCGCCAGTGCCCGCACCGCCTCGCGCACGGTGTTGCGGGCGACGCCGATCAGCTCCACCAGCTCCGGCTCGGTGGGGATGCGCGAGCCGACCGGCCACTCGCCGGAGGTGATCTGGTTGCGCAACTGGGCGATCACCTGGTCGACGAGCGCGGAGCGCCGGGGCGAGGTCAGCGGCATGGGTTCCTCTCACGTACGGGCTGCGGCTGGACAACCAATCATCCCATGATTCTATGATGGTTGAATGTCCGAGGAAGAAACCACGACGCTCGACCGGCCCACCGCAGACCGCGCCACGGTCGCCACCCCGGCCGCTACGGCGCGGCCGACCTGGCTCGGCCCGGTGCTCATCGTCGGAATCGTGCTGGCGGCCCTCAACCTGCGCCCCGCCATCACCAGCCTCGGCGCCCTCTTCGAGGAGACCCGCACCGGCCTGGGCATGAGCGGCACGGTCGCCGGACTGATCACCTCCGTCCCGGCCCTGTGCTTCGCCGTCTTCGGCGTCACCGCGCCCCGGCTCTCCCGCCGCTTCGGCCCGGTCGCCGTCGTCTGCGCCGGCATGGCCGCCGTCACCGCCGGACTGCTGATCCGGCCCTTCGCGAACGGTGCCGCCGGCTTCCTCGCCGCCAGCGCTCTGTCGCTGGCCGGCATAGCGCTCACCAACGTCCTGCTCCCGGTGATCGTCAAGCGCTACTTCCCCGACCGGGTCGGCACCATGACCGGCCTCTACTCCATGGCCCTGGCCGCCGGCACCTCGCTCGCAGCGGCCGCGACCGTCCCGCTGACCGGCGCCCTCGGGCGCAGCTGGCGCACCGGCCTGCTGATGTGGGCCGCCCTCGCGGTCCTCGCCGTCCTGCTGTGGCTGCCCCTCGCCCGCGCCGCCCGGCGCGCCGACCGGGCCGCTGCGGCAGCCGCAGCCGGCTCGGGCGCCGGCGCCGCCGTACGGACCGACGCGGGCCCGCGGGTCGCCCGTAGCCGTACCGCCTGGGCCCTCGCCTGCTACTTCGGCCTCCAGGCCACCGGCGCGTACGTCACCATGGGCTGGCTCCCGCAGATCTTCCGCGACGCCGGCGTCTCCGCCTCCACCGCCGGCGTGCTCCTCGCCGTCACCATGGTCATGGGCGTCCCGCTCGCCTTCGTCATCCCGGGTCTGGCCGGCCGTATGAGGAACCAGGGGGCCATCGCCGTCACCCTCGGCGTCTTCGGCCTCACCGGCTACCTGGGGCTCTACTTCGCCCCCGCCGCCGGAGCCTGGGCCTGGGCGCTCCTGCTCGGCGTCTCCAACTGCGCGTTCCCGCTGGTCATCACCATGATCGGGCTGCGCGCCAAGTCCCCGGCCGGCGTGGCCAAGCTGTCCGCCTTCGCCCAGAGCACCGGCTACCTCATCTCCATCCCCGGCCCGCTCGTCATCGGCACCCTCTACCAGCACAGCGGCGGCTGGGACCTGCCGCTCGCCCTGATGGCCGGCCTGCTCGTCCCGCAGATCGCCCTCGGCGTGCTGGCGGGACGGGACCGCACGATCGAGCACGAATGCGGCGTGCGAGACTGACCGCATGTCGCCCGTACTCGAACCGAACCCGCAGGACGGCCGCAAGAAGCTCGGCATCGTCCTCGGTGTCTTCCTCGGCATCACCGTGATCATCTCCGTCATCGCGACGATCGCCTCGCCCTGACGCCGGCCACCCCCCGGGGGTGGGGATATCCCCACCAACCCCTAGGGGGCCCGGCTCAGGGTGAAGTGGGGTGTGGCCCGGATGGGAACCGGCGTCCCGGATCCATAGATTCGTAGGCAGCAAGCCAGCCCGGTCCACACACCCACGGAGGCGGCCATGTCGGCCCCCACGCGCACACGGTCCCTCCCGTCCGCCCGCCGGGTGAGCGCCACCACCGTGGCGAGCACCCGGCTGCACTGGTGGGCGCCGGCCCTGCCCGCACTCGCCTTCGGGCTGCTCCTGCTGCTCCTCGCCGGATCCGGCGAGGCCCACGCGGCCACCGGCGAGGTCTCCGGTCTCGTCCAGGTCGCCGAGCAGTTCCTGCGCGCCGTCGGCTGACCTCCCGAGCGCCCCTCACCACCTGGGACGAGCCCCCAACAGCCTGCGCCCCACGGCCCGTTTCATGGGAAGCTGGGAGCCATGAGCGCAGACACACCCCGCAGGATCGCCCTCCTCCGGCACGCCAAGGCCGACTGGCCCGAGGTGCCCGACCACGACCGTCCGCTGGCGGAACGGGGCCGCAAGGACGCGCCGGCCGTCGGTCTGAAGCTCGCCGAGACCGGCATCGCCTTCGACCTGGCCCTCTGCTCCACCGCGGCCCGCACCCGCGAGACCTGGAAGCTCGCCGTCCAGGAGATGCCGCACCGGCCGAAGACCCATTACGAGGAGCGGATCTACGACGCCTCGCCGGGCGAGCTCATCGCCCTGCTGAACGAGACCTCCGACGAGGTCTGCGACCTCCTCGTCATCGGCCACAACCCGGGCATGCACGCCCTCGCCGACGCCCTCTCCGGGCGGGCGGAGGGCGACACCCTGGCGCGGATGAACCGCACGGGATTCCCGACCGCCGCGCTCGCCGTCGTCTCCTTCACCGGCTCGTGGAAGTCGCTGGAGCACGGGGTGGGCACCCTGCTGGACTACTGGACTCCCAAGGGCCACTGACCGGCGCCGCACGCGAAGGGGCCCCGGCGGCCGCACCGGCCGCCGGGGCCCGCTCATGTCCGGGATCGGGGTGCCCAGGCCGTCCCTGCCGGATCCCGTCGGGCGGCGCGGGCCCGGCGGGGGCCGAAAGGGGCGGGCTCGGGGCACCGACGGGGGATCAGGCCAGGTCGGCTGCCTCGACCTCCTCGCGGGTGATCCCCAGCAGGTACAGCACCGCGTCCAGGAACGGCACGTTCACCGCCGTGTGCGCCGCCTCGCGGACCACCGGCTTGGCGTTGAAGGCCACGCCCAGCCCGGCCGCGTTCAGCATGTCCAGGTCGTTGGCGCCGTCACCGATGGCCACCGTCTGGGCCAGCGGCACGCCGGCCTCGGCGGCGAAGCGGCGCAGCAGCCGGGCCTTGCCCGCCCGGTCCACGATCTCCCCCGTGACCTTGCCCGTCAGCTTCCCGTCGACGATCTCCAGGGTGTTGGCGGAGGCGAAGTCCAGCCCCAGCTGCTCCCGCAGGTCGTCCGTCACCTGGGTGAAGCCGCCGGACACCACGCCCACCTGGTAGCCGAGCCGCTTCAGCGTACGGATCAGGGTCCGCGCGCCCGGGGTCAGCTGCACCTCGGCGCGGACCTTGTCGACGACGGAGGCGTCCAGGCCCGCCAGCAGCGCAACGCGGGCGTGCAGCGACTGCTCGAAGTCCAGCTCGCCGCGCATGGCCCGTTCGGTGACCTCGGCGACCTCGGCCTCGCACCCGGCGTGGGCGGCGAAGAGCTCGATGACCTCGTCCTGGATGAGGGTCGAGTCCACGTCCATGACGACCAGGCGCTGCGCCCGGCGGTGCAGGCCGGCCGAGACGACGGCGATGTCCACGCCGATGTGCGCGGCGGCCGTGGCCAGCGCCGTGCGCAGCGGCGCGGTCTCCACACCGGAGACGGCGAACTCCACCGCGGTCACCGGATACTTGGCGAGCCGGAAGATGCGGTCGATGTTGCCGCCGGCCCCGGTGATCTCCGCGGCGATGGCGGCCGTGGACTCGGCGGTGAGCGGGTGGCCGAGCACCGTGACGTGGGACCGGCCGCTGCCGCGCGGCCGGTTGTCACCGGTACCGGAGAGGATCTCGGCCTGCAGCTTGAGCGATTCGGCCCAGCTGTGGACGGTGGCCCGCAGGTCGCCCTCGGTGCCGCCGACGGGCTTGGTGACGAGGGCGCACAGGACGATGCGGCCACGGGTGACGACCTGCTCGATGTCGACGACGTCGACGGAGTAGGCGGCGAGGGTGTCGAACAGCCCGGCGGTGATCCCGGGACGGTCCTTGCCGAAGATCTTGACGAGGAGGGTGGGGACGTCGGAGGTCTGCGATGCGCTCATGGTGCCCTCACCGTATCTTCCCGGCCCCCGGGACAGGACCCCCGTCCCATTTCCTGAACGTGCCGCGTCCCGCTCCCGTAACGCGCGGCGTCCCGCTCCCGAACGCGCCGCGTCCGGCGCGGGCGTCACCGCGTCACCGTGGCGGAGCCGGCGGCTCCGGCGGTTTCGGCGGCGGCGGAGCGCCCGGGGGGTGCGGCGGGACGCCGGTGACCGTCACGTCCCAGGAGACGTCCGGATCCAGGTACGGCACAGCGCACTCGGGCGGCGGCGGACCCTGCCCGCTCCGGCCCTCGCGGCCGCCGCCCCGGCCGCCCCGGCGTACCGGGCCGGCCGGGCCCGCTCGGTACGGGACCGTGGGCGCACCGGGATCCACCGGGCCCGCCCGGCCGGGCGGGCCCGCGGCCGCGTGTCCCGTCGGATCGGCGGCCGCCCGGCCCCGGCCGGCAGCGCACCGGCCCCGCCGGCCACCGAACCCCACACCGAGCCCAGCAGCAGGGCGTACGGGACGTCCCCGCGCAGCTCCACCCCGGCATCCACCAGGTCCACCCCCAGCACCGCCGGCGAGGCGTCCGCCGACAACCGCGTCAGCCGCACCAGCACCGCCAGCGCCACCCCCGTCACCGCCCTCATCCGCACCGCGCACTCCGCGACGCCGCGCCCGGGGGTCCGTACGGCCGCCGGCACGCCCGCGGTGAGCAGCAGCGGGAACACCCCCACCACCAGCAGCCAGACCCGCCCGTCGTACTCCGCGAGCCGGGCCACCGTCACCGGCTCCCGCGTGGAGGCGGACAGCAGGTCGTCCAGTGGATCCGGCAGCAGCCGGGCCGGCTCTCCCGTGGCCCCGCCGCGCACCGGCACGAACAACCCCAGCAGCACCCCCAGCCAGCTACCGTTCGGTGCGCCCAGCAGCGCGGCGCCCAGCACCCGCCCGGGTCGTTCGTCGCCCAGCGCCGCCCCCACCGCCGCGGCCGGCCCCGCAGCCACCGCGACCAGCCCCGCCACCACCGCGGAGGCGGCGGGCCGCACCCGGGCGAGTACGGCCGGCCCGCGCCGAGACCAGCAGCGCCACCGCCGGCACCGCGAGCGCCCACAGGCCCGCGCCCAGCAGGGTCGGCCCGGGTGCCACGGAGAAGCCCGCCCGGGTCCGCGCCTCGACCAGGTCCCCGGCGCGGTCCGGGAGCAGCCCGCCGATGCCCCCGATCCCGGACACCTCGACCTTCACCGGGGTCCTCGGCAGCGCCGCGCCGTCGAGGGTGACCGCGTCGTGCCCGGCCCACGCCAGACCTCCCGCCGTCGCGACGAGCAGCGCCGTGAACGCCACGGCTCTGGCGGCCGTCTCACCCGCGCCCGCCCCGGCCCGCAGCGAGCGCGGGAACACCCCCGCCAGCACCAGGGCTCCGCCAGCGACACCCCCAAGGGCATGACGTCCAGGGAGGTTTGGGCCCCCGCCCCGGCAACTCCGAGGACCGAGACGTCACCCGAAGGGTCCACGGTTCCACCGACCGCGAGGACCACCACCACGGCGGCCGCCATCGGCCCGAGCGAACCCCCGGCCGCGTCCGCGCCCAGCAGGTGCAGGCCCAGGCCGGCCACCCCCGCCGTCACGATCAGGGACCAGCCGAGCGATACGCGACGGAAACCCCGGGCGAGAAGTCCCGTATCTCACTCTCCGGGTGACTTTCGACCCCGTCAACGGGCAGACGTGGACGCCCGGGCAAGGCCCGGATTCCACATACGGCGGCAGGCCTGAAATAGTTCCCCCGGATGTTCGCCATCCCTAGACTCCCTGACGTCATGGGGGATTCTCGGGGGACTTAAGTGGGGCTGGAGTGCCGGAACTCGTACTGGAATTGAATGGCAGGACCTGGACGCTCGATCCGTCCAGGTCGTACTCACTGGGGCGCGATCCCCAGGGAGACGTGGTGATCGACGATGCCCGGGTGTCGTGGCGGCACGCCACCATCGCCTGGAACGGCCAGGGTTGGGGGCTCGAGGACCACGGCAGCACCAACGGCACCTACGTGCAGGGGGCCAGAGTCCAGCAGACCGCGCTGGTGCCCGGCACGCCGGTCCACCTGGGCAACGCCACCGACGGACCGCGGCTGAATCTGAGCGCCGCCGCCGCGCCGCAGCCCGCCGTGGCACAGCAGCAGGCGCAGCAGACCCCGGCCCAGGCGTACGCCCAGCCGCAGGCGGCGGCCTACCAGGCTCCGCAGCAGCAGCCCCAGCAGGCCTGGAACCAGCAGCCGCAGCAGCCGCAGGTCCACGTCCCGCAGCAGCAGGGCGGCGGCGCCGCGCCCCGCCAGCCGCAGGCCGCAGCGCCGGGTTACGCCGGAGACCGCAGCCCGACGACGTTCCACCAGCTCTCGCTGGGCCACGTCATGCGGATCGGCCGCGCGCTGGAGAACGAGCTGGTGGTCTCCGACCTCCAGGTCTCGCGCCACCACGCCGAGTTCCACTCGATGCCCGGCGGCCGCTTCGAGATCCGCGACCTCGGCAGCCACAACGGCACCTACGTCAACGGTCAGCCGCTGGCGAAGTCCGGCACCCAGCTCCTCGGCCCGAACGACATCGTCGGCGTCGGCCACTCGACGTTCCGCATCGTCGGGGACCGCCTCGAGGAGTTCGTCGACACCGGTGAGGTCTCCTTCTCGGCCCGCCACCTCACCGTCACGGTCGAGGGCGGCAAGCAGATCCTCAAGGACGTCACCTTCGGCGTCCCGGAGAAGTCGCTGATCGGCGTCATCGGCCCGTCCGGCTCAGGCAAGTCGACGCTGCTCAAGGCGCTGACCGGCTACCGGCCCGCCGACCAGGGCGACGTCCTCTACGACAACCGCAACCTGTACAAGCAGTTCGCGGAGCTCCGCCAGCGCATCGGCCTGGTCCCGCAGGACGACATCCTGCACAAGGAGCTGAGGGTCAACACCGCGCTCAAGTACGCGGCCAAGCTCCGCTTCCCCGGCGACACCGCCGAGTCCGAGCGCGCCGCCCGCATCGACGAGGTGCTGCGCGAGCTCAAGCTCGACATCCACAAGGACAAGAAGATCACCGCGCTCTCGGGTGGTCAGCGCAAGCGCGTGTCCGTGGCCCTGGAGCTGCTCACCAAGCCTTCGCTGATCTTCCTGGACGAGCCGACCTCCGGCCTCGACCCGGGCATGGACCGCGACGTCATGCAGCTGCTGCGCGGCCTCGCCGACGACGGCCGCACGGTCCTCGTCGTCACGCACTCCGTCGCCGAGCTGTCGCTGTGCGACAAGCTGCTCGTCATGGCCCCGGGCGGCTCGGTCGCCTACTTCGGGCCGCCGGACGAGGCGCTGAACTTCTTCGGCTACAGCACCTGGGCGGACGTCTTCTCGGCCTTCGAGAACTACCGCGACTACGACTGGGCGGGCCGCTGGAAGGGCTCCCAGCACTACCAGCTCTACGCCGCCGAGCTCGACGCGGTCGCCCCGCAGCCGGTGGTCATGCCGTCGGCGCAGCAGATGCGCCCGACCAAGCCGCAGGGCTGGGGCTCGCAGCTGTGGACGCTGATCCGCCGCTACGTCTCGGTGATCGCGTCGGACAAGGGCTTCATGGGCCTGATGCTGATCCTGCCGGCGGTCCTGGGCGTGGTCTCCACGGTCATCCCGGCGACCTTCGGCCTGGCGCCGCCGACCCCGCCGTCGCGCTTCAACGGCGACGCGGGCACGATCATGCTGATCCTCGCGGTCGGCATGTGCTTCTCCGGCGCCGCCAACTCGGTCCGTGAGCTGATCAAGGAACGCGTCATCTACGAGCGTGAACGCGCGACCGGCCTGTCCCGGACGGCGTACCTCATGTCGAAGGTGATCGTCCTCGGCGTCATCACGGCCATCCAGGGCGTGATCATCTGTGCGATCGGCTTCGCCCCGCGCGACCTGCCCGCCGAGGGCCTGCTGATGCCGCCGGCCGTCGAGCTGTGCGTGTCGGTCATCGCGCTCGGCTTCACCTCGATGATGTTCGGCCTGGTCATCTCCTCGCTGGTGAAGACCGCCGAGAAGACCATGCCGCTGCTCGTCATGTTCGCGATCGTCCAGGTCGTCTTCACCGGCATCCTCTTCCAGGTCTACGACTCCCCGGGCCTGGAGCAGTTCGCCTGGCTGATGCCGTCCCGCTGGGCCGTCGCCGCCGCCGGCACCACGCTGAACCTCGGCAAGCTCATGCCGCCGTGGGACCAGGACAACCCGACCAACACCGACCCGCTCTGGGACGCCACGGTCGGCCAGTGGAGCCTGAACATCATCATCCTGCTGGCCATCGGCATCGCGTGCGGGTTCCTCGTGCAGCGCCTGCTGCGCCGCCACGAGCCCGAGGTCATGCGCGCGGGCAAGTAGTCGCCGGCGCGCAGTACGCGCAACGCCGAAGGGCGGCACCCGGGATCCGGGTGCCGCCCTTCGGCGTTGCGTGCGGGGTGGGGCGAGGACCGCCGAAGGCCTAGTAGGCGCTGTTGACGTTGTCCATCGAGCCGTACCGGTCGGCCGCGTAGTTGCAGGCGGCGACGATGTTGGCGACCGGGTCGTACTGGTCGAACTTGGTGCCCTTGACGTGGTACGCCTTGAAGGTCGGGAGGATGACCTGGAGCAGACCCTTGCTGGGGATGCCGTTCTGGGCGTTGATGTCCCAGTTGTTGATCGCCATCGGGTTGCCGCTGGACTCACGCATGATGTTGCGGTGAATACCGGCGTAGGTGCCCGGAATGCGCTCCTTCTTCATGATGAAGAGGGCTTCCTTGATCCAGCCGTCCAGGTTGTTCGCGAACACCGGGGTGCGGGCGGCGGAGCGGCTCGCGGCGGCCTTCTGCTCGCGGGCCTTCTTCGCGGCGGCCTCGGCCTTGGCCTTGGCGGCGGCCTTGGCCTTGGCGTCGGCGTCGGCCTTGGCCTTGGCGGCGACAGCGGCGGCCTTGGCGTTGGCCTGGGCGATGACCTGCTGGGTGGAGAGGTGGCCGTACAGCGCCTTCGTCTGCGTGCCGTTGACGGCCTGGGCCCAGGCGACGGGGGCGGCGGAGATGGTGGTCTCGGCCTCGGCGGTGTCGGCGGGGACGAGGGAGAAGGCGACGGCGGCGGCGCTCAGGGTGGCGACACCGGCGAGGGACAGCTTGTGTGCCTTCGTCAGACGACTGTGACCAGGGGTGCGGGAAGCAGACATGGCGGGGCAACCTCTTCGAATAGCGGGGGCCGCAGGAAGGCGCCGAGCGGATCCGGGATCCGCGGCGCCTGGCGACGGGAGCAATTCTTAGCGGCGGCAAAATGCTGTGGCAAAGGTGTGACGTACGATCCCGCTTAGTGGATCAGGGCCGGGCGCCGGGGCCCGCTGTGCGGCCCCGGCGCTACGCCTGCCCGACCTGACAGGACCTGCGCTCTTCCACTAGGGAGCTTCGTAAGTGATGTGGGTCCTATGCCGGGGCTCACATCGCCCTTACGCCGTTCTCACCACGCGTTGCTTCAGCAATGCACTCCGTGACGGTTGTCCTCCTTGAGTAGCAGATGCACGTCACCGAACTCGTGCCAGAGGCAGTGCCGGGCGAGCGCCTGGGCATACCCGAGCCGTACGGCGGCACGCCCCGCGACCGCCTCCAGCATCAGCAGGTGGGACGCCTCGGGCTCGTGCAGCCCGGTCAGCAGACCGTCCACCGCCCGCACACCGCGCTCCGGCGTCACCACCAGATCGGTCCACCCGCCCGCCGCGCGGACCACCCCGCGCGCGTCCGCCGCCGACTCCAGCGCCCGCACCGCCGTGGTCCCCACCGCGATCACCCGCCCCCCGCCCGCCCGCGCCGCGTTCACCAGCGCCGCCGTCGTGGCCGGCACCGCGTACCGCTCCGGGTACGGCGGCTCGTGCGCCTCCTGCGAGGCCACCCCCGTGTGCAGGGTCAGCGGCGCGAACTGCACCCCCCGGCTCACCAGCCGCGCCACCAGCTCCGCCGTGAAGGGCCGGCCCGCGCTCGGCATCTCGGCCGACCCCGACCCGTCGGCCGCGGGCACCGCGAACACCGTCTGGTACGCCGACAGCGGCTGGTCGCGCTCCGTATAGGCGTACCGGATCGGCCGCCCGTGCTCCCGCAGCAGCTGCGGGACCCCGTACGGCGCGGAGGAGGGTCGCGCCCACCACAGCCGGTCCGCACCCGCCGCCAGGGGCTCCTCCAGCACCAGTCGGCGCCCGCCCGGCAGCTCCACCACCGCCCCCGCCGGCCCGCCCGGGCGCTGCCGGGTGGTCCCCCGGCCCGCCGGAGCGCGCAGCTCCACCGCCCAGCGGCCGTCGTCACCCCGCGTCGAGAAGTGCACCACCACGTCTTCGCCGCCCAGCCGGGCGTCCACGGCGGCCGCGAGGGTGGCCGAGGTGTTCACCACCAGCACGTCACCGGCGCGCAGCAGGTGCGGCAGCTCTCGGAACGCGTGCAGCGACGGCTGCGCACCGCCGGGGGACACCAGCAGCCTCACCGCGTCCCGCCCCAGCCCCGGACCGCGCTGCTCGGCCGGCACACGGGCCAATAGTTCGCGCGGAATGTCCGTTATATACAGTCCTGAAATCGACCCGCCCCCGGTCGCCCCGCTCCCGCTCATCGCTGCGGCCCGCCGCCCGCCGGGGACCCGGCCAGCCCCTCCGCCGTGTACCGCCCGCTCGGCAGGCCCTGCGCCAGCAGCCGCAGCAGCACCGGAGCCACCTCCTCCGGCGCCGGCAGCCCCGCCAGGTCCTCTCCCGGCTCGGCCGCCGCCATCATCCGCGTCCGCATCGAGCCCGGATCCGCCCACCACACCCGCAGCTCCGGCTCCTCCACCGCCAGCACCGCCGACATCAGGTCCACCGCCGCCTTGGTCGCCCCGTACGCACCCCACGTGGCGTACGGAACGACCGCGGCGTCCGAGCTGACGTTCAGCACCGCCCCCGCCGCCGAGGCGCGCAGCAGCGGCAGCCCCTCCTGGACCAGCCCCAGCGGCCCCACCACATTGACCTCGAACGCCTCGCGCAGCCCGCCCGCCGGCTGGACCGCCAACGGCACCAGCGGCTCCGCACCGAGCACCCCCGCGTTGTTCACCAGCAGGTCCAGCCCGCCCAGCCCCCGCGCGGCCGCCACCAGCGCCGCCCGGTGCGCCTCCGAGGACACGTCCCCGGCCACCGCCACGACCCGCACCCCCTCGGCCCGCTCCAGCCCGGCCGCCGTCTCCTCCAGCGCGGCCGCGCCGCGCGCGCTCAGCACCAGGTCCCAGCCCCGCGCCGCCAGCTCCCCGGCCAGCGCCCGGCCGAGCCCCCTGGACGCCCCCGTCACGATCGCCACCGACATGACAGCACCATCGCCTTCGTTCCGATCAGCAGATGCCCTCAACCTAGGAACGGCCGGGGCGCCGCCGCGTCGGCCGCCGGCCCCACCCCCACGGGTCCCTTCGGCCTAGGTCGTATGGGGTGCCCCGGGTCCCCCCACCGCCCGATCCGGCAGGCCACGGCCGCCGGTACGGTGAGGCCATGACCGCAAGCCCCCTGCCGGGCGGACCCCGCAGCGGCCTGGCCGCCGTGAGCACCGCACTGCTCGCCATGAGCCGGCGCCTGGAGGTCCGCGACGTGCTGCGCACGATCGTGGTGTCCGCCCGCGAGCTGCTGGACGCCGAGTACGCGGCCCTGGGCGTCCCCGACGACCACGGCGGCTTCGCCCAGTTCGTCGTCGACGGCATCAGCGCGGAACAGTGGCGTCGGATCGGCCCCCTGCCCCGGCAGCACGGCATCCTCGCCTCGATGCTCCACGAGGACGGCCCCGAGCGGCTCACCGACGTACGCGAGGACCCCCGCTTCGGCGGCTGGCCCGCAGCCCACCCCGAGATGTCCGACTTCCTCGGGATGCCCGTCCGGGACGGCGAGGAGATCCTCGGAGCGATCTTCCTGGCGAACAAGCGCAGCGCGTCCGACGGCAGCGGGCGCGTCTTCACCGACGAGGACCAGGAACTCCTCTCCCTCCTCGCCCAGCACGCCGCGATCGCCCTCACCAACGCCCGCCTCTACGAACGCAGCCGCGAGCTCACCATCGCCGAGGAGCGCTCCCGCCTCGCCCACGAGCTGCACGACGCCGTCAGCCAGAAGCTGTTCTCCCTGCGCCTCACCGCCCAGGCCGCCGCGACCCTCGTCGACCGCGACCCGGCCCGAGCCAAGGACGAGCTCCAGCAGGTCGCCGTCCTCGCGGCGGAGGCCGCCGACGAACTGCGCGCCGCCGTGACCGAGCTGCGCCCGGCCGCCCTGGACGAGGACGGCCTGGTGGCCACGCTGCGCACGCACGTCCACGTACTCGACCGTGCGCACACCGCACACGTCACCTTCACCTGTGACGGCGTACGGGCCCTTCCCGCGCCCCAGGAGGAAGCGGTGCTCCGCGTCGCCCAGGAGGCCCTCCACAACGCCCTGCGCCACTCGGACGGCGACCGCGTCGAGGTCACCCTCGCCCGTACACCCACCGGTGGCGCGGTCCTCCAGGTCGTCGACTCCGGGAAGGGCTTCGACCCCGGGGCAGTACGCCGGGCGGGCCGCCATCTGGGCCTGGTCTCCATGCGGGACCGCGCGAGCGGCGTCGGAGGCCGCCTCGCCGTGCACTCGGAGCCCGGGCAGGGCACCACGATCGAGATGGAGGTCCCCGGTGGCTGACAGCACCGGCCGCAGCGGCAGCCCCATCCGGGTCCTGCTGGTGGACGACCACCAGGTGGTCCGGCGGGGCCTGCGCACCTTCCTGGAGGTCCAGGAGGACATAGAGGTGGTGGGGGAGGCCTCCGACGGTGAGGAGGGCATCGCCCGCGCCGAGGACCTGCGGCCCGACGTGATCCTCATGGACGTGAAGATGCCGGGCACCGACGGCATCGAGGCCCTGCGCCGGCTGCGCGAGCTGGCGAACCCGGCGCGGGTGCTGGTCGTCACCAGCTTCACGGAGCAGCGGACCGTGGTCCCCGCCCTGCGCGCCGGCGCGGCCGGGTACGTCTACAAGGACATCGACCCCGACGCCCTGGCCGGAGCCATCCGCTCCGTCCACGCCGGCCACGTGCTGCTCCAGCCGGAGGTGGCGCAGGCCCTGCTCTCCCAGGACGACCAGGGCTCCCCGGCGGGCCGGCCCGGCTCGCTGACCGACCGGGAGCGCGAGGTCCTCGTCCTCATCGCGGACGGCCGCTCCAACCGGGAGATCGCCCGCGCCCTGGTGCTGTCCGAGAAGACGGTCAAGACCCACGTCTCGAACATCCTGATGAAGTTGGACCTTTCCGACCGGACCCAGGCCGCATTGTGGGCGGTCAGGCACGGAATCGCAGACTGAGGAGTCCGAATCGGACCGTCTCCTTCCGGGCTGAGATTCATACCGTCGGGTGTATGTAGCCCACATGGCGTATCCCCGAGGGCGGGGCGGCCGTTCTTCATGGCGTGTCGCGACGGCTGGTCGCGGCCGACGTACTGGAGGAACGCGAACGTGAAGAACTTCAAGAAGGCCGCAGCCGTCACCATGATCGCGGGCGGCCTCCTCGCCGCCGGCGCCGGTGTCTCCTCGGCGCACGGCGGTGCGTCGGCGGAGGGCGAGGCCCTGAACTCGCCCGGCGTGGCCTCGGGGAACCTGCTCCAGGCGCCGGTGCACGTCCCCGTGAACGTCGTGGGCAACACGGTCAGCGTGATCGGTCTGCTCAACGGCGCCTGGGGCAACACCGGCGTGAACGCCTGACCCCACCCCGACCTGCGGCCCCGCTTCCCCCTCTCCCCGGAAGCGGGGCCGCACCCGCATGGGCCCGGCGGTGAACCGGACGGCCGCGCGCTGTACGTCGCCAACGCCGGTGCCGGCAGCGTCTGGCGTGATCCACACCGACACCGGCACGGTCACCGGCGCCTTCCACGCCGGGCGGTGATCCCCCTGCTCCGGCCCTCGCCACCCCGAACGGCCGTCACCTCTACGTCTCCCACCTCAGCTCCCACGACGTGTGGTGGTCGACACCCGGCACCGGAGGGCGACCGACCGCACCCCGCTCGGGGACCGGCCCGCACATCGAGCGCCGCCGGCGTCGCGGGCGCAGGGTGTGGGGCGAAGCCCCACGAAGCCCGGGCGCAGCCGCCCGGGGCCGTCCGCGCCGTGAGCCCGCGCCTCAGCCCCGCTCGCGCGCCTCTACGGCCGAGTTGTACGCCGCCACCAGCGCCCGCCGCGCCACCCGCTCCACCGGCCGCAGCGCCTCCGCCCGCGCCGCCATCTCCGACGCGGCCACCGCACCCCCGTGCCCGCTCTCGTACGCCAGCGACACCATCAGGTCCACCCGCTGCGCCAGCGCCAGCACCCGTACCGCCCGCGCCGGATACCCCGGCGCCAGCGCGTCCTGCCCCGCCTCGGCCCGCGCCCGGTACGCCGACAGCGCCGCCTCCGACATCGGCCCGGACCCCGCCACGTCCAGCCGGGTCAACACCACGGTCGCCTCGCGCAGCGCCTCCGCCAGCTCCCGCTCCGCCTCGCCCAGCGACGGCACGTCGGCCGGCGGGGCCTCCCGTACCGGCAGCACGTGCCAGGTCACCGACACGTGGACGTCCCCGGCCGGACCGGCCTCGGCCACCTCCGGCACCAGCCCCACCGCCGCACCCACCGTGACGACCGCCTCCTCGGCCTCCAGCGCCCGCGCGTTGAACTCCGGCGGTCCGCTCAGCCCCAGCGGATGCCCCGGCGCCGGCAGCGCGACCCGCAGACCCGTGACCCCCAGCGCGCGCAGCCGGCCGAGCGCCAGCGTGAGCCCCACCGGGCCCGCCTCGCCCGGCAGCCCCTCCACCCGGTGCACGGCGTCCTCGCCCACGATCGACATCGCGGCCTCGTCGGGCGAGACCAGACCGGCCAGCAGCGCGTTCCCCCAGGCGGCCAGCCGCCCTGAACGTGGTTCGAAAAGCATCCCCCCACTTTACGGATCGCCACCCGCACCGGGCCCCGGCCCCGGACCCCATCGCGAGTGGCGTAGGTTTTCCCCTGGGGCTGCGTCTACCGGCGCACAGTGAACCGTGACTGCAAGGGGTGACAACACGCTCATGAGCGATGTTCTGGAGCTGGTGGACGTATCCGTGGTCCGCGAGGGCCGGGCTCTGGTGGACCAGGTCTCCTGGTCGGTGAAGGAGGGCGAGCGCTGGGTGATCCTCGGCCCCAACGGCGCCGGCAAGACCACACTGCTGAACCTCGCCTCCAGCTACCTCTTCCCCACCACGGGCTCCGCCACCATCCTCGGCAGCACCCTCGGCAAGGTCGACGTCTTCGAGCTGCGCCCCCGCATCGGCGTGGCCGGCATCGCCATGGCCGACAAGCTCCCGAAGCGGCAGACCGTCCTGCAGACCGTCCTCACCGCCGCCTACGGCATGACGGCGACCTGGCAGGAGGAGTACGAGGCGGTCGACGAGCAGCGCGCCCGTGCCTTCCTCGACCGCCTCGGCATGACCGAGTACCTCGACCGGAAGTTCGGCACCCTCTCCGAGGGCGAGCGCAAGCGCACCCTGATCGCCCGCGCCCTGATGACCGACCCCGAGCTCCTGCTCCTCGACGAGCCCGCCGCCGGCCTCGACCTCGGTGGCCGCGAGGACCTCGTACGCCGCCTCGGCCGCCTCGCCCGCGACCCGCTCGCCCCCTCCATGGTCATGGTCACGCACCACGTCGAGGAGATCGCCCCCGGCTTCACCCACGTCCTGATGATCCGTCAGGGCAAGGTCGTCACCGCGGGCCCCATCGACCTCGAACTGACCTCCCGCAACCTCTCGCTCTGCTTCGGCCTCCCCCTGGTCGTCGAGCGCAACGGGGCCGACCGCTGGACCGCCCAGGGCCTGCCCCTCGGCTGAGCCGGAGCCCCGCGCCGGAGCCCCGCGCCGGAGCCCCGGGCCGGAGCCCCGAGCCGGAGGAACCCGCACGGTCACGCTCCGGGTACGGTCCCCCGCACCCTGTCCCGACCGCGCCCGATCGACCTACCATGACCACGTGGACATCGACGCGTGGGTGTGGTGGCTCATCGGCGCGGTCGGACTGGGCATCCCCCTTGTCCTGACCGCCATGCCGGAGTTCGGCATGTTCGCCGTCGGGGCGGTGGCGGCAGCCGTCACGGCGGCCCTGGGCGGGGGAGTGGTGGCCCAAGTCCTCGTGGTCGTGTCGGTCGCGCTCATCGCCGTCGTCCGGCCCATCGCCAACCGCCACCGCGACCAGCGCCCCCAACACCGCAGCGGCATCGACGCTTTGAAGGGCAGGAGCGCCGTCGTCCTCGAACGCGTCGACGGCGGCGGCGGCCGGATCAAGCTCGCCGGCGAGGTCTGGTCCGCCCGCACCCTCGACGCGGACACCAGCTTCGAACCCGGCCAGTCCGTCGACGTGGTGGAGATCGACGGGGCGACCGCCGTCGTGATGTGAAAGCAGCCTGCTCGCGGCCCCCAGGTCTGCGAGACTCCGATCAACGGGGCAGCACAGACAGCCGGAAGGGCACGGGGAACCGCATGCAACCGATCATCATCGTCCTGATCATTCTGGTGGTTCTGGTCTTCATCGCACTGGTCAAGACGATCCAGGTGATCCCGCAGGCCAGCGCCGCCATCGTCGAGCGGTTCGGCCGCTACACACGCACCCTCAACGCGGGCCTCAACATCGTCGTCCCGTTCATCGACTCGATCCGCAACCGGATCGACCTGCGCGAACAGGTCGTCCCCTTCCCGCCGCAGCCCGTCATCACCCAGGACAACCTGGTGGTCAACATCGACACCGTCATCTACTACCAGGTGACCGACGCGCGCGCGGCCACGTACGAAGTGGCCAGCTACATCCAGGCCATCGAGCAACTCACCGTCACCACGCTGCGCAACATCATCGGCGGCATGGACCTGGAGCGCACCCTCACCTCCCGCGAGGAGATCAACGCCGCCCTGCGCGGGGTCCTCGACGAGGCCACCGGCAAGTGGGGCATCCGCGTCAACCGCGTCGAGCTCAAGGCCATCGAGCCGCCGACCTCCATCCAGGACTCGATGGAGAAGCAGATGCGCGCCGACCGCGACAAGCGCGCCGCGATCCTCCAGGCCGAAGGTGTCCGGCAGTCCGAGATCCTGCGCGCCGAGGGTGAGAAGCAGTCCTCCATCCTGCGCGCCGAGGGTGAGGCCAAGGCCGCCGCGCTCAGGGCCGAGGGTGAAGCACAGGCCATCCGTACGGTGTTCGAGTCCATCCACGCCGGCGACGCCGACCAGAAGCTCCTCGCCTACCAGTACCTGCAGATGCTCCCGAAGATCGCCGAAGGCGACGCCAACAAGCTCTGGATCGTGCCCAGCGAAATCGGCGACGCCCTCAAGGGCCTCTCCGGTGCCATGGGCAACTTCGGTCCACTGGGCGGCGGTTCGGGCTTCAATCCGCAGAACTCCGGCAAGGACGGCGGCGGCATCCCGGCCGCCCGGGACAAGGACGCCGCGGACCGCCGCGAACAGCCCCCCATCGACTGACCCGCCACCCCTTCCTGCATGATCAGTGAGACCCCTCGACCTTCATGGCGGGGAGGCGACTCACTCATGCAAGGGGGATGGGACAGTCCATGTCCGTCTGGGAACCACTCGCGGTCTTCGCCGCCGGCATCGGCGCCGGCACGATCAACACCATCGTCGGCTCCGGCACCCTCATCACCTTCCCGGTGCTGCTGGCCACCGGCCTGCCACCGGTCACCGCCAACGTGTCCAACACCCTCGGCCTGGTCCCCGGTTCCATCAGCGGAGCCATCGGCTACCGCAAGGAACTCCAGGGGCAGCGCGCCCGCATCCTGCGACTCGGCTCGGTATCCGCCGTCGGGGGACTCGCGGGCGCGGCCCTGCTCCTGGCCCTGCCGTCCGACGCCTTCGACACGATCGTGCCCGTCCTGATCGGGCTCGCCCTCGTCCTCGTGATCCTGCAGCCCCGGCTCGCCGCCGCCCTGCGCCGACGTCAGGAAGCCGCCGGCGGAGACACCGGCCACCCCGACGGCGGCCCGGTCCTGCTCGGCGGCATGCTGTTCTCCAGCGCCTACGGCGGCTACTTCGGCGCGGCCCAGGGCGTGCTCTACCTCGGCCTGATGGGCCTGCTGATCCGCGACGACCTGCAACGGATCAACGCCGTCAAGAACGTCATCGCCGCCCTCGTGAACGGCATCGCGGCCGTCTTCTTCCTCTTCGTCGCCGAGTTCGACTGGACGGCCGTCCTGCTCATCGCCGTCGGCTCGACGATCGGCGGCCAGATCGGCGCCAAGGTCGGCCGCCGGTTCCCGCCGACGGTCCTGCGCGCAGTCATCGTGACGGTCGGAATCCTCGCGATCGTCCAGTTGTTGGTCCGCTGAGCGACGTAGATCAGCTACGCCGCTCAGCGCAGGCGGCCTAGGCGGAACGCTCCAGCCACTCCGGGAGCGCCTCCTGTCCGGCCACCCCCAGCGCGAGGAGCATGGCGTCCGCCGGAGACGGTACGAAGGGCTTCCGCAGGAGCGGCATCCCCGCCTCCTCCGGAGTCCGGGCCGCTTTGCGGTGGTTGTCCTCGGCGCAGGACGCCACCGTGTTCAGCCACGTGTCCCCACCGCCCTGGGCCCTGGGCAGCACGTGGTCCACCGTGGTCGCGCGCCTGCCGCAGTACGCGCACCGGTGCTGGTCCCGGACCAGCACCCCCCTCCGCGACCAGGGCGCATGTCTTCGGAAGGGCACCCTGACGTACCGGCAGAGCCGGATCACCCGCGGCATCGGAAGGTCCATGGTGGCGGCGCGGACACGCAGATCCGGGTGCGACTGCTCGACGACGGCCTTGTCCTGGAGCACCAGGACGACAGCCCGGTTCAGCGTCACCGTCGACAGCGGCTCGAAGCTCGCATTCAGCACCAGCGTGTCCCGCATCTCGCCCACCTCCCGTGTGCAGGCCCGCAACCACGATGGCGGCAGGCCCGCGACCACTCTCGCCGCGCGGGCCACGCGGGACAACGCAATAAAAATGCCCGGTCCTGGCCTTCTTTAGACCAGGACCGGGCGAACGCCGGGCGAACGATCAGCGCGCGCCGGGCGCCTCGTACTCGGCGACGAGCTGCGCACGCCCCAATGCGTGGAACCGCAGATGGAAGCCGACGACCGCCGGCGAGGAGTCCTCGTCCGGACCGAGCTGCTCCCGGTCCACCGCGTACACGGTGAACACGTAGCGGTGCCGCTCCCCGCGCGGCGGGGCCGCGCCGCCGAAGTCCCGCGTCCCGTAGTCGTTCCGGGCGTGCACGGCGCCCTCCGGCAGGCCCACGAAGTCCCCGGAGCCCGCCCCGGCCGGCAACTCCGTCACGGAAACGGGCAGGTCGAAGAGGACCCAGTGCCAGAACCCGCTGCCGGTGGGCGCGTCGGGGTCGAAGCAGGTCACGGCGAAGCTCTTCGTCCCCTCCGGAAAGCCCTCCCAGCGCAGGTGCGGCGAGACGTTCTTCCCCGTGAGGACCTGGGCGGCGTGCAGGTCGGCACCGTGGGAGACGTCATCGCTCGTCAAGGTGAAGGACGCGACCTCGGGGTGGAAGTCGTGCGGAAGGGGCGCCCTGCTCTGCTCTGACACTGCTGAACCTCCGGAAGGGGGGACATCGGACCGCGCCCGCGTATCGGACGCGATCCGAGCCTAGGGGGTGCCTCGGCGATCGGGCCGGATCACCAAGCCACCCCCTTAGAACCAGTTGCGCTGCGAACCGACGCTCGCAATCCACTGGTTCAGGTACGCCGTCCAGTCCGTGCCCTGGTACGACTGCAGACCCACCTGGAAGCAGCGGTAGGTGTCGCTGCCCTCGCTGAACAGCCCCGGCTTCTTGTCCATCTCCAGGACGACGTCCATCTCCCGGCCGTCCGAGACGAAGGTCAGCTCGACCTGGTTCAGACCGCGGTACTGCGACGGCGGCAGGAACTCGATCTCCTGGTAGAAGGGCAGCGTCTGCCGCGTCCCGCGGATGTGCCCCCGCTCCATGTCGGCGCTGCGGAAGGTGAAGCCGAGCTGGCGGAAGGCGTCCAGGATCGCCTGCTGCGCCGGCACCGGGTGCACGTTGATCGGGTCGAGGTCGCCCGCGTCCACCGCACGCGCGATCTCCAGCTCGGTGCTGACCCCGATGTTCATGCCGTGCAGGTGCTGACCCCCGAAGTGGGTGATCGGCGTCTCCCAGGGGATCTCCAGCGCGAAGGGCACCACGTGCAGCGCGCCGGCCTGCACCTGGAAGGCACCGCCGAGGCGCTGCTTGGTGAAGACGACGTCCTGCTTGTACTCCTGGTCACCGCCCTCGACCTCGACCCGCGCCTGCAGCCCGACGGACAGACCCTCGATCTGCTGCTCCACGGATCCGCCCTGGATCCGGACCTCGCCCTGGACGATCCCGCCCGGTACGACGTTCGGCTCGGTGATGATCGTGTCCACCGAGGCACCACCGGCACCCAGGCTCGCGAACAGCTTCTTGAAGCCCATGCTCAAACTCCCCTTGAACGATCTGGCGACTACGCCGCGACTACCCCTTACAAACGCGGAACCTTAAGTCCCGGTTGCAGGTGAGCGCGTTCCACTACGCTCGACCGGATGAGCGCGCGTCCCGACCGTACGCCCCTGCCCCGGTCCTTCTTCGACCGCCCGGTCCTCACCGTGGCCCCGGACCTCCTCGGCCGCACCCTGGTCCGTCGTACCGAGGAGGGCCTCCTCGAGCTGCGCATCACGGAGGTCGAGGCGTACGAGGGGGAGTCCGATCCGGGTTCGCACGCCTACCGCGGGCGCACGGCACGGAACGCCTCGATGTTCGGCCCTCCCGGACACGCGTACGTCTACTTCATCTACGGCATGTGGTTCAGCCTCAACCTGGTGTGTGGTCCGCCGGGCCACGCGAGCGGGGTCCTGGTGCGGGCGGGCGAGATCACGGTCGGCGCCGACCTCGCCGCCAAACGTCGAGTTTCAGCCAGAAACCCGCGAGAGTTCGCCAAAGGCCCGGCCCGTCTGGCCACGGCCCTGGACGTGGACCGCTCGCTGGACGGGACCGACCTCTGCGGGGGCCCCGATTCCCCCTTGTCCCTCCTCGCGGGTACGCCCACCTCGCCCGACCTGGTGAGCAGCGGTCCGCGCACGGGAGTCGGCGGAGCCGGCGCGGACCACCCGTACCGCTTCTGGGTCACCCACGATCCGACGGTGAGCCCGTACCGCGCCCACGCGCCGCGCCGCCGCTCAACTTGACTCGTCCTTGCCGGACGCCTAACGTAGTTCGAGCCGCTTTTACGGGGCACTGCCATCGGCAGACCCCCGGAGCGGCCAACCCACTACCTACGACTTGCCCCTGGCGGGGTCCTGTTGGGCATGCCCGAATTCCCGGCCGGTGACTCGATTATGAGTCGCAAGGGAAAAGCGCTAACGTAGTGGAAGCCGAAAGGCAAAGACCCCCAACGGTCACCGAATTCAAATCCGAATCGACTGCGACTTTCGAGGAGCAGGGCGCGGAAATGATCTGGTAGAGTTGGAAACGTAAGACAGCAGAACGAAAGCCCGGAGGAAAGCCCGCGAGGGTGAGTACGAAGGAAGCGTCCGTTCCTTGAGAACTCAACAGCGTGCCAAAAATCAA